>JBKJQQ010000067.1:0-14096 GCA_046593875.1 Mycobacteriales bacterium | reverse complement strand
GTGGCGGCGCGTGGCCCGGGCCGGCGGACCCGATTGGGCGCCGTCCTGGCGCTGTGCGAGGATTCCCGGGGTGTACGGGCCCGATCCCGACCGGCGGATGTAGCTCAATGGTAGAGCCCCAGTCTTCCAAACTGGCTACGCGGGTTCGATTCCCGTCGCCCGCTCAACAGGAGCTGCAGGTCCGTCCTCGCCGCCGCCGGATGGCGGTGGCCCGGCATGGTGCGCAGCCGCTGGTTGCGGGCCGGGCCCTCGTGCCACAGGCTGCGGCGTCATGACGGAGGTCGGCCCGGCCTTCGACCCGCTGGAGGTGCTCGGGCGCCTGAGCGTGGCCGAGAAGGTCGCGCTGACCGCCGGGAACGACGCGTGGACGGTGGGTGCTGTCCCGAGACTGGGAATCCCGTCGATCCGCTTCGCGGACGGTCCGCACGGCGTGCGGCGCCAGCGTCACGACGCGGGCCTGACCCTCGGCGACGACGTGCCCGCCACGTGCTTCCCCACAGGGACGTCACTCGGCAGCTCGTGGGATCCCGCCCTCGTGCGTGAGGTCGGGGTCGCGCTCGGACGCGAGGCGCGGGCTCGCGGGGTCCAGGTCCTGCTGGGCCCGGGGATGAACCTCAAGCGCAGTCCGATGTGCGGGCGCAACTTCGAGTACTTCTCGGAGGACCCGCTGCTGTCCGCGACGGCAGCAGCAGCGTGGGTGCGTGGGGTCCAGAGCACGGGGGTCGCCGCCTGCGTGAAGCACTACGCCCTGAACAACCAGGAGTTCCGCCGGTACACCGTCGACGTCGTCGTCGACGACCGGGCACTGAGGGAGATGTACCTGGCCGCCTGGGAGCCGGTGGTGCGCGACGCCCGGCCGTGGAGCGTCATGGCGGCCTACAACAAGGTGGGCGGTCAGCACTGCACCGAGAACCCCTTCCTGCTCGGGACCGTGCTCCGAGAGGAGTGGGGCTTCGACGGCGTGGTGCTCTCGGACTGGGGAGCTGTGACGGATCGAGCCGCGGCGCTCGCCGCGGGCCTCGATCTGGAGATGCCGGGCTACGGGGGCCGGGGGAACGCCGCCGTCGTGCGGGCGACCGGCACCGGGCAGCTGTCGGAGGCGGCGCTCGACCGTGCTGCCGAGAACGTCCTGCGGCTCATCGCCCGCACCACCCGGCACGCGGACGACCGGGATCCTCCGGACGACGTCGAGCACCACGCGCTTGCCCGTCGCGCCGCCGTCGCCGGAACGGTGCTGCTGCGCAACGAGAGGGCAGCCCTGCCGATCGCACCGTCGGCGTCCGTCGCCGTCGTCGGAGCACTGGCCGTCGAGCCTCGGATCCAGGGCGGTGGCAGCGCGGCAGTGACGCCACTGCGGGTCGACGCCCTGCTGGCCGACCTCGAGGACGTGCTCGTCGCCCCCGTCCGCTACGCGCACGGCTGGTCGGACGACGGGCACGTGGTCGACGCCGATGCGCTGGCCGAGGCCGTCGACGCAGTGGCCGATGCGGACGTGGCCATCGTCCTCGTCGGCCTTCCTGAGGCCGCTGAGACAGAGGGCGCCGACCGGACCAGCCTGCGGCTGCCGGCCGCGCACGATGCGCTGGTCCAGGCGGTGGCGGCGGCTCACGCGAACGTCGTCGTCGTGCTGAGCAGTGGAGCGCCCGTCGAGATGCCGTGGGCCGACGACGTGCAGGCGATCCTGCAGCCCTTCCTGGCCGGTCAAGCCGCAGGCGGGGCGCTGAGCGACGTCCTCACGGGCGTCGCCGAGCCTGGTGGGCGCCTGGCTGAGACCTACCCCCTGCGGCTTCAGGACGTCGTGGCCGACGCGCTTCCAGCAGGGCCGCGCTCGACCGAGTACAGGGAGAGCGTCTTCGTCGGCTACAGGTACTACGACGCGCTCGACCGTCCGGTCCGCTTCCCCTTCGGTCACGGGCTCGGATACACGACGTTCCGGTACGAAGACCTCGAGCTGTCGCGTTCGGAGGCTGACGACCGGCCGGACCTGGCCATCGAGGTCACGGTGACACTGGTGAACACCGGGTCGCGCGCCGGCTCAGAGGTGCTGCAGGTCTACGTCTCGCCGCCGTCCGACGCTGTCGGGCGCCCGCCCCTGGAGCTGCGCGGCTTCCGCAAGGTCCATCTGCAGGCAGGGGCCGCACA
The DNA here is from genome assembly GCA_046593875.1 of Mycobacteriales bacterium. Classification (GTDB taxonomy): domain Bacteria; phylum Actinomycetota; class Actinomycetes; order Mycobacteriales; family SCTD01; genus SCTD01. Next base: position 11,954 of record JBKJQQ010000067.1, on the reverse strand, counting down.
GCGCGTGACGGTGCCGCTCGACCGCCGCGCCTTCTGCAGGTGGAGCGTCGAGACCCAGGGCTGGGTCGTGGACCCGGGCGCCCACCAGGTGCGGGTCGGTGCCTCGTCCAGGGACATCCGCTGTGCTGGGCAGGTCCTGGTGCGATCGGTGTCGCCGCCGCCTCCGCCGGACGGAGTCCCTCCCGATCCGCGCGCGCTGAGTCGCGACCGGTTCGAAGCCGTGCTCCGGCGCGCACTACCTCCGGACCTGCCGCCGAGTCGGGCGGCACTCGACGCGGACACACCGCTGCTCGACCTCGCCAGATGGCCTGCCGGTCGGCTGCTGCTGCGCGTGGGCCGAGCAGGAGCCCGACGACTCGCCACGCCGGGCAGTGCGCAGGCGGGGTCGTTGGCCGGCATGGTCGCCGACGTGCCGCTCCGGATGCTGCCCATGTTCAGCCAGGGCAAGGTGACCCAGCAGGGAGTCGACGGGCTGCTCGCACTCGTCCAGGGTCGCTACCCCACCGGTCTGCGGCTGCTCGCGCGCGCTGCTCGCGAACGGACGAGCGCCCCGGATCTCCGATCCGGATGACGCTCACCCACCTCCCGGCTCCCCCTCGGGCTCCGAGGCCGCGGATCACCCTCGACGGCAACGCCGGGGGCGCGGAGAGGTCGACCGTCCTCTCGCGGGCGTGCGACCGGACGAGCGGGGTGAGACCGTCAGCGTGCTCGAGCGCACACCGGCAGCTCGCAGGTCGGGTCCCTCACCGCGAACACCTCGGCCAGCTCCGAGGGCTGGCCGTCGACGAGGACGCAGCGCAGGACGTCGCCGTCCGGGACGGCACCAGCCCGCCGTCGACTGCGGCGATGCGCCGCACTAGGGATCTGACCCTCCGAGAGGCAAGCGGCCCCGCGCGCTGCCAGGCTGGCCGTCATGGCCCGCGGCGACAGCAAGACCTGCGCGTCCTGCGGGCGCACGATCGAGTGGCGCAAGAAGTGGGAGCGCGACTGGGACGAGGTCCGCTGGTGCTCGGCCGCCTGCCGCCGGGCCGGCGTCTCGGTCACCGCCCTGGCCCTGGAGCAGACCGTCCTCGCCCTGCTGGAGCAGCGTGCCGGGGGCGCCACGATCTGCCCGTCGGAGGCGGCGCGCGCCGTCGGCGGTGAGGACTGGCGCCCGCTGATGGAACCGGCGAGGGCGGCGGCGCGGCGGCTGGTCGCCTCCGGCGACGTGGAGGTCGTGCAGGGCGGCGCGGTCGTCGACCCGTCCACGGCCAAGGGGCCGATCCGGATCCGCCGGCGTCGCTAGCTCCGACGGGCCAGCCGGGCGGCGAACAGCGAGTGGACGTTCGGCGGGTCGTCCTCGTCCTCGGGCAGCACCGCCGGCAGCGGCTTCTGCGGGAGCGCCGGCGCCCCCGCGGCGTAGCGCTCCCACGCCTCCCGCTCGGCGTCGAGCAGCGTCTGCAGGGCATCGAGGTGACCGGCCACGCGGTCGTTGGCCGTCGGGCCGTACTGCGTCAGCACGGCCATCAGCTCGTCGACCTCGCGCCGCCGCGACAGCCACACGGCGAGCCGCCGAAGGTCGTCGTGGGCAGGTCCGGGCACGACGTCATCGTGGGGCCTCGGGGCGCGCGGCGCAGTCGTTCGGCACTACCCGCCGGGCTAGCCTGGCCCTCCAGCTCGACCGGCCCACGGGGAGACGCGATGCCCGTCGCACCGCTGCGCCCAGGTGACCCTGCCGTCGTCGGTCCGCACCGACTGCTCGGCCGGCTCGGGCAGGGCGGGATGGGGACGGTCTACCTGGGCGTCTCCCCCGACGAGCGGGCCGTCGCGGTCAAGGTGCTGCGCGACGCGATGGCCGATGACGAGGCCCGGCAGCGCTTCCGGCACGAGCTGGCCGCTCTGCGACGGGTGCGCGGGCCGCACCTCGTCGAGGTGCTGGACGCCGACGTCGACGCCGAGACGCCTTACCTCGTGACGCGCTTCGTCCCCGGCCAGCGGCTCGACGAGCTGGTCCTCGAGCAGGGTCCGCTCGAGGGCGACGCACTGCACGCGCTGGCCCGCGGCGTGGCCGACGCGCTCGCGACCATGCACGGCGCCGGGGTCGTGCACCGCGACCTCACGCCCGGCAACGTCCTCGTGCTGGACGGCTCGCCGCAGGTCATCGACCTCGGGCTGGCCACCGCCGCCGACGTCACCGCCATGACCCGCAGCGGGCTGGTCGTGGGCACCCCCGGCTACCTCGCGCCGGAGCAGGTGACCGGAGGCGCGGTCACCGCCGCGGCCGACGTCCACGGCTGGGGCGCAACGGTCGCGCTGGCGGCGACCGGCCGCCCGCCGTACGGCACCGGGCGCCCCGAGGTCGTGCTCTACCGGATCGTGCACGACGAGCCCGACCTCGACGGGGTCCCGCCGAACCTGCTCCCGCTGGTCGAGGCCGCCATGGCGCGCCGGCCCGAGGACCGGCCGTCCTCGCTCGACCTGCTCGCCCGGCTGGGCGGCGCGTCTCAGGAGCGCACCGTCGCGGTGCACCTGCCGCGGGACGTCGACGCCACGACGGTGCTGCAGACCGCTGCGCTGCGGCCGAGGCCGACCGCGGTGCTGACGGCACCGGCTCCCCCGTGGGCCGATCCCTTCCCCGACGAGCCGACGTACGACGACCTGGCGCACGACGACCTGGCGCACGAGCCCGAGCCGCGCCCCCACGGCGCCCGCACCGCACAGGTGCTGGCGACCGGCACGGCCGCCCTCGCGCTCGTCGGCACCGCCGCTCTGGTCGTACCGGTCGTCACCGGCGCGGTCGTGCTGATCGGCATCGTGCTGCTGCGCACCGTCGCCCGCGGCAGCGACCGCCTGGCCCTGCGCCGGGAGCGCCGCGGCGGGCGGCGGCGCGACCCGTTCGTCGCCGCCCTGACGAGTCCGTTCCACCTGCTCGCGGCGCTCGGCGACCTGCTGGTGAGCCTGCCGCTGATGGCGGTCGCCGGCGGCGCACCGGCCGGGCTGGTCTACCTGCTCGACCCGACCGTCGACGGCCTCGAGGGCCCCGAGCTCGCCGCCGCCACCGGCATCGTCGGCGCGCTGGTCGTGTGGCTGGCCCGACGCGGCAACCGCCGCTCGCGGCGCGCGCTGCGCGGTGCCCTCGTGCTCTGCACGCCGAGCACCGCGAGCGCGGTCGCCGTGGTCGCGGTGCTCGCCGTCAGCGCGGCGCTTCTGCTCGCCACCGCCGAGGGCTCGGCACCGACCTGGTGGCCGCTGACGCAGCTCCGCTGATGTGAGCGACCCCTTCGGCGACCTGGACGTCGCGGCTGCACCACGCAGCCTGGTCGCCCTCGGCGGCACCCTGGACGCGCCGACGCTCGTCTCGGCCTACCGCGCCGGCTGCTTCCCCTGGCCCTCGTCCGGGGACTACGAGCAGTCGCTGGAGCGGCAGGCCCGCCGCCTGGTCAAGCGCGGCCTGGTCCCGCTGCTGCCGGGCAACGACGGGCTCGTCCCGTGGTGCTCGCCGGACCCGCGCGCCGTCCTGGTGGCCGACCAGGTCGTGGTGCGCCGCTCGCTCCGGCAGCGGCTGCGCGGGTGCGGCTGGACGACCACGGTGGACGCCGCCTTCGGCCAGGTGGTGGACAGCTGCGCCGATCGCGACGAGGGGACCTGGATCACGGCGCGGATGCGGCAGGCGTACGGCGAGCTGCACGAGGCGGGCGGCGCGCACAGCGTGGAGGTCTGGGACGGCGCGCGCCTTGTCGGCGGGCTCTACGGCGTCCTCGTCGGATCGGTGTTCTGCGGCGAGTCGATGTTCCACCGCGAGCGGGACGCCTCCAAGGTCGCCCTGGTCGAGCTGTGCGCCCGGGCTCTGGAGGGCGGCATCGGCCTGATCGACACCCAGGAGGAGACCGAGCACCTCGCCTCCCTCGGCCAGGTCCTGGTCCGCCGGTCGGACTACCTGGAGGTGCTGCAGGCGCTGCGCGACCGGCCTGCGGCGCTCGCGACCGACCCGCGTCCGGTGGCACGGCTGGTCCCCGCCTAGCGCGTCCGCCACAGCAGCACGAGCCCGCGGTCGTCGTTGGCCGCGCCCGCCACCCGGTGCACCAGCAGCTCGGCCCCGCCCTCGAAACCGCTGGTCACCAGGCGTTCTGCCTCGCCGAGCAGCTTGTCGATGCCGACGGCGAGGTCGCGCCCCGGGATCTCGACCAGCCCGTCTGTGTAGAGCAGCAGCGCGTCGCCGACGTCCAGCCGGCCGCGGTGGGCGACGTACGCGACGTCCGGGACCAGGCCGAGCGCGAGGCCCTCGGCGTCCACCAGCGACCAGCGCCCGCTGCCCGCGAAGAACTGCGCCACGGGCGGGTGCCCGGCCGACTCGACGGCGTAGTCGCCGCGCTGCAGGTCGAGCACGACGTGCACCGCCGTCGCGAAGCCCTCGTCCCACTGCTGCCGGTCGAGGTAGCGGTTGGCCGCCGGCAGGAAGTCCTCCGAGCGCAGCGAGCCGAGCAGACCGCCGAGCGCACCCGACAGCAGCAGCGCACGGGTGGCTGCCTGGATCCCCTTGCCCGACACGTCGACCAGCGCGAGCTCGAGGGTGCGACCCCCGCCGGTCACGGCACTGACGACGAAGTCACCGGCGAACGGCGCGCCGCCGGCCGGCCGGACGACGACGTCGCCGCTCCAGCCGGGACCGAGCGGCGGGAGCTGCCCCTGCTGCTGCAGCCGGGCGCGGAGCTCGACCAGCAGCGTGTCGCCGGTGCCGCCCGCCAGCCCGGTCTCCTCGCGCGAGCGGACGAACTCGTACGCCACCACGGCGGTGAGCAGGACGGTGACGAGCGCGCCCGGGCGCACGGCGTCCAGGCCCATGGCGACCAGCGCGTAGACCAGGCAGAGGCCGACCGCGGTGAACAGCAGGCGCATCGCGCGGCGGCCCAGCAGCAGCCCGCCGCCGAGCAGCGGAAGCACCTGCGCGACCGGCGGGAACAGCGCCGGCCCGGCGATCTCGCCGGCCACCGGGATCGCGACGGCCAGCAGCACCAGCGCCGGCAGCGCCAGCTGCTCCGACGGCGGACGGCGGCGCAGGCGGGTGACCACCTGCGGGAGCGACAGCGCCACAGCGCGCGCGCTGCGAGCCGCGCCGGACCGTGGAGTGATCATCCCGGCGCACGGTAGCGCCGGATGAGCAGCGGCGCCGCCGTTCGCCGAACGCCGTGATCCCCGCATGACCGTGACCGTGCGCACGTTGCAGCAGGCCGAGGTGCACGACCCGGCCCGCAGGTGTTCTAGGCCGGCTGGCAGACCGGGCACCAGAACAGGTTGCGCGCCACCATCACCTCGGTGCGGATCTCGCTGCCGCAGCGCCGGCAGGCCTCGCCGTGCCGGCGGTAGACGTAGTGCCGGTCGGCGCGCTTGGCCGGACCACTGCGCCGGTCGCGGTCCTCGCGCTCGGTCGTGACGATGTGGCCCTGCCGGACACCGGCCCGCAGCAGCACCTTGAGGTCCTCCCACATGCCGTCCCAGATCCGCGCCGGCACCTCGCGCCCGGGCCGGAACGGCGACAGCCCGGCGCGGTAGAGCAGCTCGGCGCGGTAGACGTTGCCGACCCCGGCCAGCACGCTCTGGTCCATCAGCAGCGCGCCGATGGCCGTCCTGCTGCGGGAGATCCGTTGCCACGCCGGCGCCGGGTCGGCCTTCTTGTGCAGCGGGTCCGGGCCGAGCCGGGCCAGCACCCGGTCGCGGTCCTCCGGCGTGAACAGCTCGCACGCGGTCGGCCCGCGCAGGTCGAGCCAGTGGTCGTTGGTGGTCAGCCGCAGCCGCAGGGCGCCCTTCGGCACCGGTGCGGGGTGGACACCCCTGGTCCAGCTGCCGTACAGCCCGAGGTGGACGTGCAGCAGCACCTCACCCTCGAACTCGTAGAACAGGTGCTTGCCGTAGGGGTGGATGCGCTCGACCACCCGCCCGTCGAGCATCTCGGCGCCGGTCGCGAAGCGCCCCTGCGGGCTGGTCGCATGCGCAGCGCGACCGACGAGCAGGGGCGTGTGATCCCGGGCGAGCCGGTGGATCGTGTGCCCCTCGGGCAAGGGGGCACCTCCTCCTAGGTCGGGGGCAGGGTGCCCGTCGTCTCGTACTCGCTCAGCATGCCGATGCGGCGCGTGTGCCGCTCGTCGCCGCTGTAGGCCGTGCCCAGGAAGGCCTCGAGGATGCTCAGCGCGGTGGCCTCGTCGTGCATGCGCGCACCGAGGCTGACGACGTTGGCGTCGTTGTGCTCGCGACCGAGCTGCGCGGTCTCGACGCTCCACGCCAGCGCGCACCGGACGCCGCGCACCTTGTTGGCCGCGATCGCCTCGCCGTTGCCGGAGCCGCCGAGGACGACCCCGAGGCTGCCGTGATCCTTGGCCGCCCCCTCCGCCGCCCGCAGGACGTAGGGCGGGTAGTCGTCGGTCGCGACGTACTCGGACGGGCCGTGGTCGACGGGCTCGTGGCCGAGCTCGGTCAGCCGAGCGACGATCGCCTCCTTGAGCTCGAAACCGGCGTGGTCGGACCCCAGGTGCACGCGCATGGGTGCAGTCTGCCTGCTGCCGGCGGGAGCCAGGACTTCCGCCTCCCGTCCTCGCAGGCCCGTGCGGGGTAGGCCACGCTCAGCTCCACGTCCCCTCCCGCCAGGTGGACGTCGTGGCTCCCGCAGACCGTGCGGCAGGCTGGGCTGCATGCCCCCCGAGCGCGCCCTCCTGGTGCTCGGCGCAGACGGCTGCCGCGGCGGTGCCTGGGTGGTGGCGATGATCGACGGTGAGGGCGAGCTGTCGTGGCACGCAGCCCCCGACACGGCGGCGCTGCTCGAGCTGGCCGAGGAGTACGAGGCCGACGCCATCGCCCTGGACGTGCCGATCGGCCTCCCCGCCCTCGGCCACCGGCGCGCATGCGACGACCTGGCCCGCGGGCGGATCGGCGCGCGCCGCTCGTCGGTCTTCGCCGCGCCCCCGCGCGAGGTGCTGGCCTGCCTGACCTACGCCGAGGCCCGGCCCCTGGCGCCGTCGCTCAGCGCGCAGGCCTTCGGCCTGGTGCCGCGCATCCGCGAGGTCGACCTCGCGCTGCGGGCGGCCGGCCCGCACGTCCACGAGCGGATCGTCGAGTGCCACCCCGAGGTGAGCTTCGCCGACATGGCCGCCGGCTGCCTCGACCTGGCCTCCAAGAAGACCGCAGCCGGAGCACTGCAGCGGATCGTGCTGCTCGAGGAGCTCCTCGGCGACGCCCTGCCCACGGACGTCCCCGGATCAGCGTCCCTCGACGACGCGCTCGACGCCGCCGCGTGCGCCATGACCGCCCATCGCTGGGCAAGCGGCCAGGCCGAGGTCCTCGGCGACGAGGTCGACGCCCTCGGCACCCCCATGCGCATCGTGGTCTGACCGCGAGCGTCACCGTCTGGTGGACGCCCGCGGCCCGTCCCCGACCAGATGCGGTAGGTCATCGCGGGGTGGCGACCTACAGCTGCAGCGACTTCACCTCGAGGAACTCCTCGAGGCCGTACTCCCCCAGCTCCCGCCCGTTCCCGCTCTGCTTGTACCCCCCGAACGGCGCCAGCACGTTGAAGCGACCGCCGTTGACGTCCACCATCCCGGTGCGCATCCGCCGCGCCACCGCGACGGCCCGCTCCTGGTCGCCGGAGAACACCCCGCCGGCCAGCCCGTACGGCGTCCCGTTCGCGATCGAGATCGCCTCGTCCTCGGAGTCGTACGGGATCACGGCCAGGACCGGTCCGAAGACCTCCTCCTGCTCGACCTTGCTGCCGGGCACGACGCCCGCCAGCACGGTCGGCTGCACGTAGTAGCCCTTGTCGAGCCCCTCGGGCCGCTCCACCCCGCCGACGACGACGGTCGCACCGGCGTCGACCGCCTCCGTGATGTAGCCCAGGACCTTCTTGTACTGGTTGGCGTTCGCGAGCGGGCCGATCCGCGTGCTGTCCTCGGTCGGCGGGCCGACGGGGTACTTCGCGGCCGCCTCGCGGATGAGGTCCAGCGCGGTGTCGTACTGCGCCGCGGGCACGAGCATGCGGGTCCACGCGGTGCAGGTCTGACCGGCGTTGATGAAGCAGTTGGCCAGGCCGACCTTGACGGCCTTGCCGAGGTCGGCGTCGTCGAGCACGACGAAGGCGCTCTTGCCGCCGAGCTCGAGCGAGACCTTCTTGACGGTGCCGGCGGCGGCGGCCATGACGCGCTTGCCGGCCGCCGTCGAGCCGGTGAATGAGACCATGTCGACGTCGGGGTGGACGGCCAGCGCCTCGCCGACGACGGGACCGAGACCGGTCACGAGGTTGAAGACCCCTGCCGGCAGGCCGATCTGGTCGAAGACCTCGGCAAGGACGAAGGCCGACAGGGGCGCGACCTCGGACGGCTTCAGCACCACGGTGCAGCCGGCAGCCAGCGCCGCGGCGACCTTGGCGACGACCTGGTGCAGCGGGTAGTTCCAGGGCGTGATGGCGGCGACGACCCCGATCGACTCCTTGACGACCAGGGAGTTGCCGATCTGCTCCTCGAACGAGTAGTCGGACAGCAGCTGCGCGTAGGACCGCAGAACCCGCACCGGGTTGCCCACCTGCACGGCCTTGCTGAACGACAGCGGCGTGCCCATCTCGGAGCTGATGAGCAGGGCGATCTCGTCGGTACGGGCCTCGAGCGCGTCGGCCGCCGCAGACAGCAGCTCGGCGCGCGACGAGGGCGTCGTGACCGACCAGGAGGCGAAGGCGGTACGCGCCGCGGCAACGGCGCGGTCGACGTCGTCCTCGGTGCCGGCGGGGACGGTGGCGATCTGCTCCTCGCTCGCCGGGTCGATCACGGCGAGCGGCGAACGCCCCTCGGCGGGGACCCACTGGCCGGCGATGAAGAACTCGGACTTGTCCTGCACGGCGTGCTCCCGGGGCTGCGAGTGGCGGTGCCCCGACAGTACGTGCGGCTCAGGCGTCCACGGGAAGGGGCAGCGGAGCGCGCTGCGGAGGGACCTCGACGCTCGGCTGCGCCCGGAACATCGACCAGGGGGTGCCGAGCGCGTCCGCCTCCGGCCCGGTCGGCTCCCAGCGGCAGCGCTGCACCGACCAGTGCAGCTGCGGCTCGTCGTCGCACGCCACCCAGGCGCAGTGCTCGACCGACCAGTACGTCCCGCTCATGGCGACCCCCTCGGAAGGCGGCCAGTGTGGACCCGTCAGCCCGGGGCTGTCAGTCGAACTGCGGACCTTCCGTGCGGGTGCGCTTGAGCTCGGAGAAGTGCGGGAAGCCGGCGAGCAGCCGCGCGCCGTCCCAGACCTTCCCCGCGTCCTCGCCGCGTGGGATGCGCGACAGGACCGGGCCGAAGAAGGCGACGCCGTCGACGTGGATGACCGGCGTACCGACGTCCATGCCGACCGGGTCCATCCCGCGGTGGTGGCTGGCCTTGAGCGCCTCGTCGTACGCCGCGTCGGTCGCGGCGCCGGCCAGCTCTGCGGGCAGGCCGGCCTCCTTGAGCGCCCGCTCGTGCACGGTCGTGTCGGACAGCTCGACGCCCTGGTGGTGCAGGAGCTCGCCGTAGGCCGTGTAGAGCGGCAGCAGGTCGTGGCCGGCCTGCTCGGCGGCGATGCAGACGCGCACCGGCCCCCAGCCGAGCCGCATCGTCTCGACGTACTGCTCGGGCAGGTCGCGGCCGTCGTTGAGGACCGCCAGGCTCATGACGTTCCAGCTGATCCGCACCGGCCGGACCGCCTCCACCTCGAGCACCCAGCGCGAGGTGATCCACGCCCAGGGGCACAGCGGATCGAACCAGAAGTCGATGGTGGTCTCGTCAGCCATGGGCTGATCCTTGCACGCGCAAGCGAACTGCGGGCCCGTCGCGTGGGACACTGAGTCGCGTGACCACCGCGATGCCGAACAACCTCACCCGCGAGGAGGCCGCCGAGCGCGCCCGCCTCCTGACCGTCGCGTCGTACGACGTGGAGCTCGACCTCACCGACGGGTCGGACACCACCTTCTCGACCACCTCGACGATCCGCTTCGCGTGCGACGAGCCCGGCGCGCGCACCTACCTCGACCTCACAGCACCGGAGGTCGAGGAGGTCGTGCTCAACGGCACGGTCCTCGACGCCGACTTCGACGGCAACCGGCTGCAGCTCGCCGATCTCGCAGCCGACAACGAGCTCGTCGTCCGCGCCCGCGGCGCCTACATGCGCACCGGCGAGGGACTGCATCGCTTCGTCGACCCGGTCGACGGCTCGGTCTACCTCTACACGCAGTTCGAGACCTTCGATGCGCACCGCATGTTCGCGTGCTTCGACCAGCCCGACCTCAAGGCGACGTTCCGCTTCACGGTGCACGCGCCGTCGGACTGGGTCTGCATCAGCAACGGCGTCAGCGCCCGCGAGGGCGACACCTGGACCTTCGCCGAGACGCCCCGCATGTCGACCTACATCACCGCCCTGGTCGCCGGGCCCTACGCCTCGGTGCACAGCGAGCACGACGGCATCCCCCTGGGCATCTACTGCCGGGCCTCGTTGGTCCAGCACCTGGACGCCGAGGAGCTGTTCACCACGACCCGGCAGGGCTTCGACTTCTTCCACCGCGTGTTCGAGGTGCGCTACCCGTTCGGCAAGTACGACCAGCTGTTCGTGCCGGAGTTCAACGCCGGGGCGATGGAGAACGCCGGCGCCGTCACCTTCCTCGAGGACTACGTCTTCCGGTCCAAGGTGACCGACGCGGCGTACGAGCGGCGCGCCGAGACGGTGCTGCACGAGATGGCGCACATGTGGTTCGGCGACCTCGTGACCATGCGCTGGTGGGACGACCTGTGGCTCAACGAGTCGTTCGCCACCTACATGTCCGTGCTGTGCCAGGTCGAGGCGACCCGCTACAAGGGCGGCTGGACGACCTTCGCCAACACCGAGAAGACCTGGGCGTACCGCCAAGACCAGTTGCCGAGCACGCACCCGATCGCGGCTGACATTCCCGACATCGACGCCGTCAAGGTCAACTTCGACGGCATCACCTACGCCAAGGGCGCCTCAGTGCTCAAGCAGCTGGTGGCGTGGGTCGGGCAGGACGCGTTCCTGTCCGGGCTGCGGACCTACTTCGTCAAGCACGAGTACGCCAACACCGAGCTGCGCGACCTGCTGGTGGAGCTCGAGACGGCTAGCGGTCGCGACTTGTCGAGCTGGTCGCAGGAGTGGCTCCAGACCGCCGGCGTCAACACCCTGCGCGCAGCTTTCGAGACGAGCGCCGACGGGACGTTCACGAGCTTCTCGCTGCTGCAGGAGGCGAGCGACACCCATCCGACCTTGCGCTCGCACCGGGTGGCCGTGGGCCTCTACGACCTCGTTGACGGAACCCTGGTCCGCTCCAGCCGCGAGGAGCTCGACGTCGTCGGTGCCAAGACCGACGTGCCGGGACTGGTCGGTCGCAAGCAGCCGGACCTGGTGCTGGTCAACGACGACGATCTGACGTACTCCAAGATCCGGCTTGATGACCGGTCGCTGAAGACACTCGTCGAGCACGTCGGTGACTTCGAGGACTCCCTGCCTCGCGCCCTGTGCTGGGCGGCGGCGTGGGACATGACCCGCGACGCGGAGCTGCCGGCCCGCGACTACGTCGCACTGGTCCAGCGGGGCATCGACGGCGAGACCGACATCGGCGTCGTGCAGTCGTTGCTGCGGCAGGCCCAGTCCGCCCTGACCCTGTTCGCCGACCCGGCCTGGGCACCGGTCGGACGCGCGGCCCTCGCGACGTCAGCGTTCGACGCTGTGGCCGCCCACGAGCCGGGCAGCGATCTGCAGCTCGCCTGGGCGCGGACCCTGGGCTCGCTGGCGTCGACCGACGAGCAGCTCGCGCTGCTCGCAGGACTGCTCGACGGCTCCCGTTCCGTGGCCGGCCTGTCGATCGACGCCGAGCTCCGCTGGCACCTGCTGCACCGGCTCGTCGCCGTGGGTCGCGCCGGCCTCGACGAGATCGACGCCGAGGTCGCCACCGACCCCACCGCCGCCGGCCAGC
>JBKJQQ010000133.1:0-17208 GCA_046593875.1 Mycobacteriales bacterium | reverse complement strand
CGACGCCGTCGAGGCGCTGATGGGCACGGTCGCCGGCCGGCCGCACTGGGGCAAGCTGCACACGCTCGGCGCGGAGCAGCTGCGCGACCGCTATCCGCGATTCGAGGAGTTCACGGCGCTCCGGGACAGGCTCGACCCGGAGCGCCGCTTCACCAACGCCTATCTCGACAAGGTGCTCGGGGCCTAGTCCGCCGGGTGGGTCGCCTTCCAGAGCGACAGCCCGATGCCGACAAGACCGGCAGTCATAGCCAGGTTGGCGACGGGCGCCAGGTCGGTGCTGCCGAGGGCCAGGATGCCGACGACCGCCAGGACCAGCGCTGCGGGCACCCAGCGCGGTGTGGCGCGGGAGACGAACAGCGCTGCGGCGCAGAGCAGCAGACCCAACATCATTCCCGGGAAGCCGACCATGAAGGTCAGCCCGGTGCGCGCGCTGTTGCTGAGGGCCTCGTCCGCCGCTGCGGCGGTCGCAGCATCCTGCGTGGTGCTGAGGGTCGACATCACCGAGCCGTACATGAAGACACCGGTGGCCGCGGCCGTCCCACCGATCATGAGCAGGATGCCTCCGACACTGGCCAGCACCCGGCCCCGGCCCTGGCCTCGCACCAGGCGCAGCACGGCCAGACCGACTGTCGCGACCAGGACCAGGCCCAAGGCCGCGATCAGGTTGGCGGCGTAGAAGCGGTTCGGCGCCTCCGCGACTGCGGCGACGAGCTCGGCACTGTCATCGATGTTGCGGGCCGGGTCCAGCCAGAAGCCGATCGTGATGAGGACGCCGGCCAGCGCGCACGCACCGACGTGGATGGCGTCCCGCGCTCCGTCGGTCCTGGTCCGCTCTGGCGCTGCGGCCACCGCGGGCGCAGGTGCGTCGAGGTCGATGGTCAGACCGACCCCGCCGTCAGCCTGCTGTGGAACGCTGACACGACGTGGCACGGTCATGGACATGGGACCCCCCGGTCTCACGACGGCGACATGCCGCCAACCGCAACGTGTTCTCGTCCTGCTCCCGCGTCAACCCCCAGAAAGCACTACCAACCACGCAGGTCGACCGGCCAGGTCTCCAGCACGTCGTCGCCGTCGACCAGGTGCATCCACTCGTGCAGCGCGACCGTGGGGTCGACGTGCGCCGGCTCGACGCGCACGAGGTCGCCGACCGCGACGTCCAGCCCGCTGAACGTCGTGTGCTCGTCGGAGCAGAACCACACCAGACCGCCTGGCACGGTGGGGTTCCCGTGGTCCATGCCGAGCGACTTCAGGCCGAGGTCGGCGACGGCCCAGCCCTGCGGGCTCGTGCTGATGACCCGGGCGAGCACGGTCAGCGCCTGCGCGAAGGGCAGTCCGGCAGCGGCGTAGGCCGTGTCCATGAGGCAGTAGCTGCCGGCCTGGATCTCGTTGGCCCAGGTGTTCTCGCGGTAGGTGCCGGTGCCGCCCGCGGACACCAGGTCCCCGCCGACAGCGGCGTGCGCGTGGAGCAGCCGCTCCATGCACTCCTGCACCTGCCGGAGCTTGACGACCGGGTCCTCGACCGTCATGACGTGACCCTCATAGCCCATGACGCCACGCACCTCCAGGCCCTGGCCGCGGGCCAAGTCGGCCAGCCGGCCGGCATCGTCGGGGTCGCAGCCGCACCGCGGCAGCCCGACGTTCACGTCGATGACGACCTCACGCACCCCGCCTGCCGCGGCGGCCTCGACGGTGGCATCGCTGTCGACGGCCAGCGTCACGCGGGCCCCGCCGGCGACGACCAGCCCGAGCCGGCGCGCGTCGAGCACCTCGTTGGCCAGCAGCAGGTCCGCACCGAGACCGGCGGCGGCCATCCCCTCGACCTCGCGGATCGTCGCGCAGGTGAAGCCGGTGTGGCCGCGCTCGGCCATCAGACGGGCCAGCGCGGTCGTCTTGAACGCCTTGACGTGCGGGCGCAGCCGCCGCCCCGGGAGCGCCGCCGACATCGTGTCGAGGTTCTGCTCGAGCAGAGCGCGCTCGACGAGCAGGGCGGGCGTCTGCAGGTCGGCGATCCGCATCAGGTGCGCACCACGAAGACGGCCAGCAGTCCGAGCAGGACGACGTTCGCGATCGTGGCGAGCAGCACGATGGCGAGCAGTCGGTCGTCGGCGTCGGCCAGCCGACGGCTGCGCCGCGTCTCAGCGCCAGGTGCGGGGGTGTCGCAGACGGGACAGGCCCACCCGGTCAGTGCAGGGCGGTACGGCGCGCGGCACGTCGTGCAGGTCAGCGGCCCGGCGGTCGTGCGACTCATCCGAGGGCCTCTGCGAGGGCCGTGCGGCGTCGCCGGTCGACGACGGCGTAGAGCGTGGCGGTGCCGAGCGACAGGAACTGCCACACCGCGAAGGCTGCAAGCGCGACCGCTGCCGGCATCCGCCTCCCTGCGACGAGGAAGCCGGCCGAGGTGGTGAGCGGTGCGGCGACGACAGGCGCGCTGTCGTCCGGAACGGTCCCCGCGGTGCCCGGAATCCCCGGCGTACCGGGGATGACCGTGGTGGTCGTCTTCGGGGGCACGAAGGACGACCCCTGCGCCGGGGGCAGGACCTCGACCGGCAGCGGTTCGAGGACCGGGACGGCCAACGCATCGGTCTCGGTCAGGACGGCGCCCCCGACAACGACCTCCAGCCGGTTGCCGGCGATGCCGTTCGGCAGAGCAGGGGTGACCAGGCGGATCGCGACGCCACCGGTGTCGGCGGTCGCGTCGCGCGCTGTCGACGTCTCGGTCGTCCCGATCGTCGAGACCTGGATGCCGGCGGCCTTGAGCGCCGCGTTGGCCTGGTCGGTGAGGCTCCGCACCGTCTGCCCGGGCACGAGCGTCGTCCCCAGTGCGGTCACGCCCCCGTCGGCGATCTCGACCCCCTGGCCGGCGACGCTCGCACCGCCCACGAACAGGCTGGCCTTGGGCGTGTGCACGTCGCCCCGGGTCGTGATCTCGGCGACCGCGATGACGTCACGGAGCTCGAGCACACCGCCGACGAGCACCCGCGAGACGGTCGTGCGGGCGACACTCGCCGTCGTGCCCGCGTCAGGATCGGCGACCAGCTCCACCGACGTCGTCGAGGTGCCGACCTCGAGAGCACCGGCGAGGACGAGCCGCTCACCGGTGGCGGAGCCGCTCACCGAGCGCTCGGCCGCCGCGGCGCTGGCCTCGCCTCCGCGCGAGGAGGCCGGACCGCCCTCGGCCGGCGGCACGGTCTCGAGCTTGCCCGAGGTCTGCGACCCGGGGAACTGCGCCTCCGCGTCGGGTACGTCCAGGACCACCTGCCCCGCGCCGGCGTTGACCTGGCCGGCCGCGGTGCGGAACAACGTCCCGGGCTCGTACGGCGCGGCCAGCACCGCCGCCGAGGGTGAGCTGTCGAGCCGGGCGTTGACCTGCGCCGACCCGGTGTCCAGGGTGACGAGCCCACCGGAGGCGCCCACGTCGCCCGCGGTGCGCACCCCGGAGGCCAGCGCGGTGAGGCTGTAGCTGTCGTAGACCGGGGCGGCCGCCAGGGCGGGCGCGGGGCGGACCGCCGCGACGCCGAGGACCACCGGCACGGCCGCGACGGCCAGCGCCACGCGGGCGGTGGTGGACGGTGTCATCGCAGCTCCTTCTCGAGCAGTCCGGCGACGACCTCGTCGACGGTGGTCCCCCGCTCGGCAGCCAGTCGCTCGAGCCGCCGGACGTCGGAGCCGGCCAAGCGCACGCCGAGCCGTTCGCGGGCCGAGGCCGGCGGACCTGGAAGTCGCTGCGCGGGGGCGTGACCACCGCCGAGGTAGGCGGCTGCCAGCTCGTCGCCGGACAGCTCCTCGGGCGAGCCGGACGCGACGACGACGCCCTGTTCCAGCACGACCGCGCTGTCACAGACGGCCAGCGCCTGCGTCACGAACTGCTCGACCATGACGATGGCGATGCCGTCGCTGCGCAGGTCGGTCACGATCGCGAACAGGTCCGCCACCACGGTCGGCGACAGGCCCATCGACATCTCGTCGAGCAGCAGCAGCCGGGGCGCCTGCACCAGCGCGCGGGCGATGGCGAGCTGCTGCTGCTGGCCGCCGGACATCGTGCCTGCGGCCTGGACGCGGCGCTCTCGCAGGATCGGGAACAGGTCCAGCGCCCGCTCCACCGCCGCCTCGCCCTCGGCCGTACCGTCGCGACCGGCGCCGTAGAGGCCCATCCGCAGGTTGTCCGCGACCGACAGCCCGGGGAAGATCCCTCGCCCGGCCGGCACGTGCGCGACGCCCATCCGCGCGATGTCCTCGGGCGCCGCGCCCAGCAGCGACCGCCCGTCGAGCAGCACCTGGCCGGCGCGGGCGCGCACGAGCCCTGAGACGGCGAGCAGGGTCGTGGTCTTGCCGGCGCCGTTCGCCCCGAGGATCGCGACGACCTCGCCGGGACCGGCCGACAGCGAGACGTCGCGCACGGCGACGACCCCGCCGTACGCCACGGACAGGTTCCGGACCTCGAGCAAGGCGTTCACGCGGGGACCGCCCCCAGGTAGGCGGTGCGGACCTCGGGGTCGTCGCGCACCTCGGCCGGCGTACCCGAGGCGAGGACCTTCCCGAAGTTCATGACGACCAGGTGGTCGCACAGCGGCATGACCACCCCCATGTCGTGCTCCACCAGCAGCATGGCGCACCCGAGCACGGAGCGGACCTCGGCCAGCAGCGCGACGAAGTCGGCGGTCTCCGCCGGGTCGAGCCCGGACGCCGGCTCGTCGAGCAGCAGGACCTTGGGCTTGAGGCAGAGCGCGCGGGCCAGCTCCACGAGCCGGGCCTGCCCGACGGGCAGCGAGGACGCCTCCACGTCGGTCAGGTGCGACAGGTCGAGGAAGGCGAGCACGGCCGTCGCACGCTCGCGCGCCTGGTCCAGCGCGCGGCGCCGCCCGGGGAGCCGGAGTGCGTCGACGACGACCCCGGCGGAGGTGAACCGGTGCGCGGCCACCATGAGGTTCTCGAGCACCGTCATGCCCGCGAACAGCTGCACGACCTGGAACGTGCGGGCCAGACCGAGCGCGGTGCGCACGTGCGCAGCGGCGCCCGTGACGTCGCGCCCCTCCAGCAGGATCGTGCCGCGGGTGGCCGGCTGCAGCCCGGTGACCACGTTGAAGGTCACGGTCTTGCCCGCGCCGTTCGGACCGATCAGCCCGACCACCTCGCCGGCGTGCACGGAGAGCGAGACGCCGTCGACCGCGTCGAACGCGCCGAAGCGCACGCCGACGTCGCGCAGCTCGAGGACCGCCGCCATCAGGCGCTCACGTCCTGCTTCGCCTCGCGCTGCGTCGGGAGGTCCACCGACGGCCTGCTGAGCCTCCGCCGGAGCACGCCGCTCTCCCGGACCGCGACCACGGCGATGAGCGCGACGCCGGTGAGCAGCGTGACCGCGCTGGCAGTGCCGCCGTCGGCGACGTCGTCGCTCGCGCCGAGCGACAGCGTCGAAGCGGTGACGATGAACCCGCCGACGATCGCGCCCGGCACGCTGCCCACGCCGACGATGACGGTGTAGGCGAGGAGCGTGATGGAACGGGTGAAGTCGAAGGGCGCCCCGGAGGCGCTCCCGATCAGGCCTGCGTAGAGCGCCCCTGCGAGCCCGGCCAGGAAGCCGGAGGCGGCGAAGCCGCGCAGCTTCACCGACACCACCGAGAAGCCCATCGCGGCGGTCGCCGGCTCGGAGGAGCGCAGCGCCGTCAGCGCCGCGCCCGTGCGACCGCGGCGGAGGGAGGCCACGGCGAAGGCGGCGACGAGGAAGAGCCCGAGGACGAGCCATGCGTAGGCCCTCTGACCGTCGGCGATGTCGGCGCCGTCGAGCTCGGCGAACCCGGGGCGGGGCACCGGACGGTTGTTGTCCGGGCTCACCAGCGGCGCCCAGTTGTAGAGGAACCGGTCGGCGGTGAAGGCCAGCGACAGCGTGGCGATCGCGAGCTCCAGGGGCTCCAGGCGGATCGCCGGCAGTCCGACCAGCACGGCCACCAGCGCGGCCATCGCGGCGCCGACGAGCATGGCCAGCAGGAACGGCAGCGACTGCGCCGCGATGCCGGTCCCGAACGCCCCGACGCCCATGAAGACCGCCTGGCACACCGACACCTGGCCGACGACGCCGACGAGCAGCACCAGGGACAGCACCGCCATCCCCCAGACCGCGGTCTGGATGACGTTGAAGCGGGACAGGTCACCGCCGTCGTCGACCAGGACGGGGACGAGCAGCGCGGCCAGCACCACACCCGCCCCCGTCGCGAGCGCGAACCGGCCGCGACGCAGTGGTGCGACAGGCACCGGCGCGAGCCCGCCGGCGGACACGTCGCGCCGCCCCCCGCGGCGGAAGAGCAGCAGCGCCCCGAGCACGACCACCAGCGCGGTCAGCTCGTCGGTGCCGCGCACGCTCGGGAACTCCTGCGAGGCGAAGCGGGCCACCATCGGCTGGAGCATGCCGAGGCCGAGGCCTCCGGCGAGCGTCAGCGGCAGCGAGGACAGCCGACCGACGAGCGCGGCCGCGAGGGCCTGCACCGTGAAGATGACCAGAGTCGTGGTGTCGAGCTTGTTGAGCAGCGGGGTGACGAGAACGCCTGCCAGGCCGCTGATCCCGCCGCCGATGCCCCAGGCGACGAGGTTCACGCGATCGACCCGGATGCCCAGCAGTCGAGCCGCGTCAGGTGCCTCCGAGACGGCTCGGGTGGCCGTGCCGAGCGCGGTGTAGCGGAAGAACGCGGCGAGGGCGGCGACCAGACCCGCCGCGATGACGATGACGGCCCCCTGGTCCTTGGACAGGATGTAGGGGCCGACCTCGAGCAGCAGCGACGGCTGGAGCAGGCGCGCCGGCTCCTCGTCGGCCACCTGCGTGCCGTAGACGACACCGACGGCTCCCTGCAGGGCCAGCAGCCAGCCCAGGGTGACGATCGTGCGGGTCAACGTGCTGCGCACCGGCCGGACGCTGACCTCCATCGCGATGCCGATCGTCACGCCGAGGGACACCGCCGCGATGATGACGAGCGGGATCGGCAACCCCTCCCCGGACAGGGTGCTGGCGAGGTAGGCGCAGGCCAGACCGATCGCGCCGGTCGCGAAGTTGAAGACGCGGGAGGTCTTGTAGACGATGACGATGCCGAGCGCGGTCAGCGCGTACATCGCCCCGATCGGCAGGCCGCCCAGCGCGATCGCGAGGTAGGTGCTCACCCGTAGGTCTTGTCGTCGCAGGCGTAGGGCTTGTACGGCACGACGTCGCCGCCCTTGACCCGGCCGAGCTGAAGGCACCGGTTGATGTCGTGCGCACCCGGCCCGAAGCGCAGCGGCGGCGAGAGTGCTCCGCCGCTGTTCGCGGGCAGGCTGTTCATTACCTTCAGCAGGTTGTCGCGCGTGATGTCGTCGCCCATGCGCTCGATCGCCAGGGTCAGGATCCGTGCGCTCGTCCAGCCGGCCAGGCCGAGGTAGCTGATCTGCGCCTTCGCGCCGAACTGCGCGCGCACCGTCTTGACGTAGTCCTGCACCTCGGGCGCGGGGTTGTTCACGAAGGCCAG
This sequence comes from Mycobacteriales bacterium, assembly GCA_046593875.1. GTDB lineage: Bacteria > Actinomycetota > Actinomycetes > Mycobacteriales > SCTD01 > SCTD01. The sequence continues at coordinate 9,721 of JBKJQQ010000133.1, read as the reverse complement.
GTCGCTGGCGACCAGCGTGCCCTCGGTGGTCGGCCCCTGCCGCACGGTCGGGTCGACGAACAGCGGGTCGGCGACGTGCACCGGCCGGTAGCTCTGCCGGTCCATCGACTGCTGCAGGCGGTTGTAGGCGGTCTGGTCGATCAGCGTCGCCATGCCGTCCACGCCGGACAGCCGGAACTGCGTGACCACGTCGTCGTAGGACGCCTTGGTGACGTCGACGACCTGGATGTCCTCGTCGCGCAGGGTCTTGCCGCCTGCCTTCACGCCGTCCTTGTACGCCTGGCGCTGCGCGGCGTTGGCTGCCTCGGCACCGCCGATGAAGATCACACCGGGACGCGTGACGTCCTTCTCCTGCGCGAGGAAGCGCCCCATCTCGAAGCCGTAGTGGCCGCTCTGGAAGATGTAGGCGAACGGCGACTTGTACTCCGGGCGCGTGCCGTAGCCGCCGATCAGCGGGATCTTGTTCTGCTCGAGGAACGGCACGATGTCCTGCTCGGTCAGCGGGGCCTGCCAGCCGGCGAAGGCGAAGACGCCGTCGGCGAGCAGCTGCTGCGCCTGCTGCCGGCCGCGGGCCGCGTCGAGCTGGTCGTCGCGCAGGTCCAGCACGATCTTGTGCCCGTTGACGCCGCCCTGCTTGTTCACGCGGTCGAGGTAGGCCTTGGTGCCCTGGGCGCTGGCAGCGAAGTTGATGGCGCCGGTCTGGGTCACGATCGAGCCGATCTTGATCGGCGCGCCCTTGGCCACCTTCGCCGCGGACGCCGCCGCACCGCCCGCCGCAGGGCCGGTCACCTGGGTGGGGGTGCCGCTGCCGGTCGTCGTCGTGGTGCCCGCGCTGCCGGCCGTACCGGCGGTGCCCGCCGTACCGACCGCTCCCGCGACCGCGCTCGCGGACGGCAGCGGCGAAGCGATGCCTCCTGGGGCTGCACCGCTGCTGACCACCGTCTCCGTCGTCTCGCCCAGTCCGTTGACCAGCACCAGCCCGAAGGCGGCCGCGGCGACGAGCTGAAGTGCGAACAGCCCGGCCAGCAGGCGGTCCCGTCCGGTGATCACGGGGCCTGGACGACGGCGGACGGGGTGAACAGCAGGCCCAGGAAGGCGACGAGCAGCCGCTCACGCAGCCGCGGTGACATCGCCTCGAGCAGCGCGTTGATGCTGGCCATCCGCTCGGGCAGTCCTGCCCCGGCCTCGAGGCCGGCCATCGGGAGCAGCGTGCCGAGCACGTCGTCCGGCAGCTCGTCGGGGTCGAGCGAGCGGACCGCCTCGAGCAGCGCCGGGTCGAGTCCGGTCGTCGCGGCGCGCGCGATCTCCACGCACCGGGTGAGGTCCTCGAGCAGCGCGTCGACGTGCTGGTCGCTGGAGGCGGTGAGCGTCAGGTGGATGCTGGCCGGGATGCCGCGGTAGCCGAGCTGCGCCTGGACGTACCAGCCGCGCGAGGCCATCTCGTCGCACACCTCGAAGACGTCGACGCCATCCGTGGCGGCCATGGCGACCAGCGCCATCTCCGGCTCGCCCATCACGGCCAGGCCGGGCACGTCGGCGATCCCCGCGATGAGCCGCTGCGTGGCGCGCAGCGTCTGCGCCGCGAGATCGCGGTAGCCGTCGACGCCCACCGCGTGCAGCGTCGCCCAGGCGGCAGCCAGCGGGCCGCCGCTCTTGGTCGACTGCACGGTGGCGTTGACCATCGTGTAGCCGGTCCAGTCGGCGCACGCGTAGAACTGCTTCAGCCGCATCGCCGGGTCCTTGTAGAGCACGACGCTGGCGCCCTTCGGCGCGTAGGCGTACTTGTGCAGGTCGACCGACAGGCTGGTCACGCCGGGCACGGACAGGTCGAACGGCGGGACGTCGACACCCAGGTCGCGGAAGTACGGCAGCAGCCAGCCGCCGATGCAGCCGTCGACGTGCAGCGGGATCCCGCGCTCGAGCGCGAGCTGGCCCAGCTCCTCGACCGGATCCACCACGCCGTGCGCGTACGACGCGGCCCCCGCGACCAGCAGGACGGTGCGGTCGGTGACCGCCGCGCGCATCGCGGCGACGTCGGCGCGAAATGTCACAGCGTCGACGTCGACCAGGACGGCCTTCAGACCCAGGTAGTGGCAGGCCTTCTGGAAGGCGGCGTGCGCGGTGACCGGCAGCACGACCTCCGGCTCGGTCACCTCGGGGCGGTGCGCGCGGGCCCAGTCACGGGCGGCCTTGACCGCCAGGACGATCGACTCGGTGCCGCCGCTGGTGAAGCTGCCGACCGTCTGCGCGTCGCCGCCGAGGTGCTCGGCGGTGATGGCGATGACCTCGTTCTCCATGCGCAGCAGGCTCGGGAAGACCGTCGGGTCCAGGCCGTTCACGTCCAGGAACGAGCTGTAGACCTCGTGCGCCAGCTCGTCGACATCGGGCCGGCCGGCGTCGTAGACGTAGGCGAAGGTCCGACCGCCGCGGGCGGCGAGGTCGCCGGAGCGGTAGTCGGCCAGCCGTGCGAGGACATCCTCGCGGGACAGGCCGGTGGCGGGGAGCAGCGTCATGCGTGGACCTCCGGAGCAGGGACAGACAGGCGGGCGTCGGTGGCGGCGTAGCGCCGTAGCAGGGGGAGCGAGAGCAGGAGCAGCGCGGCGGGCAGCAGCGAGAAGCCGAGCGTCAGGCCGGCGAGCGCGCTGTCGGGCTGGGTGACCCGCTCGTCCGCGGACGACGAGACGAAGCCCGTCAGCGCCAGCACGCCGCCGTACAGGGCAGGACCGATCGCGAAGCCGATCGTCTCGCCGGCCTGCCAGACGCCGGTGAAGATGCCGGCGCGCGACGGCCCGGACAGGGCCAGCGCGTCCGGGAGCATGGAGTAGGGGAACAGCTGCATGCCGGCGTAGCCGATGCCGAGCAGCCCCATCTGCACGAAGATCACGGCCTTCGGCAGATCGCGTGCGAGGACCAGCGTCAGGGCGGTGCCGGCGAACAGCGCGCTGGCCAGCAGGTAGCCGTGCGCCTTGCCGGTGCGCAGCGAGAGCCGACGCCAGAGCGGCATGACCAGCGCCGCCGGCGCGACCAGGAAGACGAACAGGACGGCGGCAAGGCCCGCGTCGTCGAGCACGTACGTCGCGACGTACGGGGCGCCGGCGAGCATCGCGCTCATCGCGACCGCCTGCAGGGCGAAGGTCGCGAACAGCGCGACGAACGGACGGTTGCTGCGGATGACCGCGAGCTGCGTGCGCACGGTCGGACGCGGGCCGGCCTCGGGCGGGGTGCTGGCCGCGCCGCGGGTGCCGCGCCAGGCCGTGAGCAGCACCGCCAGCAGGACGACCGCGACCAGGACGCCCATCCGCGCGTAGCTGGCGCGGGTGGCGTCGTCGCCCCCGGCGAGGACCGGCGCAAGGGCGCCGCCGAGCAGGATGCCGACGGTGAGCAGCACCATCCGCATGCTCATCAGCCGGGTGCGCTCGTGGTAGTCGTCGGTCATCTCCGCGGGCATCGCCACCCACGGCACCTGGAACAGCGCGAAGCCCGTCATCGCCAGCGTGTAGGCGGCGGCGACCCACAGCGCGACCGCGCCCGGCGAGTCGAAGTCGGGCGCCGCGAACAGCAGCGCGAAGCCGGTCGGGACGACCAGCGCGCCGGCGAGCAGGAACGGTCGGCGCTTGCCGTGGCGGCTCGTGCTGCGGTCCGACAGCGTCCCGACGAGCGGGTTGAGGAACGCGTCCCAGATCTTGGGCACGAACAGCACGAGCGCGGCCAGACCGGCTGCCACGCCGACGATGTCGGTCAGGTAGAAGAGCAGCAGCAGACCCGGGACGGTCGAGAACACGCCGGTGCCGACGGCGCCCGCGGAGTACGACAGGGCGATCCGGCGGGGCAGCCGCTGGACGGGGACGGTCGTACCGGGCGCCGTCATGCCGGACGCTGTCACGCTGACCCCAGCAGTCCATCGACGACGCGGTGCACGAAGCCCCGCAGCCGCTCGACCTGCTCGGCGTCGCTCACGTCGCGGCTCGCGTGCGCCTCGACCAGGCCGCCGGTGAAGTAGCCGTAGGTGATCCACACGATGCTCTTGACGGCCAGGTGGGCATCCAGCGGCCGCACGCTGCCGGCCTCCTGCGCCGCGCGCAGGATCGCCTCGACCCGGTCGAACAGCGGTCGGGCGAAGCGCTCCTCGACCGCATCGCTGCGCACCCCGCGCTCGAGCCAGCGGCGCGACCAGAGCCCGGCGATCGCGGGCTCCGCCGCCAGCACGTCGACGTAGGCGTCCACCAGATCGCGCAGCACCTGACGCACCCGCACCGGGTCGGCCACGTCCTCAGCGGTGACCGGCCCGAGCTGGCTCTCGAGCATCTGCGCCTCGTGCTGGTGCAGCCGCGCGAAGACCGCTTCGTACAGGTCGGCCTTGCTGCCCGTGTGGTGGGCGACGGTGGCGACGTTGAGGCCGGCGGCCGCGGCGATGGTCCGGGTGGTCACGGCGTCGAAGCCGCGCTCGCCGAACAGCTGCGTGGCCACGCGCAGGATGCGTTCGCGCGAGGACTCGCCGTCGAGCGGGACGGACGGCAGAGCGGGCGTAGCCATCCGGGACCTCTCCAACAAGCGCTTGATGGACGCGTGAGTCTGACCCGCCCGCAGGGAGTGGTCAAGGGAGGTCAGGGCGCCGACCGCTCACGCACCGCGCCGCAGGGGCGGCCCCGGGAGTCCGGGACCGCCCCTGCGGGACGTACGGGTGGCGCTAGAAGACGAGCACCGAGCGGACGTTGCTCGTCCCCGGGGCGTTCTGCAGGTCCTGGCCCGTGCGGACGACGAAGCCGAAGCGGCCGGAGCCGCTGAAGCGCCGGTCGATCCGCCACTCGCCGTTGGCGGCGTCGGCCCGCGTCTGCGCGGTCAGCACCTGGCTGCCGCTGGACGTCACGCGGTAGAGGCTGACGATCAGGCCGCCCGGACGGGCCGGCAGGGAGTCGCCGCTGAACGTGTAGGCACGCGGTCCGGTGCGGGTGACGTTCAGGCTCAGCTGGGTGCGCACGTTCACGACGACGCTGGAGCGGGCCGCATCGGTCGCCGGGCAGCCGCGCTGCTGGGCGTAGAGCCGGGTGTTGGCCGGCGGCGTGATCCGGAACTCCGCGACACCGTCGGCACCCACCTCAGCGGACCGGACGACCCGGAACGTGGACGAGGGTCGGGTGTAGGCCAGCAGGTCGATGACGCTGTTCGGCGTGGCCCGCACGGTGACACCCGTGGAGCCGGTGGCCGTGATGGTGCTGCGCTCGACCGTGACGGTCTCCGGGCCCCCACAGCTCGTGGCAGGCGCCGACGTGGTCGGACGCGGACTCATCGTGGCGGTCGACGTCGCGGAGGCGGACGGCGAGGCCGTCGGCGAGGGCCGCGTCGCGCCGGGGGCGTACTGGAACACCTGCAGCGCGCCGTTCCGGTCGCTGGCCAGCACGTAGTCCTGACCGGTCGTCGGGCTGGTCCAGAACTCGACGCCCCACAGGTTGCTGCCGTCGTCGGAGATGAACGAGCCGATCTCGCGGATGCCGGTGCGGTCGTACTCGACGACCCGCAGGCCACCGGAGTAGTAGGACAGGTAGGCCCGTCCGGGCACCTTCGGGTCCATCGCCACCTCGTGCACCGACAGGTCACCGGAACCGGTCGCGAACGCGGGGTCCAGGGCCTCGTCGATCGCGTACTGGCCGAGGTCGGCCATCGTGCTGCTGTCGTAGACGTGCACGTAGCCCCAGCTGTCGAACACGCCGCGGATCGCGACGTCGGCCGTCTCCCCGCCGATGGCGGGCGAGACCTGCGTGCACGGGGTGGCCGAGACGGTCTGGTTGAGGATGCGCAGACCGGTCGCCCGGTCGACGAACACGAACGGCGCCGTCGTGCCCCGGACGGCGGGGCTGAGCAGCGCATCGCAGTCCGCGCGCACGCTGTTCATCAGGACGACGCCGGTGTAGCCGGCGGCGACGGCCCGGTCGTACTTCTCCTGGAAGGTGCACAGGCCGCGCTCGATCACCGCGATCTCGCCGGCCTTGGTCGGGTACGGGTCGCTCTGGTTGCCGGCGGTGGCGGTGTCGTTGTCGAGGCAGCCGCGGCCGACGAAGTCGGTGGTCCCGGTCAGCGACCGGGTGCTCGTCACCGCCGGGGTGTCACCGCCGTTGGTGGCGGTGGCCTCCTGCCCGCTGTTCGGGCCTGAGGTGATCCGGGCGATCACGCGGAACGGGTTGAAGTCCTCGTCGGTGCCGAGGAACAGCGAGCCGTCGGGGCTGAACTCGGCCTGGTGGGCGTTGCCCTCGGGCTCGAAGCCCTGCGGCAGGCCCAGGCGCGTCGCGAACGGCTCGGTGGCCGCGTAGTCGGTGTCCCGCAGGAACTGCGGGTTCGCCGGGTCCTCGACGTCGAGGATGAGGTAGCCGTTGTCCCAGTAGGACGCGAGCATCGTCTGCCGGCCGTTGATCTCCTTGACGACGAGGTCGTGGAGGAACTGGCTGTCGCCGTTGGGCGGGTCGGCCTGCACGACGCGCGCGTCGTCGACGAAGCTCGTCTCGGAGAGCTTCACCGGCGCCGACGGGTCGGTGATCTCGAAGATGTCGAGGTCGCGCTCCTCGTCGTTGTCGACCAGTGTCGCGAAGGCCCGGCCGCCGTCGACCCAGCCGTAGACGCTGTGGATCTCGTGCACCGGCGTGACCGCCGCGTCGTCGGTGCCGTCGCCCGTGAGGTCACCGACGTGGGCGGCGAGCACGACCGGGGTGCGCGGGTTGGTGACGTCGACCAGCGTCATGCCGCCCTTGCCGGTGTCGGCGCAGGTCTCGTTGTTGAACAGCAGGACGTCACGGGCGCCGATGCGCAGGACCTGCATGCCCTCGCCGGCGTACGACCCGGCGCTGGTCGGGATGAACGCGTCCCGGACCTCCGTGGGCGCCGCCGGGTTGGTGATGTCCATGACGTAGACGCCGCCGTCGGAGCAGTCGGGCTCGCGGAAGGACGCCAGGTAGGCGAAGTTCCCGGAGACGGCGACGTCGGCGACGCGGCCCTCCAGCGGGCTCAGGCCGGTGGGCGGGGGCGTGGCCGTGCTCCGGTCGGTCACCCGGCCCTCGCCGACCAGGCGGACGTTCTGGACCTTCGGGGGCAGGTGCCCGGCGGTGGACCCGTGCTTCTCGTCAGGGCCGGCGGTGGCGGCCGAGGCCACCAGGGGCAGCAGCCCGGCCGCGAGGCACAGAGTCAGTGCGGCAGCGGCGCCGGAGCGCTTGGTCATCATCGATGTTGCTCGCGATCTGTGGGGGGCCGGCGACGGGCGGGGGCAGCAGCGCGCCGTGGGGGCCCGGAACGTACGGGGACGGGCGATGCGTCCACAAGAGGCCTGTCCCGTCCTGCGTGTCACGTTCGAGACACGATGCTGCAAATCAGGCGTGGAGCGGGAAGGCGTCCTTCCAGACCGGCTCGTAACCGGCGGCCTCGAGCATCGCGGCCACCTGCGCGGGCGTCCGCTCGTCGGACACGGCGAACTGCTCCTGGGCCTCCCCCGGCGTCAGGTAGCCACCGGGCTCGGTCGAGCTGCCGGCGCTCATGGACGTCACCGCGATCCGCGCGAGCCCGTCCCGCAGCGCCGCTGGCTCGCGGGTGGACAGCACGATGCCGGCCTCGGGCGCGGCCAGCCGCAGCGCGCACAGCGCCTGGACGTACTCCGCGTCGGACACGGGCGCCAGCGGCTGGAACCCGCTGGCGCTCGCTTTGATCCGCGGCAGCGAGACCGTCACTTCCGTGCGCCAGTAGGCGTTCTGCAGCCAGACGGCGTGCCGCGCGACGGCCAGCACGTCGGCCCGCCAGTCGGCGGACAGGCCGAGCAGCGCGCCGATGCCGAGCCGTCGTACGCCCGCCTCGGCCGCGCGCTCGGTGCTCGACAGCCGGCGGTCGTAGTCGCGCTTCCAGCCGGCGAGGTGCGTCTCGGCGTAGCGGTCCCGGTCGTAGGTCTCCTGGTAGTGCACGACGCCCTCGAGACCGGCGGCGACGAGCCGGGCGTACGTGTCGTCGCTCCAGGTCTGGGTCTCGACGGAGATCGACGGCACGAACGGGCGCAGCGCCTCGACGCACTGCACCAGGTAGTCGGCCGACACCTCGATGCGGTGCTCGCCGGAGACCAGCAGCAGGTGCCGGAACCCCCTGTCCACCAGCGTCTTCGCCTCGCCCACCACCTGCTCGACGGTCAGCGTCCGGCGTACGACGTCGAGCCCCTTGCTGAAGCCGCAGTAGGTGCACGACGACAGGCAGGCGTTGCTGACGTAGAGCGGCGCGAAGAGCCGGACCGCGCGGCCGAAGCGCTGCAGCGTCACCTCGCGGGCGCGCTGGGCCAGGTCCTCGAGCCGCGGCACCGCCTCCGGCGAGAGCAGCGTCGGCAGGGCGTCCGGTCCCCCGACGGCCAGCGCGGTGTCGAGGTCCATCGGCGCCGGCGGCGCGACCGCGGCGAGGTGCTGCGCGAACCGCCCCGGAGGTGCGCTCACTGGAGGAAGCCCGTCAACGGCGAGGACGCCTGGGCCTGCTCCAGCACGGCGCCGCGTCCGGCCAGGTGCCCCATGCGCCCGGCCTGCGTCGCGAGCGCGAAGGCCCGCGCCATCAGCACCGGGTCCGCGGCGACCGCGATCGCCGTGTTGACCAGGACCGCCGAGGCGCCGATCTCCATCGCCTCGGCGGCGTCGCTCGGCACCCCGAGGCCCGCGTCCACGACGACGGGGACGTGCGCCTGCTCGACGATGACCTCGATCGCGTCGCGGGTGCGCAGCCCGCGGTTGCTGCCGATCCACGCACCGAGTGGCATGACGGTGGCGCAGCCGGCCTCTTCGAGGTGACGACAGAGCACCGGGTCAGCAGAGCAGTAGGGCAACACGGCAAAGCCCTCGGCCACCAGGCGCTCGGCGGCACGCAGCGTCCCGATCGGGTCCGGGGCCAGCGTGCGCGGGTCGGGCGTGACCTCCAGCTTGACCAGGTCCGTGCCGGTCCCGGCCCGGCCGAGCCGGGCCAGTCGTACGGCCTCATCGGCGTCGACGGCGCCCGAGGTGTTCGGCAGCAGGTGCATCCCCGGGGGCACGAAGTCCAGGACGTCGCCGCCGTCACCCCCGTTCTTGGCGGCCCGGTCGAGGTCGACCCGGCGCAGCGCGACCGTCACGACCTCGGCCCCGGAGGCGACCAGAGCGTCGCGCATGACGGCGTGCGACCGGAACTTCCCAGTGCCGACGAGCAGTCGGCTGGTCAGGACGCGGTCAGCGACCGACCACGGGTCGACGCGCCGGTCTGGCACTGCGGACTCCCCACGCGGGCACGACCCCGATCGGGTGCTGCGGGTCGCCGACGGTGATGCACGGGTCGGCCTCTCAGCCCGCGTCCGCAGGCTCCCCGGTCTGGACCACCTCATCGTACGGCCGCCGCTCCCTCCCTTCCACAGCCGATCATCCGCATGGGGCGGCTGATCGGCTGTGGGCTGTCCGAGCCGCCGCCGCGCGCCGACCCCTCCACAGCTGATCTTGCCCGCGCCGGTCTTGATCGGCTGTGGAGTTCTGGTACCGGCTGCACGGCGCGGCGCCTCCACAGCCGATCAGACGGGGCCGCTCGGTGATCGGCTGTGGAGAGACGGGACCGCCGGGCGTGTCGGTGAATGACAACGGTGTAGTCCCAGGAGTAGCATCCATTCACTACTGCCCCACTTGTCACAGCAGTCACATCTGCGTACGGTCAGTCGCGCCGTGCTGCCGACTGCTTGGGGCTGTCCATGACCCGCACC
>JBKJQQ010000056.1:0-16967 GCA_046593875.1 Mycobacteriales bacterium | reverse complement strand
TACTTCTTCGAGCTCCGGGAGCTGCTCGACGGTGATGTCGAGGTCCGCGGCCACCTGAGCCCGGAGGTCGGCCACGGCCTGGCCGCCGAGATCGCCCGCCGCGTCGCTCGAGCCAAGGCTGATGCCCAGAAGGCCACCGCGGCCCCGGTCGGCGCTGCGGAGAAGTCGCCCGCCGCGAAGGAGGCGGGAGTGGGCAGGACCGAGGACGCCGCTGCCGAGGAGGCGGTCGAGGTCGATCCGCTCGCGGCGTGGGACGCCGCGCTGGACGCGACGCACCCGGCCAGCGCCCACGACCAGGACCAGGACGACACCGCCTCCGACGACGGCCAGGGCGACCCGCTCAGCGACTGGGACGCCGCACTCCGAGGCGAGCTCCGACCCCCGACCCCACCCGTCGCGGACCTGCCCCGCGCGACCGACCCCCGCCGGCAGGTCACCGCAGGCCGGCGCCGGCACGACGCCCTCGGGCAGCTCCTGCACGACCTCAGCGAGGTCGCGCCTGGCAGCGGCCGACCCCCCGCCCACGGCCTGACCTTGACCGCGACCCTCGGCGCGCTCGAAGGCCGCCTCGGCGCCATGCCCGCCCAGCTCGTCACCACCGGGCAGCCCGCGACGCTCACCACAGCGCAGCTGCGACGCCTGGCCTGCACCAGCGACCTCGACGCCGTCCTGCTCGACGCCTGGGGCAACCCCGTCGGGGCCAGTCACACCCGACGCAACCTCACCCGCCGAGAACGCCGCGCCCTCCGCGCCCAGTGGGGACCGACCTGCGCCGTCCTGGGCTGCCCCAACACGACCACGGTCCCGCACCACGTCGAACCGTTCTGGCTCACCGGCCACACCCGACTCCGCGACATCGTCCCCGCCTGCGAGCACTGCCACCACGACCTCCACGACGGCCACCGCACCCTCCAGCTACGCGACCGCAGGCTCATCAACGGGTACGGCTGGGTCCTGCTCAACGCCGCGGCGTGAGGTGCCGAGAGCACGGACCGGTGGGGGACACGTCAGGAGCCACCGGGAGTCGGTTGCCTGACCGTGCAACAGCCAGCACTACCGTCCCCCGCCATGCGCCTTGATCACGACAGCCAGGTAGCGCGGAGCACCTTTGACGCTGTTGCGGAGGACTACGCCCTCGCGCTTCGCGAAACGGTGACAGATGAACCGCTGGACAGAGCCGTACTGGAGGCTTTCGTCCAGCTGGTCAAGAACGCGGGGACCGGTCCCGTGGCTGACGTCGGGTGCGGAACGGGCCGACTGACGGCACATCTGGCAGGTGCGGACGTCGCTGTCTTCGGCTTGGACCTGTCCACGGGCATGGTGCGCGTGGGACGGAAGAACTGGCCCGATCTGCGGTTCGGAGTAGCGCATGCGGCGGCCCTGCCACTGCGATCAGGTGCCCTTGGCGGGATCCTGGCCTGGTACTCGCTGATCAACCTTCGGCCCGACCTCATCTCCGCGGTGCTGGTCGAGTTCGCAAGGGTGAGTGGACCCGGCGCTCCACTGGCCATCGCCTTCCAGAGCGGCCAGGGCGAGCGGGTGGACCGGGACACCGCCTACGGTCATCCGCTGCCCATCACCTACTTCCGCCACCGCGTCGAGGACGTCACGGATGCCGTGCTCGCAGCTGGGTTCCACATCTATGCGACGGTCCGGCGTCATCCCGCCCTGCCGTTCGAGACCACCTGGCAGGCTTTCGTTCTCGCGCTGCGCGACGACGACAATGGCGCTGGCTGAAACGGAAGCCGCCGCCATCGCCGCGGGCCAGGGAGTGGTGCGGCTGGGCCTGGTGCGCTGATCCGCAGAACCCTGCCGTCAGCGCGGGTCGGTGACCCGGCCCAGGAACAGCACCGCGCCGGTCGGCTCGTCCCGGATGCCGAACAGGAACGGCCGGTCGACCAGCACCGTCGGTCCGTGGCCGCTCGCGATCGCACCCCCCGAGACCGCGGCGGCTTCCGTGCCCTCCTCGTCCACCTCGACGACGGCCTCGTGCTCCACCGCGGCCAGGAAGAGCCCGCCGCCGCGCGTCATGCCGGAGAAGTCGGCAGCACCGAAGGCTGGCCGGTGCCCGTAGGGCGCAGCAGGGCGCAGGTCGGTTCCGTCGCCGGGCTACAGCTGCAGCGAGGTCACCGTCGTGAACTCCTCGATGCCCAGCGACCCCAGCTCGCGCCCGTAACCGCTCTGCCCGAAGCCGCCGAACGGCGCCGTCGGGTTGAACACCCCGCCGTTCACGGCGACCTGCCCGGTCCGCATCCGCTGCGCGAAGGCGATGGCCCGGTCCTTGTCCGACGCCCAGACCGCACCGGAGAGCCCGTACGCGGTGCCGTTCGCGATGGCGAGGGCCTCCTCGTCGCCGCCGTCGTACGGGACGATCGTCAGGACGGGCCCGAAGACCTCCTCCTGCTCGATCTTCGAGCCGGCCTCGGCGACCAGGACGGTCGGCTGGACGAAGAAGCCGGTCGGGGTCGACTCGGGCTGCTCCGCACCGCCGGCGACGAGCTTGGCACCGTCGGCGATCGCGCCGGTGATGTACGCGCGGACGCGCTCCTGCTGGACCTTGCTGACCAGCGGACCCTGCTGGGTGTCCGGCGACATCGGGTCGCCGACCGGCGCGAACTGCGTGAAGACCTCGAGCAGGCCCTCGACCTCGGCCAACCGGTCGCGCGGGACCAGCAGTCGGGTGGTGGCGCTGCAGGTCTGGCCGGAGTTGATCAGGCACCCGGTGAGCGACCCCGCGACGGCGTTGCCGAGCTCGTCGGCCGACAGGTCGTCGAGCAGCACCGAGGCGCTCTTGCCGCCGAGCTCGAGCGAGGTGCGCTTGGGGGCGGCAGCGGCGAGCTCGGCGACCCGCCGACCGGCGCCCGTCGAGCCGGTGAAGGACACCATGTCGACCAGCGGGTGCGACACGATCGCCTCACCGACGACCGGGCCGGTCCCGGGCACGAGGTTGAAGACGCCGGGCGGCAGACCGACCGACTGCATGACCTCGGCGAGCAGGTAGGCGACACCGGGCACCAGCTCGGACGGCTTGAGGACGACGGTGCAGCCGGCGGCGAAGGACGCCGCGACCTTGGCCGCGATCTGGTGCAGCGGGTAGTTCCACGGCGTGATGCAGCCGACGACGCCGACCGGCTGACGGACCAGCAGCGAGTTGCCGGTGCGGCGCTCCCACTCGATGTCGTCGATGACGTCCTCGATGGAGGCGAAGTCGATGACGGGCAGGCCGGCCTGCACCATGACGGCGAGCTGCCAGGGCGCGCCCATCTCGGCCGAGGCGAGCAGCGCGATCTCCTGCGCCCTGGCCTTGAGGCCTTCGGCGATCGCCGAGCACGTCTTGACGCGGTCGGCGCGCGCGGTCGCCGCCCAGGCGGGGAACGCCGCAGCAGCAGCGCGCACTGCCTTGTCGATGTCCTCGACGGTGCCCTCGGGGACGTGCCCGATGACCTGCTCGGTGAACGGGTTGGTGCTCGGCAGCGTGCCGCTGCCGGTCGACGGGATGAAGGCGCCGTCGACGAAGATGGTGTCGCGGGTGTGCAGCGTCGTCATGTCAGGGGGCTCCTAGGCCGCGGGGGCGTTGTCGAGGGCCTTCTCGGCCTGGGCGGGGATCGGGTGCTCGTCGCGCTTGCCGCTGATCTGCTCGGCTGTGCGGTGGGCGAGCGCCATGCAGGTGAGCATCGGGTTGGCGCCCGACGGGGTCGGGAAGGCACTCGTGTCGCCGATCCACACGCCGGCGACGTCGTGCAGCTCGCCCGTCGGCTGCGCCACCGAGGTGGCCGGGTCCGTGCCCATGCGGGCGCTGCCCATCTGGTGCGCCGAGCCCATGAAGAGCCCGCCGGCACCGATGTGCATCTGGTCGAGCTCGTCGCACCAGGCGCCGATGTCGTCGCCCCGCTTCCAGACGCGCGGTGTGGCGCCGAACCACAGCTCCTCGGCGCCGGCGGCCTCGTGCAGCTCGGCCATGACGCGGAGCCCCTTGCGGTAGCCGGCGATGTCCCGCTCGTCGGTGAGGGCGTAGTTGTGCACCGCCTCGCCGGCCTCGTCGATCGTGACGGTGCCGCCCTGGTGGTCGCGCAGGACGAACAGGAAGTCGGCCATGCGGCCGAGCTTGCTCATGGCCTCCTTCGCCTCCTTGCCGTTGCGGCGGGCGAGCTGGAAGGCGAAGACGCCGGAGTACCACTGCGAGCCCTCGACGAGCAGGCCGTAGCCGTCGCCCAGGTCGCGGAACTCGTCCATCACGCCGGCCTGCGGCGGGCCCCACCAGGCCTGCTGGTCCTCGGCGTAGACGCCGAAGATGCCGGCGCTCGGGTGCAGGTAGAGGTTCTTGCCGACCGCCGGGCCGCCGATGCCGGAGCGCAGCAGCAGGGCCGGCGTCTCGAGCGCGCCGCACGCCACGACGACGTCCTTGGCGTTGACCGTCACGCGGCGCGTCTCGCCGGTCTCGGGGTCGGTCCAGGTCGCGGCGACACCGCAGGTACGGCCGTCCTGGACGCACACCTGGTCGGCCTTGGTGCTCGCCATGATGAGGGCGCCATTGTCGAAGGCGTCGCGCAGATAGGTGTTCAGCGTGCCCATCTTGCTGCCGCTCGGGTCACCGAACTGCGTGAAGCCGGCCGCCACCGGGTCGTAGGTCTCCGGGTCGACGTTGCGGACTGCGGTGTGCATCGACCAGCCGAGCGCCTTGGCGCCCTCGGCCATCCGCTGGTGCGGCCCGTTGAAGTCCGAGCACGCGTCGTTGGCCTTCATGCGCCCGAGGACGGCCTCGAGGTGCCGGTCGAACTCCTCGGTGTCCACGTCGGTCAGGCCGTGCTCAGTGGCCCACTCCCGGCGGACCTCCGCGCTCGGCTTGACGCAGTTGTGCCAGTTGATCGTCGTGCCGCCGCCGAGGGTCGCGCCGGCGAGCAGACCGATGTTGCCGTCGGCGGAGACCGCGATCCCGCCGCGGTACATCATCGTCTGGCTCGACTCGATCTCGAGCTGGCGGTAGTCGCGCTCGCTGGTGGCGCGGCCGGCCTCCAGGACGACGACCTTCTTGCCCTGCATGGCCAGCACGCCGGCGATGGTGCCGCCGCCTGCGCCGGACCCGACGACGACGACGTCGGCGTCGATCACCTCGCCGTTCTGCGGGACGTGCGGCGTGATGTGCGGCTCGGTCGTCGGCGGCGCGAGCTGCGGGCCGGGGTAGCCGTACTGCGGCCAGAACGGGTTCTTGCCGCTCTCGTCGGTGATCGAGTGCGCGAGCAGGCAGCTGGCCCCGCGCAGCGTCGAGATGGCGACGAGCGCCTCGGGGGCGAGCGCCATGGCCGTGCCGAGCATGCCCTCACGGGTGTTGCGGCCCTGGTGCTGGAAGCCCAGCATCGCCAGGCCGTCCAGGAGCTGAGCCATGCCGACCTGGTCGGCCTCGGCCATGTCGGCCAGCGCCATCTCGAGGGCCTGGTCCACGCCGACCTGGGTGCCGGACAGCGCCCAGAAGCCGTGCGGGTCGTCCGCCACCTCCAGGCTCGGGACGGCGGTGTCGACGAGGGCGCGGAGCACCTCGCGCTGGTTGGGGGTCAGCTCGGGCACAGGCGGTTCCTCCGGAGTTGTGACGGTGACCACAACCTACGCGGGGGTTCCTGCACGCGCCATGCAGGTCAGGAGCGCTGCGGGATCCCCAGGGCCTTGTCGCGGTCGATGGCGGCGTGCCGCCGGCGGCAGTAGCGCACGCCGTAGAGCCCCAGGGCGATGCCGTAGCCGCACATGCCCATCCACCAGGTGCTGATGTCTCGGTCGGCCAGCCGCAGGACGACCAGCACGACGAGCGCGATCGCCCAGCCGGCGGTGATGACGGCGACGACCTTCACGTCGTCGGTCTCCAGCGGCGCAGGGTCCGGCCGGTGGACGCGGGAACTGGACACGACGCCAACGTACGCCGCGCGGACAGGCCTCTGGCACCCTCTGCGCCATGACGACGCAGGAGACCACGCAGGAGCCCCAGAGCCGGTCCGGGCTGGACCGCTACTTCAAGATCACCGAGCGCGGGTCGAGCGTGCGGCAGGAGCTGCGCGGCGGTACGGCGACCTTCTTCACGATGGCCTACATCGTGGTGCTGAACCCGCTCATCATCGGCACTGCCCCGGACGCCGACGGGCGCACCCTCGGCATCCCGCAGGTCGCTGCGGTGACCGCCCTCGTCGCGGCCGTGATGACGATCCTCATGGGTCTGATCGGTCGCTACCCGTTCGCGGTCGCGACCGGCCTCGGGCTCAACGCCTTCGTCACCTTCTCCGTGGCGTCGCAGATGAGCTGGGCCGACGCGATGGGCCTGGTCGTGCTCGAGGGCATCGTCATCGCCGTGCTGGTGCTGGTCGGCCTGCGCACCGCCGTCTTCAACGCGATCCCCATGCAGCTCAAGACCGCGATCAGCGTGGGCATCGGCTTGTTCATCGCCCTCATCGGGCTGGTCGACGCGGGCTTCGTCCGGCGCACCGACGTCGGCCCCGTCCCGGTGCAGCTCGGCTCCGGGGGCGAGCTCACCGGCTGGCCGACGCTGGTGTTCGTCTTCGGCCTGCTGCTGACCGCGGTCCTGGTCGCGCGGCGGACCCGCGGCGCGATCCTCATCGGGATCGTCGTCACGACGCTCGTCGCGATCCTGGTCGAGGCGCTGCTCGACATCGGCCCGTCGTTCATCTCGCCCGAGGAGAGCAACCCGAAGGGTTGGCAGCTCAACGTGCCGAGCCTGCCGGACAAGGTCTTCGACGTGCCGGACCTGTCCCTGCTCGGGGACTTCTCGCTCTTCGGTGGCTTCGCCCGGGTGGGCGTCGTCGCCGCGCTGCTGCTCGTCTTCACGCTCATGCTGGCCGACTTCTTCGACACGATGGGCACCGTCGTCGGTGTCGCCCAGGAAGCCGACCTGCTCGACGAGGAGGGGCGCCTGCCCGGCGCCGACCGCGTCCTGCTCGTCGACTCGCTCGCCGCCGTCGCCGGTGGTGCTGCCTCCGCGTCGTCCAACACGACCTACATCGAGTCCGCTGCCGGCGTCGGCGACGGAGCCCGTACCGGCCTGGCCAGCGTCTTCACCGGGTTGCTTTTCCTGGTCGCGCTGCTCGTGACGCCGCTGGTGTCGATCGTCCCGTTCGAGGCGGCCTCGCCGGCGCTGGTGATCGTCGGCTTCCTGCTGCTCACGCAGATCCGCAACATCGACTTCGACGACTACGCGGTCGGCATCCCGGCGTTCCTGACGATCGTCCTGATGCCCTTCACGTACTCGATCACGAACGGCATCGGCGCCGGCTTCATCTCCTACGCGCTGCTCAAGTCCACGCAGGGCAAGGGGCGCGAGGTCAGCCCGCTGCTGTGGGTCATCGCCGCGCTGTTCATCCTGTACTTCGCCATCGACCCGCTGCAGAGCCTGCTCGTCGACTGAGGCGCCTTCGGGCGGGGGGAGCTGGAGACCGCCGGGAATCGTTAGCAGTGCGAACGAGTTGCACGAGGTGTGCCCACTGACACCGCCCTTGCGAGCGCGCTGCGCCTGGCGGTCATGCGGCTGGCTCGCCGGATGCGCGCGGAGCGGGCCGACACGAGCCTGACGCTCACGCAGATCTCGGCGCTGGCCACCCTGGAGCGGCACGGACCGCTGACCCCGCGCGAGCTCGCCGCCGCCGAGCGGGTCACGCCGCCGAGCCTGACCCGCATCGCGGCCGGTCTGGAGTCGGGTGGACTCGTCACGCGCACCGACCACCCGTCCGACGGCCGCCAGGTGCTGCTCACCGTCACGGACACCGCCGTCGCCCTGCTCGTCGAGGACCGCCGCCGCCGCGACGCCTGGCTGTCGCTGCGCCTGCGCGAGCTCGACCCCGCCGACCGCGACGTCCTGCGCAAGGCATCCGAGGTCCTCGACCGGCTGGCGGCGTCATGAGCTCCCCGACGTTCCGGAGCCTGAAGAACCGCAACTACCGCCTGTTCGCCGGCGGTCAGATCGTCAGCCTGTCCGGCACGTGGGGGCAGCGCGTCGCGCAGGACTGGCTGGTCCTCGAGCTGTCCGGCAACAGCGGCGTCGCGCTCGGGATCGTCACCGGTCTGCAGTTCTTGCCGGTGCTGCTGTTCGGGTTGTACGGCGGGGTCCTGGCCGACCGCTACGACAAGCGCGCGCTCCTGCTCGGCGCGCAGGCGGCGATGGGCGTCTTCGCGCTGGTGCTCGCGGTGCTCGACCTGACCGGCGCCGTGCAGCTGTGGCACGTCTACGCGCTGGCCTTCGCGCTGGGCCTCGCCTCGGTGGTCGACACCCCGGTGCGGCAGGCGTTCGTCGTCGAGATGGTCGGGCCGGATGATCTCGGCAACGCCGTCAGCCTCAACAGCGCGACCTTCAACAGCGCGCGCATCATCGGCCCGGCTGTCGCCGGGGTGGCCATCGCGGCGGTCGGCACCGGCTGGGTCTTCGCCGCGAACGCCCTCTCCTACGTGGCCGTGCTCCTCGGCCTGCGGGCGATCCGCACTGCGGAGCTGTTCCCCACCGAGCGCCTCGAGCGGGCGAAGGGCCAGCTGCGCGAGGGACTCTCGTACGTCCGGAGCCGGCCGAGCCTGCTCGTGCCGATGGTGCTGGTCTTCATGGTCGGGACCTTCGGGCTGAACTTCCAGATCACGCTCGCCCTGGTGGTCAAGGAGGTGTTCGGACGCAGCGCCGGCTCGTACGGGCTGCTGTCCGCGTGCCTGGCCGTGGGCTCGCTGCTGGGCGCCCTGATCAGCGCCCGCCGCAGCGGGCCGCCCCGGCAGCGGACACTGTTCGCCGCGGTCCTGGTCTTCGGCCTGCTCGAGGTGCTGGTCGGTCTCGCGCCGACCTTCGAGCTGATGGCGCTGCTGCTGATCCCGACCGGCATGGCGGTCCTCACCTTCACGACCACGGCCAACGCGATCCTCCAGCTGGGCAGCGCCCCGCAGGTCCGCGGCCGCGTGATGGCCCTCTACGTCCTGGTGTTCCTGGGGGGCACGCCGCTGGGGGCGCCGTTGATCGGCGTCCTGGCCGAGGCCTTCGGCCCGCGCAGCAGCATCGTGGTGGGCGGGGTCGTGACCGCCCTGTCGGGCGTCACCGCGGCGGTCGTCATGACCAGGCTGCGGGCGCTCCGGCTGGAGGCGCACCTGGTGCGGCGCCGGCCGCACGTGCACGTGCGGCAGCTGGGCCTGGAGTGAGCGGTCAGCCGTGGATCGCGCCGCCGGTCTCGGACAGCACCACCTCGTCGTAGGCGAGGTCCTTCACGACGGTCGGCGGCGGCGTCCATCCCGACTGCATGAGGTGCCGGTAGAGCCCGGCCCGTGCGGTGAGGACCCCCTCCGATGCCGCCAGGCTGCGGTCCAGCAGCTCCTGGTCGATGGGCTGGCCGTCACGCATCCGGGCCTCGATGCCGTCGCGCTTGATGACCGCGGCGTGCAGCTCCCAGAAGCGGCTGAGCAGGGCGTGGTCCCGGTCGTCGTGCACGGCACTCCTCCGATCGGCCCCTGACGTCTGCCCCTTGTCCTCGGCCGTTCGGCCTACGGACTTCAGCGGTAACCGGGTGAACCCTTCAGGGGCGTCGCGTCACCGCGGCGAGGACGGCGTCGTACGCCCCGTCTGCCAGCGCCTGCATCTCCTCGTCGGTGCGGTCCTGGATCGGGTGCGGCACGAGGACGTACGGCACGGCGAGCCCGAGCGCGCGGGCCTGCGCGTCCGCGGCGTCACGGAACTCGCTGCTGGCGAGGAACACCCCGATCAGGCCTCGGCCCTCGAGGTCGGCGATGTCGTGCACACTGCACGACGCGCAGCTGCCTCAATCGGCGAGCGCCTCGATGACCACCTCGCACTGCACGGCGATCTCGTGCCGCAGGTCGACCGGAGCGGGCTTGGTGAAGGTCGGCTTCGCGTAGCGCCGGACGGTCACGCCGTCGGCCACCAGGCGCTGCTCGAGCCGGTCGAGCAGCACGTCACCGCGGGCCTTGCTGATGTCGAGCAGTCCGACGGTCAGGCCGTCGAGCGAGGCCGGCCGCGGGTTCAGCACGCGGGTGGCAGGGGCGCGCTCGGACGTGGGGTCGAGGAGCACGCGCATCTAGGCCTCCGGGCTCGTGGACGACGTGATCGGGACGGTCGTGGGCTCGCTGCCGCCGGCGCCGCTGACCCAGCCTGGCACGACGGTGGAGAACAGCCCAGCACCGCCGCCCGCGTGCACGAGCAGCAGCCCGCCGGGGCGGAACTTCGGGACGGGCACGGCCTCGAAGCCGGGCGGCATCCCCTCCGCCATGCCGTCCACACCGCGGGACAGCGAGGCCCCCGGGGCGGTGAGCAGCTGGTCGAGCTCGGTGAGCAGCCGGGCGCGGTCCCAGCCGCCCTCGCGCAGGACCCGGCCGTGCTCCGGGCTGACGATCAGCATGGCGTCGAAGGCGATCGCCAGCTTGGGGTGGCCGACGGTGCGCAGCGCCGCGGCGAAGGACCGGGCCAGGGACTCGGGCGTGCGCGAGAGCTGGTCGACGACCGGCCACCAGCCGCTGCCGGCGAACAGCGTCAACGCACTTCCGGGAACGCCGCGCGAGGCGGCCAGCGGGTCGAACGGCGAGCTGTCCTCCAGCTCGGCGAAGCAGGCGGTCAGCTTCCCCGGCTGGCCCTGCGTGGCGCGGTCGACCTCGCCGGGCCGGCCGCCCCCGACGTTGCGGACGACCAGCTGCAGCGCCCGCCCGATGGTGGCGTTGGCGCGGTTGCCCTGCCCGAGCGCGTTGATCCCGGCGTTCATGCCGAGGGCCCTTGCGACCGGCCCGTTGACGACGACGACAGGCCCGGCGGGGAAGGTGGTCGCGAGGATGCCGTGCACGTTGAAGGCGTCGGTGCAGGCGGCCTCGACGGCGGCCAGGACGACCGGCAGGTGCTCGGGCAGGCAGCCGGCCAGGACCGCGTTGACGGCGACCTTCTCGACGGTGCACGGCACGAGGTCCGGCGGCACGACGGCGACGACCTCCGATGCCGCGCGCGACGTGCCGGCCAGCATCGCCAGCACGCGCGCCTCCGTCGGCGGGACGACCGGCAGACCGTCGGTCCAGCCCCGGGCGTAGGCGGCCTCGACCTCGTCCTCCAGGTCGGCCAGCTCGACCATCCGGCTGGTCAGGACGCGGCCGCCGTACCGCCGCTCGAGCTCCTGCTCGACGCCCCACTCGACGGAACGCGAGCCGCAGCCGGGGCGGTGGTCCGGCAGGTCGACGCCCAGCCCGGCGACCCCGGTCAGCGACTCCCACGCACTGCGGAGCCAGCCGACGGTCCGTTCGACCTCCACCCCACCGGAGACCCGCAGCAGCGTCGGGACGGTCTCCACCTGAAGTCGCCAGCTGGTCTCCAGCTCACGGTCGTCGCGCACGTCCAGGCCGGCGGGGAAGCCGGGGTCGTCCTGGCTGACGACGAGCAGCGGGCCGGCGGCGGCGAGCTCGTGCAGCACCGGCTCGACGAGCACGCAGGTGGGGCAGTCGCGCTTGAGGACGACGACCCAGCCGTCCGGGAGCTCCACGTCGCGGACGCTAGCCTGCCGCCGTGATCTCGACCGCGTCTCGTGTCCCCGTCGACCGGCTGGCCCGCGCGACCGGCTGGGAGGTCAAGCCCGAGGGTGCCTGCCGCGGTGAGCAGTGCGTGCCGCTGCCCGAGGGCACGCTGCGGGAGGGTGAGGTCGAGCTGGCGCCGTTCGCCGAGCGGCTGCGCCGGCCGCTGCTGCACGACGCGGCGGAGGGCCTGTGGTCGCTCGGTCCGGAGGGCGGCGGCCGGGCCATGGCCTCCGTGCAGGCGCCGGACCTGGTGCTGCCGACGCTCACCGGCGAGCCCTTCCCCCTGGCGGCGCTGCGCGGCAAGAAGGTGCTCATCGCCGCCTGGGCGAGCTGGTGAGGCTGCCGCTTCGACCTGCCGGTCTGGCAGGCACTGCGCACTGAGCTCGCGCCCTCGGGCTTCGAGCTGTACAGCGTGGCGATGGACGCCACGGCCGCGGCCGCCGCGCCCTTCGCGACTGGCGTCGACTTCCCGGTCGTGCTCGACCGAGGTCACCTGCTCGGTGAGCTGTTCGGTGTCGTCAACGTGCCGTCCGGCATCTGGATCGACGAGGACGGCACCGTCGTGCGCCCGCCGGAGACGGCCTACCCGGCGCGGCCGTCGTTCGGGGACCTCGACCTGGACGACCCCGAGGTGGTGGCGACGCTGCCGCCGTCGGCCGTGACGCGGCTGCGCACGGTGGTGCCGCACCTGAAGAGGATGCAGATCGACCCGGAGGGCTACGTCGCAGCGCTGCGCGACTGGGTGGCCCACGGCGCCGCCAGCCGGTACGCGCTGTCCGCGGACGAGGTGCTGGAGCGCTCGCGGCCGCGGCCGGTCGAGCAGGCGCAGGCCGCGGCGGCCTTCGCCCTCGGGCAGCACCTGCACGCCGCCGGCCGTCGTGACGCGGCGGTGCGGTGGTTCCGCGAGAGCCACCGGCTGCAGCCGGACAACTGGACCTACCGCCGGCAGGCGTGGACGCTGGCCGACCCCTCGCAGGGGCCGACGGAGCAGTACGACGGCGACTGGCTCAGCGACGTGCAGCGCGAGGGCGCGGAGAACTACTACGCACCGCTGGAGCTCGAACCCCGCCGACCGCGCTGACGCCGTACGGCCCGCCCGAGCGACCCGGGACGCGCGGCCGAGGCCAGGCACGCGAGCACGAGCAGCAGCACAGGGATGCCGAAGCCGACGAAGAAGACCTGGACGTACCAGGGCTTCCCGTCGAACTGCGTGACGATCGGTGCGCAGAGCAGCAGCAGCAGCGCGGCGAGCGCGACGTTGAAGACGCGCGGCACCCACGCCTGGGGGAGCGGCGGCTCGGTCAGAGCCGCTCCACCACGTGGTCGATGCACGCCGTCAGCGCCTCGACGTCCGCCGGGTCGATCGCCGGGAACATCGCGATCCGCAGCTGGTTGCGGCCGAGCTTGCGGTAGGGCTCGGTGTCCACGATCCCGTTGCTGCGCAGCACCTTCGCCACCGCCGCGGCGTCGACGGACGCGTCGAAGTCGATCGTGCCGATGACCTGCGAGCGCATCGCCGGGTCGGTCACGAACGGCGACGCGATCGGCGACTTCTCGGCCCAGCCGTAAAGCACGTCGCTGGACTCGCGGGTGCGGCTGACCGCCCAGTCCAGGCCGCCCTGGCCGTTCATCCAGTCGACCTGCTCGGCCATCAGGAAGATCGTGGCCAGCGCCGGGGTGTTGTAGGTCTGGTCCAGCCTGCTGTTGTCGAGCGCGATCGACAGGTCGTACGACGCCGGCACCCAGCGTCCGGACGCCTTCACGGCGGCGATGCGGTCCAGCGCCGCCGGGGACATGAGCGACAGCCACAGCCCGCCATCGGAGGCGAAGCTCTTCTGCGGCGAGAAGTAGTAGACGTCGAACTCCGACGCGTCGACCGGCAGTCCACCGGCGCCGCTGGTCGCATCGACCGCGACCAGCGCCCCGTCGTCGGCACCGTCGACCCGTGCGATGGGCATCATCACGCCGGTCGAGGTCTCGTTGTGGGTCAGTGCGTAGAGGTCGATCCCCGCCTCGGCGACCGGCAGCGGGTGCGTGCCGGGCTCGCTCTTGCGGACCGACGGATCGTCAAGGAACGGCGCCTGCGCCGCGGCTGTCGCGAACTTCGAGCTGAACTCGCCGAAGGAAAGGTGCTGGCTCTTCTGCGAAATCAGTCCGAAGGTCGCGATGTCCCAGAACTCCGTCGCCCCGCCGTTGCCGAGTAGCACCTCGTAGCCGTCCGGGAGCGCGAACAGGTCGCGCAGGCCGCTGCGCAGCCGACCGACCTGGTCGCGCACCGGCGCCTGCCGGTGCGAGGTGCCGAGGTAGGAGGTGCCGGTCGCGACGAGCGCCTCCAGCTGCGCCGGCCGGACCTTCGACGGACCGGCGCCGAAGCGGCCGTCCTGCGGCAGGAGGTCCTGGGGGATCTGCATCAGACCTGGTTGCCGCTCGGCAGCGTGTCGCTCTCGACCTCCGACACCGGCCGCGGCGCCGGACCGATGTACTTCGCGCTCGGGCGGATCAGCTTGTTGAGCTTCTTCTGCTCGAGGATGTGCGCGCTCCAGCCGGCCGTGCGGGCGCAGGTGAACATCGAGGTGAACATGTGCGCGGGGACCTCGGCGAAGTCGAGGACGACCGCGGACCAGAACTCCACGTTGGTGCGCAGCGGGCGGTCGGGGTAGCGCGCGGTGAGCTCCTCGATCGCGGCCTTCTCCAGTGCGTCGGCCACCTCGTAGCGGGTCGATCCGAGCTCCTGGGCGGTACGGCGCAGCACGCGGGCGCGCGGGTCCTCAGCGCGGTAGACGCGGTGCCCGAAGCCCATGAGGCGCTCCTTGCGGTCGAGCAGGTCCTTGACGTACTTGGTCGCGTCGCCGCTCTTCTCGACGTCGTCGAGCATGGTCAGCACGCGCGAGGGCGCACCGCCGTGCAGCGGCCCGGACAGCGCGCCGATCGCGCCCGAGATCGACGCTGCGGCGTCCGCGCCGGTGGAGGCGATGACGCGAGCGGTGAAGGTCGAGGCGTTCATGCCGTGCTCGGCCGCGGAGACGAAGTACGCGTCGACCGCCTTGGTGTGCGCCGGGTCGGGCTCGCCGCGCCAGCGGATCATGAAGCGCTCGACGATGGTGCTCGCCTTGTCGACCTCGCGCTGGGGGACCATCGGCTTGCCCTGGCCGCGGGCGTCCTGCGCGACGAACGACAGCGCCATCACCGAGATGCGGGCGAGGTCGTCGCGGATCTGCTGCTCGTCGATGTCGAGCATCTGCTGCAGTCCCCAGGCCGGCGCGAGCATCGCGATCGCGGACTGCACGTCGACGCGGATGTCGCCGGAGTGCACCGGCAGCGGGAACGGCTCGGCCGGCGGGAGGCCGGGGTTGAACTTGCCGTCGACCAGCAGGCCCCAGACGTTGCCGAAGCTGACGTTGCCGACGAGGTCTTCGATGTCGACGCCGCGGTAGCGCAGCGCGCTGCCCTCCTTGTCGGGCTCGGCGATCTCCGACTCGAAGGCGACGACGCCCTCCAGGCCGGGCTTGAACAGCGTCTCGTCAGCCATGCGTGCGGCTCCTCGTCTGCGACCTGCTCGGGGACGTGGTCAGGGCGATCGAGTCCATCTTGCCGGACTCGCTCCCGGGCGCCGGGGCGGCCCGTCCCGTCTAGCCTTCCCGCGGTGACGAGCGACCGGCCGGTGGCCGACCTGCGCCGCGACTACGCGCTCGCCGGGCTGGCCGAGGGCGACCTCGCGGCGACCTGGTTGGAGCAGTTCGACCGGTGGTTCGGCGAGGCCGCCGGACTGGTCGAGCCGAACGCCGTCGTGCTGGCCACGGCCACGCCGGACGGCGTCCCGAGCGCCCGGACCGTGCTGCTCAAGGACTACGACGAGCGCGGCCTGGTCGTGTTCACCAACCTCACGTCACGCAAGGGCCGAGAGGCGCTGGCCAACCCGAGGGCGACGCTGCTCTTCGCCTGGGTCGAGCTCGAGCGCCAGGTCGTCGTCGAGGGCGCCGTCGAGCAGGTCTCGCGGGAGGAGACCGAGGCGTACTTCCGCAGCCGCCCGCGCGGGTCTCGGCTCGGCGCCTGGACCTCGCACCAGAGCAGCGTCATCCCGGGTCGCGAGGTGCTGGAGCAGCGACAGGCCGAGCTCGAGGAGCGCTACGCCGACCAGGACGTGCCGGTGCCGGACTTCTGGGGCGGGCTGCGCGTGGTCCCGACCGCGGTGGAGTTCTGGCAGGGCCGACCGAGCCGGCTGCACGACCGGCTGCGCTACCGGCTCGCCGGCGACGCGTGGGTCGTGGAGCGGCTGTCGCCGTGAGCGGGTTCGCCCGGCTGCGCGGCGCGACCCTGGACCTCACGCCGCTGCGGGTGTCGATGCCCTACCGCCGGCTGGTGCTCGGCGAGGCCGTCTCGATCCTGGGCACCCAGGTGACGCTGGTCGCCGTCCCGCTGCAGGTCTACGCGCAGACCAGGTCGGCGGCGGCGGTCGGCCTGGTGGGCCTGGCCGGCCTGGTGCCGCTGGTCGTCTTCGGCTTGTACGGCGGCGCGATCGCCGACGCCGTCGACCGTCGCAAGCTCGTGCTGGCCACGACGGCGACGCAGCTGCTGCTCTCGCTGGCGCTCGTCGCGCAGGCGCTTGCCGGCGTCGGCTCCACGCTTCTGCTCTACGCGATCGTGGCCGTCCAGGCGGGCTGCTTCGCGATCGACTCGCCTGGGCGGCAGGCCTTCGTGCCGCGACTCCTTCCCAAGGAGCTGCTCCCGGCGGCGAACGCGCTGAAGCAGGTGGAGTTCAACCTCGGAGTCACCGTCGGCCCTCTGCTGGCCGGCGTGCTGGTCGCGCGCTTCGGCTACGAGGCGGCGTACGGGCTCGACGTCCTGACCTTCCTCGTCGCCCTGGTCGCGGTGTCCGGACTGCCCTCGATGCCGCCGGCCGGCGGGGGTCGGCGGGCCGGGACCGCCAGCGTGCTCGAGGGTCTGGCGTTCCTGCGCAGCCGGCAGGTGCTGCTCATGACCTTCGTCGTCGACCTGGTGGCGATGGTCTTCGCGATGCCGCGAGCGCTGTTCCCGGCACTGGCGGACGAGGTCTTCGGCGGCGGCGAGCAGACCGCGGGGCTGCTCTACTCGTCGATCGCGGTGGGGGCGTTGCTCGGTGCGCTGTTCTCCGGCTGGTTCGGCCGCATCCACCGGCACGGCGTCGCGGTGCTCGCCGCGATCGTGGCGTGGGGCGTCTCGATCACGCTGTTCGGGCTGACCGACGTGCTGTGGGTGGCGGTGCTCTGCCTGGCCGCCGCGGGGCTGTCCGACATGGTGTCCGCGGTCTTCCGGACGGCGATCCTGCAGGCGGCGGCGCCGGACGAGATGCGCGGCCGGCTCGGGGGCGTCTTCATCGTCGTCGTGGCCGGCGGGCCGCGCCTGGGGGACGCCCGCGCCGGCGGCAGCGCGGAAGTGCTCGGCCTGCAGGGGTCCTCGGTCGCCGG
>JBKJQQ010000264.1:0-18891 GCA_046593875.1 Mycobacteriales bacterium | reverse complement strand
CTCGGCCCGCACCCGCTCGGCCTGCGTCATCTCGGGCAGCCCGCTGGAGGTGGTCTGCTCCGGGGCGTCGCCGAGGTCGAGGGCGAGCTGCACGTCGACCGGCTCCGGCACGGCGGGCGCCTGCGACTGCTTGGCCTGCCGGGCGCGCACGTCGTCGAGCCGCACCACCGGGTGCTCCCCCGCCGTGACCGCGGCGGGCAGCGGGGTGGCCGCCCGGCCGCTGCCCCCTCCGGCACGCACGGCGCGACGCTTCGGAGCCGCGCGCCGGGCGGCGGCCGCCGTCGATCGGGACCACCTGTCCAGCTCAGCGACCTGGAGGAGCAGGTCGCGGCGGGTGACCTGCCCGCGCCGGCGGACCGGGACGGCCCGGCCGAGCCCGTAGAGGCTGTCGAAGGCGCCGGCCACCACCAGCCGCTCGGCGATCGGACGGGACACCGCGGCGCGGTGCCAGAAGTCCGACAGGCTGGCGTAGGGCCGGCCGGCCACGACCCGGGCGATCTCGGCCTCGGACATGCCCTTCACGTCCGCGAGCCCGATCCGGATGCCGTAGCCGCGCCCGTCGGGCAGCCGCGGGTCCGACGACGCGCTGCGCGGTCCGCTCACCCCGCCGAACACGCCGCGCTCGTCGACCCAGGGCTCGTCGGCCCACGGCGCCTCGACCCGTGGCGCCTCGGCCCCAGGCGCGTCCAGCAGGTCCTCCACCACCAGCGGCTCCGCCCCCGGCGCCCCCACCTGGTCGAGCACCGCGGGCGGCGGCTCGTCGAGCCCACCGACCCTCTCGACGCGGTACGCCGCGTCGGAGGCGTTGACGTCGAGCGAGAGGATCGCGATCCCGAACTGCCGGGCGTCGTCGAGGATCAGCCGCTTGGGGTACATGCCGGGGTCGTGCGTCAGCACCCCGGACAGGAAGGCCGCCGGGTGGTGCGCCTTGAGCCAGGCCGACTGGTAGGTCGGCAGCGCGAAGGCCGCGGCGTGCGCCTTGCAGAACCCGAACGAGCCGAAGGCCTTGAGCACCTCCCACACCCGCTCGACGACCCCGAGCGGGTAGCCGGCTGCGAGCGCGGTCGGCAGGAACCAGACCCGCACCTCGGGCTGCCCCTCGGGGTCGCCCAGCGCGCGGCGCACCTCGTCGGCCTCGGCCAGCGAGCAGCCGGTCATCGTGCTGACGATCTGCAGGACCTGCTCGTGGAAGACGACGACGCCGTGGGTCTGCGCGAGCACCGGCTCGAGGTCGGGGTGCAGGTAGTCGGCGGTCTTCCAGCCCTGCCGCGCCTCGAGGAACGGCCGCACCATGTCGCTCTTGACCGGCCCGGGCCGGAACAGCGAGATGTCGACGATGAGGTCCTCGAAGGTCTCCGGCGCGAACTTGCCGACCAGCTCGCGCTGCCCCGGCGACTCGATCTGGAAGCAGCCCAGCGTCTTGGTCGACTGCACCAGCGCGAAGGTCGCCGGGTCGTCGCGCGGCGCGGCGTCGACGTCCACCGGCATCCCGTCCACCCGCGCCACCTCGCCGATGGCGTGCTGCATCGCGGACTGCATCCGGATGCCGAGCACGTCGAGCTTGAGCAGCCCGAGCTCCTCGACGTCGTCCTTGTCGAACTGGCTCATCGGGAACCCCAGCCAGCTGGACTCGACCGGGGTGCGGTCCAGCAGCGTGCGGTCGCTCAGCAGCACCCCGCACGGGTGCAGCGCGACGTGCCGCGGCAGCCCGTCGAGCCGCTCGACCAGGCGCAGCAGCAGGTCGATCCGGGCGGCGTTCTCGCCCTTGGCCAGACCGCTGGCCCGCAGCTCGGGCAGGTCGCGCATCGCGGCGCGCACCTGCGAGGCGCGGATGTGCGGGAAGGCCTTGGCCAGCGCGTCGACCTCGCCGGGCGGCAGGCCGAGCGCGGCGCCGACGTCGCGGATGCCGTGCCGGGCGCGGTAGGTGTCCATCATCGAGACGCAGGTGCAGCGCTCGCCGCCGTACGTCGCCAGGATCTGCTCGTAGACCTCGGTGCGCCGGGCGGACTCGACGTCGACGTCGATGTCGGGCAGCTGGTGGCGCAGCGGCGACAGGAACCGCTCCATGATCAGCCCGTAGCGGACCGGGTCGACGTCGCTGATCCCCAGCAGGTAGGTCACCAGCGAGCCGGCGCCGCTGCCCCGCGCGGCCACCCGCACGCCCATGCCCTTGATGAGGTCGACGACGTCGGCGACGGTGAGGAAGTACGAGGGGTAGCCCAGCCCGTCGATGACGCCGAGCTCGTCCTCCAGCCGGGCCAGCGTGCCGGCGCCCGTGGCCATGCCGCGCCGCCCGAAGCCGGCCTCGCAGCGCGCGCGCAGCACCGCACCGGGCTCCCCGCCGCCGGTCTCCAGCTCCGGGAAGTGCACCTCGCCGATGCCGAGGTCGCGGCGCGGGTCGACCGCGCACCGGTCGGCCTCGAACCGGGTGCGGGCCAGCAGCCCGCGGCCGTCGTCGCCGAGCCCGGCCGCGGCCGCCACCTGCGACGCGACCAGCGCCATCTCCTTGCCGGACAGCAGGGCGGCCTCGGCGTTGCGGCGGTCGACGTGCCGCAGGTCGAGCGCGACCAGCCGGCGGGCGGCGTCGAGCACGTCGGCGGTCGGGGCGCCGGAGCGGTCGGCGTAGCGGACGACGTTGGTGAGCACCGCCGACGCGCGCTGCTCCTGCGCGAAGCCGACCATCCGCGCGGCCCGCCCCACGTCGCCGGGCCCGCGGTGGCAGACCGCCTCCACGACGACGGACTCGCTGCCGAGCACCTCGCGCCAGCGGGACAGGTGCGCGCGCGCCACGTCGTCGCGGCGGGCGGTCACGGCGCGGCCCAGCTCGGAGGACGGGCCGAGCAGGACGGCCAGCGAGCCGGCCTGCGCGGCCGAGCCGGCGTGCTCGGCGACCAGGTCGAGGCTGCTGACCGGAGTGCCGCGCTCACCGGCCAGGTGGGTCGCCGAGACCAGGCGGCACAGCGCGGCCCAGCCCCGCCCGTCGCGGGCGAGCAGCACCACCCGCGGCAGCCCGGCGCCGGGCTCCTCCAGGAAGGCGCCACCCCGGGCCGGGCTCGCCCGCCCCCCGGCGCGTGGCGTCGGAGTGACCAGCGGCGCCATCGCGAGGTCCACCCCGAACACCGGTCGGACGCCCGCCTCACTGCAGGCCTTGGCGAACTTGACGACCCCGTACGCGCCGTCCCGGTCGGTCAGGGCGAGGGTGTCCATGCCGTGGTCAGCCGCCCGC
Organism: Mycobacteriales bacterium; assembly: GCA_046593875.1. Classification (GTDB taxonomy): domain Bacteria; phylum Actinomycetota; class Actinomycetes; order Mycobacteriales; family SCTD01; genus SCTD01. Next base: position 15,665 of record JBKJQQ010000264.1, on the reverse strand, counting down.
GCGACGAGCTCACGCGGGTGGGACGCGCCGTGCCGCAGCGAGTAGCCGGACGCGACGTGCAGGTGGACGAAGGGGTCGCCGGACACGGGAGCTCCCCGCCCGCCCGCGTCAGCCGGACCGCAGCAGCAGCTGCGACCCGGGCGCGCCGAGCGCCCCTTCGACCATGGCCAGGAACGCCTCCACCTCGCGCACCAGGTCGTCGGCCTCGCGGACGGTGACCGCCGACGGCAGGCCGGCCTCGGCGGCAGCGCGCTTGCGGGCGCCCGCGGCGAAGAAGGCGGCCCACTCCCCCAGCTCGGGGGCGATCTCGGCGAGCAGCACCCAGGCGCTGGTGGGCCGGGTGCGGCGGGTCGGTCCGGAGGCGGGCCGGGCGCGGCAGGCCAGCACGGCGGCGGCCACCCGCAGCGCGGCCAGGTGCGCGGCGGCGTAGCGCTCGGCGGGGGTGGTCGCACCGCACGCCTCGACCAGCCCGCGGCGGGCCAGCGAGAGCAGCGTGGAGGCGGGCAGCCGGGAGGCCGCAGGAACGGTAGGAGCGGTCACGGGAGTCCTCCTCAGTCCAGGACCCGGGCGAGCGACCAGCCGCCCGTGGACCAGTGGAAGCACAGGTCGTAGACGCCGGTGGAGCTCGCACGACCGGCCTCCACGCGGAACCAGTCCTGCTCGCCGTCGTCGATCGACGCCGGCGCCGCGGCGCCCACCTCGGTACCGGACTCGCCGGAGGAGACGGCCTGGACCGCTGCGCTGCGCCACCAGCCGCCGGACTCGGTCCAGCGGGCCAGCACCTCGCGCACGACGTACAGCCGGCCGCGCCACAGGAACTGAGCCGGCTCGTCGTCGCGACGGGCGACCTCGACGACATCGGTGTGCAGACGGGACATGCGCTCCTCCTCCCAGGCCGTGCGGGCAGCGGCTGCTGCCCGCGGGTGCCGGGGGAAGGCGGCATCGGGCGAGGCCGGCCCGGGCGACGCGCTTCCCCACGCGCCGCCCGAGCCGGTGGTCCCGTCCGGCGGCTCAGGAGGGTCGAGGCTCTTGCGCCGCCGGGCGGGAGTCCGCCCGTCGACGGGTCCGCGAGGTCCCGTCGAAGATCGTTCGAACGCCTGTTCGAACAACAGGAACAGTAGACCCTGCCTCCGACAGGACCGTCAACTGTCGATCCGAGGTCGAGGGGTGTGCGGTCTGGCGCGTGCCCCGGCTCAGGTCAGGAGGATCGAGCGCCGCGCGTGGCGACCCGTGGCCGGCTCAGTAGGCGATGCACCGGTAGCGGTCCAGACCGACCGGAGTGCGGGCGTGCGAGGCGACTCCATGCGGTCGACCGCATGGAGTCGACAGCCTGGCCACGAGGGGTGCCCCTGCGCCGGTGGCACCACCGCGCTCGTCACGCCCGCTTGGAGGCGGCACCCGGCCCGGGACGAGCTGGCCGTTCGCCGTAGATGACCCTGGCCACCGAACGCGGGTGCCAGCGCAGGCCGGCTCCTGCGCGCGATCCCATCACGTTCAGCGCTGCGGCGATCGTGTGCACGGAGGCGCCTTCCGCGTGCATCTGCTGGATGCGTCCCGCCTCGGTCACGGGCACCGGAAGCGGTACGACTCCGCGTGGGTGCCCCTGGACGAACCACTGCTCGAGCGCCGGGACCGGCAGCGGCCGGGTCCACAGGAACCCCTGTGCAGACTGCACGCCCAGGGCGCGGAGGTGCGCCAGCTGGTGCGGCGTCTCCACGCCCTCGGCGACGACCGACTTGCCGGTCGTGCGCGCCAGCCCCGCCACCGAGGCCACGATCGCCTCGTCATCAGGGTGCTGCCCGATCCCGGCGACGAAGGAGCGGTCGATCTTGACGATGTCGATCGGGAACCGGCGCAGGTAGGAGAAGGACGAGTAGCCCGTCCCGAAGTCGTCCAGCGCCAGTCGCACGCCGGTGCTCCGCAGGTCCCTGAGGTCCTGCGCCGCCTCCGGCTGGTCGAGCAGCGCGCTCTCCGTGACCTCGAGGATGATCTGCTGCAGCGGCGCCTGTACTGCGGCAAGGAGCGCACCGCAGCGGCCGGCGAATCCGAAGGTCGACATCTGCAGCGGCGACAGGTTGATCGCGACGTCCAGCGGACGGCCCTGCGCCACCCACGCGGCGGCCTGCGCCCCGCCCGTGCGCAGCACCCACTCCCCCAGCTGCACGATCAGCCCTGAGTCCTCGGCCAGCGGGATGAAGTCCGCCGGCATCAGCAGGCCTCGGGTCGGGTGCTGCCAGCGCACGAGGGCTTCCACGCCCGAGATCTGGTCCGTGCCCAGCTCGATGATCGGGTGGTAGTGCAGCACCAGCTGACCGCCGTCGATGGCGCGAGCGAGCTCGTCGACCTCAGGCGAGGGCGGGACGCGCCTGCCGACGTCTGTGGGGGGCTGCTCTCCTGTCGCCCCTTCCGCGGCGGCCAGGAGCTCGTCCGCGGTGGAGGCCGACAACGTCGAAAGACCGCAGCGCACCTCGATCTCCACCTGTCGGCCCTGCACCATCAGCGGACCTCGGACAGCCATGCACAGGGCGTCGGCCCGAGCTTCGGCGTGCTCGACCGACTCGACGTCGGCGAGCAGCACGGCGAACTCGTCACCGCCGATCCGAGCGACGACGTCCGCAGCGCCGCACGCCCGCGTCAGCCGGTCCGCGACCGCCTGGAGGAACAGGTCTCCCCCCGCGGTGCCGAGCGCACCGTTCAGCCGACCCATGCCGACGACGTCGACCACCAGCAGCGGTACGACGTGGTCGGCCACGCGCGCGTCCAACGACCGCTGGACGAGCTCCAGGAGCGGCGCGCGGCTGCGCAGACCCGTGAGCGGGTCCCGGGCCGCGAACTCACGAAGCTGCAGCGCGGCCACCACCAGCCCCGCCTGGGCGCGCAGCACCGCCAGCTCTCGGGTGGTGAACGTGCGTGCCCTGCTGTCGAAGATCGACAGAGCGCCGATGACGTGGTCGCCGTAGGTCAACGGCTCACCGGCGTAGGCACGGAGGGCGCCCGCGAGGACCAACGGGTTGCTGCTGTAGACCGCATGGCTCGTGGCGTCCTCTACCGCGATGGCCCGTCCGGTCCGCACCACCTCTGCGCAGAAGCTCAGCTCGTCGGACACGTCGGTGGAGCAGGCGTTCACCCCGATCTCGGCCAGGTAGGTCTGGTGGTCGGGGGTGACGATGTTGACCACCGCCATGGGGACGTCGCATGCCGCGGCGACGGTGGCGACGATGGCGTCCAGGTGCGGATCGCCCAGGTGGCCGTGCAGCTCGAGTCGGTCGATCGCGGCGAGCCGGGCCGCATCGGCGATGTTCCTGAGGAGGTCACCGCCCGACGACAGGCTCCCTGAGGAAGGCTCGCGCTCACGCATCATCGAGCTGACAGGTTCATGGTCATGCAAGCAGGATCGCCTGCGTCGCGGTGCGCTGCACGGCATTGTCGCAAGATGACCCGGACGCGCGCGGGTTTGCCGCGCAGGCCCTACGACGACTGGCCTGATGTAGCCATCCAGGGGCCGGCAGCGGGTCATCCGCACGCAGCCGCCGGCGCCGAGGCTCCATGAGGATCCCCCGCGCCTGCCCGATCCTCTGCTGGGTCCGCAACCCGCGGGACATGCGGTCCTCACGTCGCGCCGAGGCGTCCCCAGCCCGACATGGTCACGAGCCTTCCTTGCAGGCGCGGGTCCGGGCGGCAAGCCCCGACGGCCTGCGGTCGTCCACGCCTCCCGGTCGTACGACAGGCTGCCGGCTATGACCCGACTCGCAGGAACCACCGCCCTCGTCACCGGAGCCAGCTCCGGCATCGGCGAGGCCACCGCCCTCGCCCTGGCCGAGCAGGGCGCGGCGGTGGCGCTCGTCGCGCGGCGCAAGGACCGGCTCGACGCCCTCGCCGAGAAGATCACGAGCGCGGGCGGCACGGCCCTGGTCATCGAGGCCGACGTCACCGACCAGGCGCAGGCGCAGGCCGCGGTGCAGCAGACCGTCGACCAGCTCGGTCGCCTGGACACGCTGGTCAACAACGCGGGCGTGATGCTGCTCGGCCCGGCCGAGGGCGCACCGGTGGAGGAGTGGCAGCGGATGGTCGACCTCAACGTCAGCGGGCTCCTCTACTGCACGCACGCTGCGCTCCCCCACCTGCTGAAGGCCGCGCAGGACGACCCGCGCCAGGTCGCCGACGTCGTCAACATCAGCTCGGTCGCCGGCCGGCACGCCCGCGCGGGCAGCGGCGTCTACAACCTCACGAAGTTCGGCGTCGGGGCCTTCAGCGAGTCGCTGCGCCAGGAGGTCACCCAGCGACACGTCCGGGTCAGCCTGGTCGAGCCCGGTGCCGTCTCCACCGAGCTGGCCGGGCACAACCGCCCCGAGGTCCTCGCCGGGCTGATGCAGCGCTTCGGCGACATGGAGCGGCTGCAGTCCGAGGACATCGCCGAGGCCATCGTCTACGTCGTGACGCGCCCGCGGCACATGGCCGTCAACGAGATCCTCATCCGCCCGACCGAGCAGCAGCTGTGACCGCCCTGCGCACGCGGGTTCGCTGGGGCCTGCAGCACGGCGTGGTCGGCGCCGCGATCCGTCGCGCCGCCAGGAAGGGCGACCTGCAGGCGCTCTCGGTCGTCGACCTCGACCACCGCCAGGACCCCTACCCCCTCTACGACCAGGTACGGGCGTGCGGGCCGCTCGTCCTCGGCCGGCTCGGTCACGTGACGGCCTCGCACGCGGTGATCAACGAGGTGCTGCGCAGCGACGACTTCCGGGCCGGCCCCGACGACGACGCCATGCCCAAGGTGCTCGGCACCCTCGTCCGCTGGTCGCGCGACCCGTCGGCCCTCGGCCCGATCGACCCCCCGTCGCTGCTCGTCGTCGAGCCGCCGGACCACACCAAGTACCGCCGGCTGGTGTCCCGGGTCTTCACCGCGCGTGCGGTCGAGGCGCTGCGCGCGCGGGTGCAGGTCATCGCCGACGAGCTGCTCGACCGGCTCGAGGGCACGCCGCGCGCCGAGCTGGTCGAGGCCTACTGCAGCCAGCTGCCGGTCACCGTGATCACCGAGATCCTGGGCGTGCGCCCGCAGGACCGGGACCGGGTGCTGCGCTTCGGCCGCGACGGCGCCCCGAGCCTGGACATCGGCCTCACCTGGCAGGAGTACCGCAAGGTCGACGACGCGGTACGAGGCTTCCAGCAGTGGCTCGGCGGCCATCTCGAGCGGCTGCGCCGCGAGCCCGGCGACGACCTGCTCAGCCAGCTCGTCCAGCTCGAGGACGAGGGCCAGCGCCTGAACGACACCGAGCTGCGGGCGGTCGCCGGGCTGGTGCTCGCGGCCGGTTTCGAGACGACGGTCAACCTGCTCGGCAGCGGCACCGTCCTGCTGCTCGAGCACCCCGACCAGGTGGCGCGGCTGCGCGAGGACCCGTCGCTGTGGGCCAACGCCGTCGACGAGGTGCTCCGCTACGAGTCGCCGGTGCAGGTCACCGCCCGCTTCGCCCTGCGCGACACCACGGTGGCCGGACTCGCCGTCCCCCGCGGCGGGCTGCTCGTGACGATGCTCGCCGGCGGCAACCGCGACCCCGAGGCCTTCCCCGACCCGGGCCGGTTCGACGTCGGCCGCACGAACGCCCGCGACCACCTGTCCTTCAGCGGTGGCAGGCACTTCTGCCTCGGTGCGGCCCTCGCCCGGCTCGAGGGCGAGATCGGTCTGCGCACGCTGTTCGACCGCTTCCCCGAGCTCGAGCTCGCCCCCGGGGCTCGCCGGACCCGGACCCGGGTCCTGCGCGGGTGGGAGCACCTGCCGGTCAGCACCGGACGCGTGCCGGTCAGCTGAGTCTCTTGTCCTACGCGGGACGAATCCCGGTACCGAGGCGGTTGGCCCTCCCATGACCTCCCTCGCCGACAAGGCCACGACCCTGCTGTCCCTGCACACCGCGCCCGAGATCCTGGTGCTCGCCAACGTGTGGGACGTCGTCTCCGCGCAGGTGGTCGCCGCCACACCGGGCGTCAAGGCCCTGGCGACCGCGAGCCACTCGATCGCGGCCACCTTCGGCTACGCGGACGGCGAGAACATCCCGCTCGAGCTGCACCTGGACATGGTGAGCCGGATCGCGGCAGCCGTCGACGTACCGGTGACGATGGACTTCGAGGCCGGGTACGGCGACGCAGGCGCCACGGCCGCCCGTGCCATCGAGGCCGGGGTCGTCGGGGCCAACCTCGAGGACCAGATGAAGCCGCTCGACGAGTCCGTCGCGGCCGTCGCGGCCGTCGTGGCGGCCGGACGGGAGGCGGGCATCGACTTCGTGCTGAACGCCCGCACCGACACGTTCACCCGTGCGGCCAAGGACGCCGACCGGGGCGAGCTCGTGGCCGAGGCCGTCCGCCGCGGTCGGGCCTACCTCGAAGCCGGCGCCCCGGTCGTGTTCGTACCGGGCGCCCTGGCCCGCGACGAGATCGCCGCGCTCGTCCACGGTCTCGGCCCGAACAAGCTCACCGTCATCAGCGTCCCCGGCAAGTCCCTGCCCGCGCGCGAGCTGCAGGAGCTGGGTGTCGCGCGAGTGAGCACCGGGCCGTTCACGCAGCGGGTTGCGCTCACCGCGCTGCAGGACGCCGCCGCCGCAATCGTCGCCGGCGGCGTGCTCCCGGAGGGCACCCGCGCCCTGAACTGAGGGCTACCAGTGCACGCCCGGCAGCAGCCGCACCATCGCGGCGGCGCCGCGGGACAGCGCCTCGGGCGCGGCCTCGGTCGGCTTGCGGTCCTTGCCGCCGGCGGCGATCGAGTCCGGGAACACGTGGTAGGCCGTGTGCAGCAGCGCATCCACGAGCTTGGGAGCGAGGGCGTGCGCCACCGCGCCGGCCGTGCCGAGCTTGGTGCCGATGTGCTTGGGCTGCTCCTCGAGCGCTCGCACCACCATGTCGGCGGCCTGCTCCGGGCTCAGCGTCGGGAACGCGTCGTAGATCTTGGTCGGCGCGATCATCGGCGTGCGCACCAGCGGCATGTGCACCGTGGTGAAGCTGACGCCGTCGGTGACCAGCTCGCTCGAGACCACGCGGCTGAACGCGTCCAGCGCCGCCTTGCTCGCGACGTAGGCGGAGAAGCGCGGCGGGCCGGTCTGCACACCGATGCTGCTGATGTTCACGACGTGGCCGAAGCGACGCTCGGTCATGTGCGGCAACAGCGCGAGCACCAGCCGCACCGGCCCGTAGTAGTTGAGCTGCATGGTGCGCTCGAAGTCGTGGAAGCGGTCGTACGACAGCTTGATCGAGCGCCGGATCGAGCGGCCGGCGTTGTTGACCAGCATGTCGACCGCGTCGTGGTCGGCCAGCATCTGCTTGACGCAGGCGTCGATGGACTCGGCGTCGGTGAGGTCGACGGAGTAGACCTCGGCCCGCCCGCCGGCCGCCACGATCTCGTCGCGCACCGCCTCGAGCTCGGCCACCCGGCGGGCCAGCAGCAACGGGATCCCGCCCTTGCGCGCGACGGCCAGCGCGACCTCGCGGCCGATGCCGGACGACGCGCCGGTCACGGCGACGGTGCGCCCGGCGAGCATCCCCTCGGGGTTGCGGCGGCGAGCCTTGAGCGGGTCGAGGTGCTGCGACCAGTGCTCCCACAGGACCCCGGCGTACGTCGAGAACTCCCGCGGCGCGGGCACTCCCAGCGCGTGCAGCTCGTGGCGGGTGTCCTTCGCGGAGAAGGTCGAGGCGAACGTCAGGTGCGGCACGACCTCCGGCGGGATGCCCAGGCGGGTGAGGAACAGGTCCCGCGCGGCCATGACACCCGGCAGCCGGCCGACCAGCGACAGGCCCAGCGCCACCGGTGCGAAGGCGACCTTCGGCAGGCCCAGCACGATCCTCGGCGCGCCGGCCGCCTCGGCCAGGGCGTTGTAGACGTCCAGCAGCTTCTGCGGCCGCGGGTGCACCAGGTGGAAGGCGCGGCCGTCCAGGTCGGGCGCGTGCATGAGCGCGTCCATCGCGTCCACGACGTAGTCGACGGGGACGAGGTTCGTGGCCCCGAGGTCCGGGCCGACCAGCGGAAGCCTTGCGGCGCCGGGGATGTCACCGATGCCGGCCAGCGCCTTCATCAGGTAGTAAGGACCGTCGATCTTGTCGATGTCGCCGGTCCGCGAGTCGCCGACGACGACCGCCGGCCGGTAGACGCGCCACGGCACCGTCGACTCCTGGCGCACCAGGCGCTCCGCCTCGAACTTGGTCGCGTGGTACGGCGACGGGAGCTCCTGGCCGGCGTCGAACATGTCCTCGGTGAACGTCCCGGCGAACTCCCCCGCCACCGCGACCGAGCTCACGTGGTGCAGGCAGCCGGCACCCAGCGCGTTCGCCAGCTCGACGACCCGGCGGGTGCCCTCCACGTTGATCTGCCGGTTGCTCTCGTCGTCGGCGGTCATGTCGTAGAGGGCGGCCAGGTGCACGACGTGGTCGACGCCCTGCAGGCGCTTGCGGTCCGCGGGCGTGAGCCCGAGCCCGTCGGCAGACAGGTCGCCCACCACGGGGCGCACGCGGTCGCCGCCGTCGAGCTGCGCAGCCGCGGCCTGCAGCCGGCTCAGCGAGGCCTGGCGCACCAGCACCGAGACCTGCGCGTCCGGGCGCTGGAGGAGGCGGGCGAGCAGGTGCCGCCCGAGGAAGCCGGTGCCGCCGGTGACCAGGTACGTCGTCATGGGCGCTGCTCCCGAGATGGTGGGTGGGGTCGCCCGGAAGGGTGACAGGCCGTGGCGCTCGGCGCACATGATTGCACGCGGTGAAAGGATCGCCCCGTGCTTCCACCCGAGCGCCCGGCGACGTTTGAAGGCCTGTTCGAGCAGGCGAGCCGAGACGTCCTGGAGTACCTGTCGGTCCACGTGCCGCTGTCGTTCTGGGCCATCACCCGCGTCGAGAACGGACGGCAGACCTACCTGACCGTGGAGGACTCTGCCTACGGCACGCAGCCCGGTGGGTCGCACCCCTGGACTTCCTCCTTCTGCATCTCCATGGTCGCGGGCGACACCCCGGCCGTCGCACCAGATGCGCAGGCCGTGCCTGCCTACGCGGCGGCCGCCATCAATGAGGTGCTGCGCATCGGCAGCTACGCCGGAACGGCCATCGACGACGCGGACGGGACCCTGTTCGGCGCGATCTGTGGGCTCGACCCCTCCGCGCAGGGAGCGGATCTCGCAAGCGTCGAGCCCCTGCTCCGCCTGCTGTCCCGGATGCTCACCATGGCGCTGGTCGCCGACCGACAGCGCGAGGCCGGCGCGGCGCAGGTGCTGCAGGCCCAGCTGGCGGCTGACGTCGACGCGCTGACCGGCGCGTGGACACGCGGCGCCTGGGACCGCCTCCTCGCCGAGGAGGACCGGGCCTACGCCCAGCGCGCCGACCCGGTCGCGATCGTGGTCATCGACCTGGACCGGCTCAAGGAGACCAACGACCGGCTCGGGCACGCCGCCGGCGACGATCTCCTCGCCGCCGCGGCCGAGGCGATCCGTGCCGCCGTCCGGTCGCAGGACCCGGTGGCGCGGCTCGGCGGCGATGAGTTCGCCGTCCTGCTCCACGACTGCACCGAGCACGCGGCAGCGGTGCGGGCAGAGGCCATCCGGCGCTCCCTGCGCGCTGCGGGCGTCGAGGCGTCCGTCGGCGTCGCGGCGGCGCAGCCGGGGCAGGGGGTGTCCCAGGCGCAGGTCACCGCGGACCGCGCGATGTACCAGGAGAAAGCGCGCCGGGGCGGTTGAGGGCTAGGCGTTGGGCGAGGCGGGGTCATCGGGATGGGCGTGCGGCTCCTGGACTGCTCCGACGGCGCCCTCGCGCCCGGGCAGGGCGACCCGGTGCAGGCACACGTCGCAGTTCATCCGCAGGTCGCCGCCGATCGCCTCGTCGAGGCGCAGCAGCACCAGGTCGGCCAGCGCGTCGGTGGCTCCCAGCGGCGCCGAGACGACGACGTCGAGACCGTCCACCGCTCCGGCCTGGCGCTCGACCAGCCGGGGCAGGAAGCCCGGCCCGAGGAAGTACCGGGCGACGGCGGCGCGCCCGAACCCCTGGGCCCGCAGGCGTTCCAGCGCCTCCGGCACCGTCGGGCGGGCGGTCGAGGCGAACGCGATGTCCACGGTCGGCCAGGCCCGACCCTCGAACAGCAGTCGCGCGGTGGCCGCGACCTGGGCGTTGGCGTCCGGGTCGAGGGCGCCGCCGGCGACCAGCACCACCGGGTCCTCGTCGCGCACGCCGGCCTCGGCCAGCCGCTGGGCCAGGACCTCCACCAGCGCCGGGTGCGGACCGAGGGGGCGGCCGTAGCGCAGCCGCACGCCCGGGTGGGCCAGGCGGCCGGCCTGCACGGAGGCGGCGATGTCGGTCTTGCTGTGCGAGGCGGGGGTGAGTAGCAGCGGCAGCACGACCACGTCGGTGGCGCCGGCGGCGACGAGGTCGTCGAGCGCGGCGCGGATCGACGGCGACGCGTTGTCGACGTACGCCGCAGCGGTCCGGAGCCCGGGCCGCAGGGCGGCGGCGCGCGCGAGCAGCGCCTCCACGACCTCCTGGGACGCGGGGTCCTTGGACCCGTGCGCCACTCCGAGCAGGACCGTCATGCCCGGCGCTCCGCGACGACCTCGCCGACGACCACGACGGCCGGGGCGCGCACGTGCGCAGCGTCCACGGCCGCGGTCGCGAGGGTGGTCACGACGGTCTGCTGAGACGGCAGCGACGCGTTCTGCACGACGGCTACCGGCGTGTCCGCGCTGCGGCCGCCCGCGACCAGGGCCGCGCACACCGCGGGCAGTCGGCCGACCGCCATGAGCAGCACGAGCGTCCCGCCGAGCCGAGCGAGGGCGTCCCAGTCGACCGTCGAGCCCGGGTCGCCCGGCGGCAGGTGCGCGCTCACCACGGCGAAGGACTGCGTCACGCCGCGCGCGGTGACCGGGATGCCGGCCAGGGTCGGCCCGGACAGCGCGCTGCTGATGCCGGGCACGACCTCCACGGCGACCCCGGCCTCCACGCACGCGGCCACTTCCTCGATGCCACGGGCGAAGACGTGCACGTCACCGCCCTTGAGCCGCACCACGCGCTTGCCGTCCCCCGCGAGTGAGACCAGCAGCGCCTCGATGTCGCGCTGGTCCCACGAGGGCCCGCCGGGGGTCTTGCCGACCTCGACGACCTCGACCTCCTCGGGCAGGTCGACGGCAGGGGCGAGCCGGTCGCGCACGACGACGTCCGCGCCGGCCAGCAGCCGGCGCGCTCGTACGGTCAGCAGGTCCGGATCGCCCGGGCCGCCGCCGACGATCGCCACCGACCCGGCCCCGGGACGCGACCGGCGCAGCGACAGCCCGCCGGTCTCGAGCGACAGCGCGAGCGCGTCGCGCAGCCCGACTGCCCGGCGCGGGTCACGTCCAGCCGTGACCGACACGACGACGTCATCGACGCGCGCGACGGCCGGCACCCAGGCCGACGAGAGCGACGCGTCGTCGGCCCGTACGCACCAGACCTGGCGCTGCTCGCACGCCGCAGCCACCGCGTCGTCGACGACACCGGTGCAGGCGAGCACCAGCCAGGCCCCGTCGACGTCGGCGTCCTCGAAGGCGCGGCGCTGCACGGGGACGTCCGGGAAGCCGTCGACCAGGTCCAGCGCCACGACGTCCACAGCGGCGTCACCCAACGAGCGGATCCGGCGGGCTGCCACCGCTCCCCCGCCGACGACCAGGACGCGCCGCCCGGTCAGGTCGAGGTGCAGGGGGAAGCGCGACACCTCTCTAGTGTGCGGCGAGCAGCAGCCCGCGGCGGCGCAGCACGCGACGCTCGACGGGCGCGAACAGCAGCAGCTCCACCGCGATGCCGACGACAAGGATGCCGAGGATGCCGGCGAGCACCAGCGACATGTCCTGGTTGATGCGGCCGGCCTCGAGCAGCTGACCGAGACCGGTGCCGAGCTCGGGCGACTTCACGATGAGCTCAGCGGCCATCAGCGAGCGCCACGAGAAGGCCCAGCCCTGCCGCAGCCCGCTGATGTAGCCGGGCAGCGCCGCCGGCAGCTGCACGAAGCGCGCGGCAGAGATCCCGCGGGCGCCGAGCACCCGACCGACCCGCGTGTAGAGGGGCGGCACCTGGTCGATGCCCGAGACCGTGCCGTTGGCGATCGAGGGCACCGCGCCCAGCAGGATCACGGCGTAGATCACCGTGTCGCCGATGCCGAAGAAGATGATCCCGACCGGGACCCAGGCCACGGACGGCAGCGACAGCATGCCGCTGACCAGCGGGCCGATGCCGCGGCGGACCGGGCGCACCCGGGCGATGAGCAGACCGAGCAGGGTCCCGATCACGACCGCGGCGACGAAGCCGCTCCCCCCTCGGGTCAGGCTGATGCCCATCGCCTCGAACAGAGTGCCGTCGCGCAGCTGGTCGAGCAGCGTGAGCCCGACGTCAGCCGGCGAGGGCAGGGCGTAGGTCGGCTTGATGCCTGCTCGGTAGGCGATCTCCCACACGCCGAGCAGCAGCGCGACGGCGACCAGCGGCGGCCAGGCGGCGGACCACAGCCGGCGTCCGCGCGGACGCTGGACCTCCTGCTGCACCTCGAGCGCGTCGAGCCCGGCCTCCAGGGTCGCGAGGTCGTCGCGGCCGTCGTTCGACGTCACCGTGACCGCGGTCATGCCGGCGCCCCGTGCCGGCGGATCTCGTCGCGCAGGTCCTGCGTGATCTCGACCGAGAGGGCAGCGACCTCGGGCGACTCGATGCGCCGCGGGTGGTCGATGCCGACGGCGTACTCCTTGGCCACCCGGCCGGGCCGCGAGGACAGCAGCACGACGCGGTCGCCGAGCCGGACGGCCTCGCGGACGTTGTGCGTGACGAAGACGACGGTCAGCGCCTGGCTCTGCCGGATGCGCACGAGCTCCTCGTGCAGGACGTCGCGGGTGATCGCGTCCAGCGCCGCGAACGGCTCGTCCATGAGCAGGACGTGGCTGTCCTGGGCGAGCGCCCGCGCCATCGCGACCCGCTGCCGCATGCCGCCGGACAGCTCGTGCGGGCGCTTGGCCCCGGCGTCGTGCAGGCGCACCAGCGTCAGCAGCTCGCCGGCGCGCTCGCGGCGCTCCTTCTTGCCCACACCTCGAAGGCGCAGCGCCAGCTCGACGTTCTGCGCGGCGGTGAGCCACGGGAACAGCGCCGGCTCCTGGAACATCAGGGCGGCGTTGGCTCCCGGCACCTCGACGGTGCCCGAGCTGGGGCGGTCGAGGTCGGCCACCAGGTTGAGCAGTGTCGACTTGCCACAGCCCGAAGCCCCGAGCAGGCAGAGGAACTCGCCCGGCGCGACCGTGATGCTGACGTCGTCGAGCACCAGCGGCCCGTCGCCGAACCGCTTGCTCACGTGGTCGATCCGCACGGCGGGGCCGCCCGGGTCCACGACGTCCGGGGTGAGCTGGTGCTGCTGGAGCAGGCTCATCGCTGCACCTCTGCATTCAGGCTCGCCCCGAGGCCGGCGTCGTCGACGTCGCGGCCGAGGACCTTGCGGAGCAGGGTCAGGTCATAGATGCCGGTCAGGTCCGCCTCGGGCACCAGACCGCTGTCAAAGGCGTGCTGAGCAGCGCGCTTCAGCGAGGTCGCGAGAGGGTCCTCGGTGAGCTCGACCTGGTCGAAGGCGCGGTCGAGGGTGGCCGGCTGCAGCGCCTTGCCGGTCAGCTCCAGCAGCTCGGCGTTCAGGACGGCCTTGGCGGCCGCGGGGTCCGCGGCGATCTGCCGGCCGGCCTCGACCTGGCCCCGGAGCAGGGCCTCCACGGTCTGCGGGTGGTCGCGCAGGAACTGCGTGCGGACGACCAGCTGCGTCGACACGAACTTCCCGCCCGGCCAGAGGTCCTTCTCGTCGACCAGGACGCGCCCACCGCCCTCCAGCACGAGGCGCGACGCCCACGGCTCCGGCACCCAGGCCCCAGCGATCCGACCGGCCTGGAACTCGGTCAGCGTGGTGGCGTTCTCCTGCGCGCGGATGACGACGTCGCCGCCGCCCTCGGCGTCGACTTGGAAGCCCTGCTCGCCGAGCCAGGTGCGCAGCGCGACGTCCTGCGTCCCTCCGGTCTGCGGAGAGGCGATCTTCTCGCCGCGCAGCTGCTCGGGGGTGGTGATGTCCTCCCGGACGACGAGGGACGCGCCCCCGGAGGTCGCTCCGGCGACGATGCGGAGGGCCTCCCCGCGACTGCGGACGAACCCGTTCACGGCCGGGTTGGGGCCGAGGTAGGCCGCGTCCAGGCTGCCGGCGAACAGCGCCTCGACCGCGGCCGGTCCGGCGTTGAAGACCTGCGTCCTGAGCCGGGTGGCCCCGAGCTCCTCGGCGAAGGTGCCGGTGCCGACGCCGTAGACGGCGCCGGCGTGCGTGACGTTGGCGAAGTAGCCGAGGCGGAGCTCGACCGCCGGGCGCGCATCGGCGGTCTGCACGACCGGGAGCGCGCGGGCGGTGGTGTCGGTGACGGCGCAGGCCGACAGGGCCAGCGCCGACAGGGCGAGCAGGCAGGAGCGGACGAGCTTCACAGCGGAGAGCGGCCTTCCAGGAACGAGAGCGGTCAGGAGAGCGGGAGGAGCTCTTCCAGACATCGCGTTCCGGGACGGCAGGACTCGATGCACCAGCCGACCCAGGGCGTCCGCGCCCAGCCGCTGCGCGTGGCGCACGAAGGCGCCTGCAGGCCACGGGTCATGTGACCAGTCTGAGGTTGTCGAGCGGATCGGTCAACTTCCCGTCGCTGTGATGGGGTGCGCACGTGCAGATCTCCGCTCGTAGCGACTACGCCCTGCGCGCGCTGTGCGTGCTCGCGACCGCTGAGGAGGGTGCCGCGGTCAAGGCCGCGGCCATCGCGGAGGCGCAGGCGATCCCCCGCACGTTCCTGGACCAGATCCTCACCGAGCTGCGTCGCGGTGGGCTCGTGGAGAGCCGGCGCGGGCCGGACGGCGGCCACCGGCTGGCCCGTCCGCCGTACGCCATCACGGTCGCGGACGTCATCCGCGTCCTGGACGGACCGCTCGCGCTGGTGCACGGCGAGCGCCCGGAGTCGTTGCTCTACGCCGGTCCGGCGGAGCACCTGCGCGACGTCTGGGTGGCCGTGCGCGCCGCCCTGCGCCAGGTGCTGGAGCGCACGACGCTGGAGCAGATCGTCGAGGACAACCTGCCCTCGCAGATCACGACGCTGTCCGACGACCCGCGGTCGTGGACCTCGGTCTGGCCTCCGCCCGAGGCCTGACTCAGCCGACCATCCCGGCGCCGAGAGTCGTCCCCGTGGCGGCGTCGATGAGCAGGAACGCGCCAGTCGTCCGGTCCTGGGCGTACGGGTCGACGGCCAGCGGCGAGGCCGTCCGCAGGGACACCCGGCCGAGGTCGTTGAGAGCGAGCTGCTCCACCGGTTCGCGCGCCATCGTCGTGACGTCGAGCCGGTCGTGCAGCGCGGTGACCTTTGCCTTGACGGTGCGCGTCGTGTGCTTAACCAGGACCGTGGCCCCGGGCCGCAGCGGCGCGTCCGCCATCCAGCAGACCGTGGCCTCCAGTGCCGACGTCACCTGCGGCGGTTCAGCAGCGGCGGCGATGAGATCACCCCGGCTGACGTCGAGCTCCTCGGCCAGGCGCACCGTCACGGCCTGCCGGGCCACAGCAGCGGACAGCTCGCCGTCGGCCGTGTCGATGCCCGCCACGGTCGTACGGCGACCGGACGGCAGCACCACGACCTCGTCACCGACACGAAGTGTGCCGCTCG
>JBKJQQ010000246.1:0-3512 GCA_046593875.1 Mycobacteriales bacterium | reverse complement strand
GACCGGCAGGTCGACCTTGCACTCGGGGACCTCCTCGACGTCCTCGCCCGGCATCGCGCCGCTCTTCTTGAAGTCGCCGACGGCCTCCCCGACCAGGCGCATGTAGAGGTCGAAGCCGACGCTCGCGATGTGACCGGACTGCTCACCGCCGAGCAGGTTGCCCGCGCCGCGGATCTCGAGGTCCTTCATCGCGACCGCCATGCCTGCCCCGACCTCGGTGTTCTGCGCGATCGTCGCGAGGCGGTCGTGGGCGAGCTCGGTCAGCGGCTTCTCGGGCGGATAGGTGAAGTAGGCGTACGCGCGCTCGCGGCCTCGCCCGACCCGACCGCGGATCTGGTGCAGCTGCGACAGGCCGAAGGCGTCGGCCTTGTCGACGATCAGCGTGTTGGCGTTGGGGATGTCGCAGCTGCACCAGATCCGCGGCCGCGTCGGCCGTGGCCGCGAGCGCGCCTACGCCTACTTCACCTACCAGCCGGAGAAGCCGCTCACCGAGCTCGCGCACGACCGGCTCGCGACCATCGCGCAGAACACCGAGGTCGGCGCCGGCATGGCGGTCGCGATGAAGGACCTCGAGATCCGCGGCGCCGGCAACCTGCTCGGCGGCGAGCAGTCCGGGCACATCGCCAGCGTCGGCTTCGACCTCTACATGCGCCTGGTCGGCGAGGCGGTCGGCGACTTCAAGCGCGGTGGCGAGGCGCAGGAGGAGGTCCGGGACACCAAGGTCGACCTCCCGATCGACGCGCACCTCCCGCACGACTACATCCCCAGCGAGCGGCTGCGGCTCGAGGCCTACCGCCGGCTCGCGGGGGCGTACGACGACACGGCCATCGAGGCGGTGCGCCAGGAGCTGGCCGACCGCTACGGACCGCTGCCCGACCCGGTGGGCCGGCTGCTGCTCGTGGCGCGGTTCCGGGCGTACGCCAGGCAGTTCGGGCTCACCGAGGTCAGCGTGCAGAGCACGTCGATCCGCTTCGCGCCGCTGGACCTGCGCGAGAGCCAGACGATGCGGCTGCAGCGGCTCTACCCGCGCTCGGTCGTGAAGCCGCAGACCTCCACCGTGCTCGTCCCCCGCCCGACGACGGCCCGCATCGGCGGCCAGCCGCTGCGCGACGAGGCGCTGCTCGACTGGGCGCGCGGGCTGCTGGAGGCGGTGCTGGGCGACACCGTGGCAGCGAGCGCGGCCGCCGCATCTGGCAACCTGTAGGGCGACCTGTCCCGCTCGGAAGGAACGCCTACCCCGTGACCCGCACCCCCCGTCGGCTGGCCCTGGCCGCCGGTGCCGCCCTGCTGCTGCTGACCGGCTGCGGGGACAGCAGCCAGGTGCGCGCCGGCGCCGCCGCCATCGTCGGGACCGAGAAGATCACGACCGAGGAGCTGCAGGCCCTCGTCGAGCGCGGGCTCGCCGACCCGCAGGCCGCCCAGCAGCTGGGCGCCGACCGCGAGGCCTACCAGCGCCAGGCGCTGTCGAGGCTCATCAACAGCGCGGTGCTCGAGCGGGCTGCGGAGGAGGAGGGCGTCGAGGTCACGGCCGGCGAGGTCGCCGAGCAGCTCGAGATGTTCGCGACGCAGGCGGGCGGCCGCGAGGCGCTCGTGATGCAGGCGGCGCAGAGCGGCATCTCCGAGCAGGACCTGGAGCCCTTCGTGCGCAACATCGTGCTGGACCAGCAGCTGGGTGACGCCCTCACCGAGGACGTCGACGTCCCGGCCGCAGCCCTGCAGGCGGCCTACCAGGAGAACATCGCGCAGTACGACCAGGTCCGGACGCGGCACATCCTGGTCCCGCAGGAGGCGACGGCGCGCACGATCCTCAAGAACGTCACCAAGGACCGGAGCCGCTTCGAGCCGCTGGCCGCGCAGTTCTCCACCGACACGTCCAACAAGGACAAGGGCGGCGACCTCGGTCTGGCCGGCCGCGGCCAGTTCGTCCCCGCCTTCGAGAACGCCATCTTCGGCGCGAAGCCGGGCGAGGTCGTCCTCGTCAACACCCAGTTCGGCTGGCACGTCGTGGAGGTGCTCGACCGGAAGACCACGACCCTCGCGCAGGCGACGCCCGAGCTGCGACGCACGGCGCTGCAGACCGAGCGGCAGGCCGCGGTGCAGGGCCTGCTGAGCGTGGTCAGCAAGGACCTCGGCATCAAGGTCAACCCGCGCTTCGGCACCTACAACCGCGACACCGGTCAGGTCGAGCCGATCGAGAGCGCCAATGGCGTCCTGACTCCCGGGGCCGATCCCGGCGGCGAGGCGCCGCAGCTCGACGCGGACGGCAACCCGCCCGAGGCCGAGGGGGAGGCCCCGCCCGGCGGACCGCCGCCCGCCGGCGCGCCGCCCGTCGAGGAGCCCGCGCCCTCTCCGGCCGGCTAGTGGCCCGCCGGGTCGTCCTGGTCGTCGTCTCGCCGCGGGTCCCGCCGGGCCTGCTGTCCTGGCCGGCGTGGGAGGCCCTGCGCGCGCACCCCGTGCTGACCGGTGCGGACTCGCCGCAGCTGCCGGCGCTGCGGGACGCCGGCATCGACGTCGCCGTCGTCGCGCCGGCCGGCCTGCTGGAGCACCGCTCGGACACGGTCGTCTGGCTGGCCGCGTCCGACGAGGAGGCCTCGTGCGTCAGGGATCTGGTCGCCGTCGAGGAGGTGCAGGGGTCCTACGACCTGCCGGGTGCGCGGCTGCTCGACGTGGTCGCCGTCATGGACCGCCTGCGGTCGCCGGGCGGCTGCCCCTGGGATGCGAAGCAGACGCACACGTCGCTGATGCCGTACCTGCTCGAGGAGGCGTACGAGGCCTATCAGGCGCTGGAGGACGGCGACCTGGCCGACCTGAGGGAGGAGCTCGGCGATGTGCTCCTGCAGGTGGTGTTCCACGCCCGGATCGCTGCGGACTGGTCCGTCGACGACGTCGCCGGCGACCTGGTCGACAAGCTCGTCCGGCGCCACCCGCACGTCTTCGCGGGCGGCAGCGCCGACGACCTCGAGGGCAGCTGGGAGGCGCTCAAGGCGGCCGAGAAGGGCCGCACCTCGGTGACCGAGGGGGTGCCGCTCGGGCAGCCCGCGCTGTCGCTGGCGCACAAGCTGCAGCGGCGGGCCTCCCGGCTGGGCGCTCCGGTTCCCGCCGGTGAGGGGCTCGGCGGAGAGCTGTGGGACCTGGTCGCCCGCTGCCGGGCGGCCGGGGTGGACCCGGAGGTGGAGCTGCGGGCGGTGGCCCGCGGTTTCCGCGACCGGCTCGCTGCGGCTGAGGCCGCCGTACGCGAGCAGGGCCGCGACCCGGCGGACCTCTCGCCGCAGGAGTGGTCGATCCTCTTGTCCTAGTGGCGAAATCACCTGTGCACGAGCACTTTTGGCTTGCGCAGCCATTCGAACACCTGTACGATAGGCGCATGTCCAGCGGCCTCTACGACGTCGACGTGTTGTCGGCGGAGGAGGCTGCGCAGGTCGCGTCGTTGGACGTGGGGCGCGCGGCTCTGGTCGCCGATGCCCGGTCGTATGCGGTGCAGATCGCGGAGCTGTCGAGCCTGGCGGCGCGGG
>JBKJQQ010000241.1:0-86673 GCA_046593875.1 Mycobacteriales bacterium | reverse complement strand
GGGGCTCTCGACCGTCGGCGAGGGCATCGAGACGGTCGCCCAGCGCGATCGCTTGCTGGAGCTCGGCTGCGAGCTGGGTCAGGGCTACCTGCTCGACAGGGCCATGCCCGTGCAGGGTCTGTACGGCAGGTACGCCGCCGTGGGCCTCAAGCCGGGAGCAGCGCGGCGAGGGTGACGCGGCGCAGGACCGCAGTGCGCTGCTCGGACTTTGAAGATGCTGCGATGAGCGCGGTCGTGTTGAGCATCGACGGCGCGGTATCCGTCCGGGTCAGCTCCTCGAACCGGGCCAGCGGAACCTTGGTCCCGCTGGCCCGTGAAGTCGGCTGTGGAGAAAGCTCAGGTCGAGGCGACGAACGCGGCGATGCACTTGGCGACCTCGGGTCCGGCGTCCTCCTGCAGGAAGTGCCCGGCCGCGGGGATCGTCGTGTGCGGCTTTCCCTGCGCGCCGGGCACGTGTCTTTGAAACCAGCCCTCGCCGCCGGCCGTCACGGGATCCGCGTCGGAGAAGAGCGTGAGGAGCGGCTTGTCCCACGACTGGAGCACCTCGAGCGCCCTCCGGTTCGCCTCCGCGGCCGGATCCGCCGTCGAGGTCGGGACCAGCGTCGGGAAGACGCGCGCGCCGGCCTTGTAGCTGTCGTCCGGGAACGGCGCGTCGTACGCCTTGCGCACCTCCTCCGGCAGCGGGCTGCTCACGCCGAGGCTGACGATGCTCCCGACGTCGAAGGTCGGCGCCGACTGGGAGAACTCCTGCCAGTCGAGGAACGCCTTCGACGGCGGGCGCGACCCGTCAGGCAACCCCGTGTTGCCGATGACCACGCGCGCGAAACGGTCCGGGGTCTCGGCGACGACGCGTAGTCCGACCAGGCCGCCCCAGTCCTGCCCGAAGAAGGTGACCTCGTGCAGGTCGAGCACGTCGAGCACCAGCGACCGAACCCACTCGACGTGCCGCGCGTAGGTGTAGTCGGTGCGCTCGGTCGGCTTGTCCGACCGGCCGAAGCCGACGAGGTCGGGCGCGACGCAGCGCAGCCCCTCGGCGACGAGCACCGGGATGATCGTGCGGTAGAGGAAGCACCACGACGGCTCGCCATGCATGAGCAGCACGACGGGCACGTCGCGGGGCCCCTCGTCGAGGTAGTGCATCCGCAGGGTGCCGCCGTCGAGGTCGTCCACGTCCGCATAGTGCGGGGCGAAGTCGTAGTCGGGCAGGTCGGCGAACCGCTCGTCCGGCGTGCGCAGGGTCTTCACGTCGATCTCCTTCAAGGGCGGGATGGCCTGCCAGCAGTGCCCTACGGCTGACGATGTACGACCCGATCAACCGGTTGGAGGCTGAGGAGGCCCGGGTGCTGAGGTCGTCCCGTCGCTCGAGGAGCTCATGCCGGAGCGGCGGCCGTACGGCTCAGGACCAGCGAGATCATCTCCCGCGCGACCATCGGGCCGGCATTCTGGTTCTGGCCGGTGACGAGGTTGCCGTCGACCACCCAGTGGTTGGCCAGCGGGTCGCGGAAGCGGGTGGCGCTCTCGAAGTGCGCCCCCAGACGCCGCAGCTCGGTCTCGGGGTGCAGCGGGGTCGAGGCGATGCCCAGCTCCTGCACCTGCTTGTCGGTGACGGCGCTGATGCGGCGACCCTCGACGAGGGGCCGTCCGTCCGGAGCCAGGGCGCCGACGAGGCCGAGCGGTCCGTGGCAGATGCCACCGATGACCAGGCCGCGGTCGTTCGCCAACGTGACGAGCTCGGCCACCTCCGGTGACGTCCCGAGGTCGAAGGCCGCCCCCCAGCCGCCGGCGAGGAACACCAGGTCGTAGTCGGCGACGTCGAGCGCGTCCACCGCGAGCGACGACTGCACCTTGGCGCGGAGCACGTCGTCGGCGAGGAAGCGGTCGTCGGCGTCGCAGCGCAGCACCGGCTTGAGCGACATCGGGTCGACCGGGATGACGCCGCCCCGTGGGCTGGCGATGTCGACCGACATCTCCGCGTCGAGGAAGGCGTAGTACGGCACGGTCAGCTCGGAGCTGAAGACGCCGGTGGGCTTGCCGATGTCGAGCACGCCGTGGTTCGTCGCGATCACGAGGGCGCGCCGACCAGGAGCGGTCTGCTCGACCGCCTCGCGGTCGCGGGGGTGCATCCCGGCGCGCTGCACGAGCTTGCGGAGAAGCCGGGCGGGCAGCGGTGGGCGGCGGGACATGGGACCTCCAGCAGGTCGGCGGGCGGCGTAGGGCCACGGGTTGCGGCGCTCGGGGATGCAGCGGTGCTGCTCCTCCTTGAGCCGCCGGGTCAGGTGCGCGCGGACGTGCTGCGCGGCGGGGTCGTGCGCGCGGTTGACGGCCTCGCAGGCGTCGGCGGCCAGGTCGTAGAGCTCCCACTCGTCGGGGAGCGGGACGTCGCGGTACTCCGGGCCGGCCATCCCGGTCGCGGCAAGGTGTCGCACGCCGGGCTCGGTCCACGTCGACGGGTCGTCGAAGGTGCGCACCAGCTTCCAGAGGTGGCCTGCGCCTGCTGGCGCGTCGGCCTCTGTCACCCGGGCGACGACGCCCTCGAAGCTGGAGGCGACGTGCGCCGCCACTCGGATCCGCAGCGGCGCCGGGGGCTTGCGCACGATGCCGAGCCTGCGGGCCAGGCCGGACGCGCCGCTGTCGCCCTCGAGCATGTTGTCGCGCGTCATCAGGTAGACGGCGCGCTCGGGCTCACCGGCTGTCGGGTCGGACAGCAGCGGCGTGAGGTCACGGCCCGGCAGGGGGTGCACCTCGCTGAAGGTCTGCGCCAGCTCCGCGGCGACGGCCGACTGGTCGATCCCGGCGACGGCGAGCAGCGTCGGCAGCAGGTCGACGTGCGACGTGGGGGTGTCGCTGACGGTGGCCACGGGAGTCGTCGTGGAGCCCGTCCGCACGATGCTGAGCGGCACGCGGGTCGCTTCGTCGTACAGGTTGAACCACTTCTGGTGCAGTCCGCCGTGAGCGCCCAGCAGGTCGCCGTGGTCCGAGGTGCGCACGAGCAGAGCCTCGTCGGAGCCCTCGACGACGGCGCAACGGACCCGATCGAGCGGGCCGTCCGCCTCGGCGTGCAGCCGGTAGTAGAGGTCGCGGTAGCGCTGCGACTGCGTCCGGTACATCCGGCCGATGGCGGGGGCGGGGCCGTAGGCGGAGGGATAGGCCTCCCGGTAGGCGATCTGCGCGGCCGGCTTGTCGCGCAGGTCCTCCGACTGCGTGGGCGCCTCCGGGACGTGCGGCGGGTCGAGCGGGCTCGGCTTCACCGGCGAGCGGCGCACCCAGGCCGGGAAGAGCACGATGTCGTGCGGGTTGACGAAGCTCGCCACCAGCAGGAATGGCCGCTGCGCCTCGGGGTCGCCGGCGCGGCGGCGGGCGTAGCGGTCCTCGAGCCAGGCGACGACGCGGTCAGCGATGAGCGGGTCGCGGCGAAGGCCACTGTCGGCCAGGTCCCCGCCGTGCGGCTCGGGCCCGACCCAGCCCGAGAAGCCGTACGGACCGAGCGGGTCGGCGTCGAGGTAGGCCTGCACGGCAGCCGGCAGCACCTGGCCCTTGGCGGTGTTGGTCTCGAGCCGCTTGCCGGTGCGCGGGTCGGTGAGGTCGGCGTGGGTGATGTGCCACTTGCCGTCGTAGTGGGTGTCGTAGCCGGCGGCGCGGAACCAGTTGCCCATCGTCGGCACCTCGCCCGGCGGGAGCCAGCGCATCCGCGTGTCACCGGCGACCTTGCCGAGCCCGTCGGTCTGGGTCACGCCGTGCACGTCGGGGTAGTGGCCGGTGAACAGCGTCGGGCGGGCCGGGACGCAGGCCAGCGAGCCGGTGTAGTGCCGGGAGAAGGTGACGCCGTTCTCCTGGAACCACCGGGTGCCGCCCAGCGTCTCCTGACGCCAGCGCCGCAGCTCCTCTGTCTCGTACGGCGGAGCGGCCCGCTCCTCGTCGGTCATCAGGATAACGATGTCGGGGCGGCTCATCGGGCGCTCTCCTTCGCGGGGACGCTCTGGCACAGGTCGTCGAGCAGTCGCTCCGTGGCGCGACCGAGCCGCCGACCCACGGGGCGGGCCAGGAACGGCGGCCGCGTGCTGACGTCGTTGGTCACGGTGATGCGGGTGCCCGGTCCGTCGGGCTCGAGGGTCCACGTCGTGACCGCCCGCAGGACGACCTTCGGCAGGCCGTTGATGATGTAGCTCAGCCTCCGGTCGGGATCCCAGCCGATGACGCGCTCGCGCAGTGCGTTACGGCCCACCTGCACGCGCCGCACGGCGCCGTAGCCGGTGGCCGAGGAGGTGAGGGCACTGCTGTGGCCCACTGAGCTCGCCCAGCGGCTGATCCCGGGGAAGTCCGCCAGCACGTTCCAGACGTCGTGCGGGGCTGCTGCGACCACGCGCGAGCAGGAGACGGTGTGCATGCCGTCAGTCCTATCATCTGTCAGTGTCTCTGCCAATAGTTATTGACAGACCGACTGCAGGTTCCTACTTTGCAGAGATGGCTTCTGACGCGCTCGTTCCAGGCACCGTCGGCCGGACCTTCGCTGACTCGGCGCCCTCGTGGCCCGAGCCGGTGCGCGCCCCACGGGGCGCGCCGAACGTCGTCTACGTGCTCTACGACGATCTCGGCTGGTCCGACTTCAGCTGCTTCGGCTCGGAGATCTCCACGCCGACCGCGGACCGACTCGCGGCGGAGGGACTGCGGTACACGAACTTCCACGTGACGCCGCTGTGCTCCCCGACGCGGGCGGCGGTGCTGACCGGCCGCAACCACCACTCCGCCGGCATGGGCATGGTGCCGAACTTCAGCATCGGCTACCCCGGCTACCGCGGCGAGCTGCACAAGTCGACCGCGACGCTGGGCGAGATGGCGCAGAGCCAGGGCTACACGACCCTCGGCGTCGGCAAGTGGCACCTGACGCCGATGAACCAGTTCACCGGCGCGGGGCCCTTCGACCAGTGGCCGTTGCAGCGCGGGTTCGACCGCTGGTACGGCACGCCCGACGGAATGACGAACCAGTGGAAGCCGGACCTCATCGAGGACAACCGGTGGATCGAGACGCCGGAGGATCCGGAGTACCACTTCACCAAGGACATCGTCGACCACGCGATCGACATGGTCCGCGACCAGAAGAACGGCGACGCCGAGAAGCCGTTCTTCCTCTACGTCGCCTTCTGCGCGGTGCACTTCCCGCACCACGTCCCGCGTCGCTACATCGACAAGTACGTCCCCGTCTTCGAGAAGGGCTGGGACCGGACGCGCGCCGACCGGCTCGCCCGGCAGAAGGAACTCGGCCTGGTCGCGCCCGACGCCGAACTTCCTGAGCGCAACCGCGGCGTCAAGGCCTGGGAGGAGTACGACGAGGACGCCCGCGCGTCGATGGTCCGGCTGCAGGCGGCGTTCGCCGGGATGGTTGAGCACACAGACGAGCACCTGGGCCGGCTGGTGTCGACGCTCGAGGAGATGGGCGAGCTCGACAACACCGTCTTCGTCCTCTTCAGCGACAACGGCGCCAGCCAGGAGGGCGGCGAGGTCGGTTCGCTGAACTCGATGCGCTTCTTCACCGGCTACACGACGCCGGAGGACGAGCTGACCGAGCTGCGCGAGAACGGCGACACCATCGGCGAGGCACAGTGGGTCAACAACTACGGCACCGGCTGGTCCATGGCCAGCAACACCCCGCTCAAGCGCTTCAAGCAGGACACGCACGGGGGCGGTGTGCGCTCGCCCCTGATCGTCCGGTGGCCGCGCGAGATCGCCGACCCGGGCGGCATCCGTACGCAGTTCCACCATGCCGTCGACCTGACGCCGACGATGCTGGACATCACCGGGCTCGTGCTCCCGGCGTCGGTGAAGGGCGTGGAGCAGAAGCCGCTGGAGGGCACCAGCCTGCGTTACACGTTCCGGTCCGGCGACGAGCCGTCGCGCAAGGACACGCAGTACTTCGAGATGAACGGCCAGCGGGCGATCTGGCAGGACGGCTGGAAGGCCGTCACGCACCACGCGCCCGAGCTGGAGCCGATCCTGGTGCTGATCGGCGACGCGGCTTCCGTCACCGACTTCGAGGCCGACCGCTGGGAGCTGTACCACCTGGACGAGGACTGGAACGAGCTCAACGACCTCGCTGAGGCCGAGCCCGAGCGCCTCGCGATGCTGGTCGACCGGTGGTGGAAGGAGGCCGAGACGCACGACGTGCTGCCGCTCGGCGCCATCATCGGCGGCATGCGCGGTGCGCCGATGTCCGGTCGACCCGAGAGCACCCGGCGCTGAGGTCGTGCCCGCGTGGACGCTGTACCCCGGGCGCGCTCGGCTTCCGGATGCGGCCTCGCCGGACGTGCGCGGCTGCTCGTACGCCGTGCGCGCCGAGGTCCTCCTGCCGTCGCCGGCCGCTGAGGGGGTCCTGATCTCGCACGGCGACCGGCACGCCGGCTACTCGCTGCACGTCCGCGACGGGCGGCTCTGGCACGACTACGTCCATGCCGGGCTCCGCTCGACGCTGCGCTCGCGGGCAGCCGTGCCGGTGGGGCGCTGGACGGACCTGGAGCTGCGGGTGCGGCGGGTCGGTGCGGCGGGTGCCGTGACGCTGCTCGTCGACGGGCGCCGGGTGGCGTCCGGCGTGCTGCCGCTGCTGGCGCGGGCCCGGACCGGCTACACCGGTGTCGACGTCGGCTGCGACCGCGGGGTGCCGGTCGGGGACTACGTCGCCCCTGCCCGCTTCCCGGGCACGATCAGGCGGGTCCGGGTGACCACCGCCGACGATCGGTGGGTGGACGAGCTCGGCGCGATGCTGCTCGAGGGTGCGACGGGCTGACGGTGCGTCCCCGTCGCCTGCGAGCGGCGGAGGGATCGTTCCGACTGGTCCATCGTGTCGACGGCGTCGTGACCAGAGCGATTGCATGGCGCGCATCCGGGGCGCTGCAGCGACGTGAGCCCGGTGCTCGGGGAAATCATGACGAGGCACTGGTCGCGGAAGGGGCAGGGGCGACGGGCGTACGACGCCGCCGCAGCTGGCGGCGCGCCAGCCAGAGCAGCAGCAGCACCACGGCGAGGACCGGACTCCCGCCGGTGATGGCGCGGCTGATCACGTCGAGGTGGTCGCCGGCGTTGTAGCCGACGGTGGTCCAGAAGGCGATCCAGAGCGCCGCTCCGGCCAGGTTGGCGAAGAAGAAGCGCCACCAGGGCATCTCGGACGTGCCGGCGACGACTCCGTAGAACTGGCGCAGCAGCGGCACGAACCGGCTCACCAGCACGACCTTGACGCCCTGCTGCTCGAAGAAGCGCTCGACCCGGGCCAGGCGCGACGGCGTCAGTCCGACCCGACGGCCGAGGCGCATGACGAGCGGATGGCCGCCGTAACGCCCAACGGCGTAGCCGCCGTTGCCGCCGAGCACCGCCGCGACCAGGGCGACGCCCGCGACGAGGCCGACGTCGAGCCGGCCGGTGCCGGCGAGGACCGCGCCGGTGGCGAGCACTGCCTCACCGGGCAGCGGGATGCCGAGGTTGTCCACGAGCAGCACGAGGGCGACGGCGAGGTAGCCGTACTGCTCGAGGAACGGCGCGACCGAGCCGAAGACGCCGGGCAGCTCCATGACGACCTTCCTGTCCAGGGGGTGGAATCAGAGGGCGGGCGGCGGGCCGGTGCGCACGCTGCGGTGGACGCCGTAGCCCCACTGCTCGGGCACCATCACCGGCGCCGGCGCGCCGGCGCGCAGCGCCTGCGGCACGCGCCAGCTCCCGCCGATCCGGCTGCGCGGGTCGGTGAAGGCGAGCCAGGCGGCGACGGCCGTGAGCAGCAGCAGCCCGGCGAGAGCAGCGGCCCGCGTGGCGCCGTCGTCCGCCTGGCTCGACGCCCCGGGCGTGACCGCGACCGCCGGCACAGGAGGACCGGGACCGACAGGCGGTACGACGCCGGGCGCAGGAGCCGCCTGCGTCTCGGGCACGGTCGGCAGCGGCGCGGCGACGGCCACGGCCACGGCCACGGCGGACCCTGCGGGCCGCGGAGTCGTGTCGACGGGGTCACCGGCAGGCGGTGCCGGGGGAGCGGCGACCGGCTTGCCACTGCCGTCGAAGGCGGGCGCCGCGTCGAACGGCAGCAGCGTCAGCGCGGCTCTCGACGGCGTGTCGATCACCAGCCGCTCGGGGCCGAGCGTGCCGGGGCGGAGCACGACCGAGAGCGTCGAACCCACTGCCAGCCCGCCGATGTCGGCGAAGACGAGTTGGGTGCCGTCGCCGCTGAGCGTGCCGACGGACGTGCGGCCGCTGCAGTCGTGCTCCGGCAGTGCGTCGAACGGCTGCTGACCACCGGGCTCGAACGCCCCCGTGGCAGGGCATGCCTGCGGCGTGACGCCCGTCGGCGCCTTGCCGGTCACTGGCGCGGTCGAGGTGCCTGGCACGAGGTCGAGCACGAGCGTCGCCGCTGTCGCGCCCTGCGGGAGGCGGAAGGCCAGCGCGGTCAACGCCTTCTCGGCCACGACCGGCGCGACCGGCAGTGGCGCGAGAAGAATGCTCGTGGCGACCGTCGCCCCCTCGACGAGCAGCTGGTCGGAGCCGACGCCGGTAGGCGCCGGGGGCTTGGGTGCGGTGGCCGTCGGATAGCCCGCATCGAACCAGGCGGTCGCCGCAGGGCCGATCGTGGCGGGCACGGCGGGCTGAGCAGACGCGGGCGCACCGACAAGCAGGCTCGAAAGCATGACGACCGGGAACCACCAGCGGGACGTCATGCGGGGGCTCCTTCCAGGCGCCGGCCGGACCGGTGGATGGTGGCCTCGTCGCTGCCGAGGTAGCCGGCCACCACGCGCGGGTCGGAGAGCACCTCGTCGGGGTGCCCCGACGCGATGACGGCACCGAGCTCGAGGGCGAGCAGCCGGTCGCTGACTGCCCGGATCATCGGCATGTCGTGCTCGATGACGAGCATCGCGCAGCGCGCCTCGTCACGAATCCGTAGCAGCAGCGGGGCGAGCGCCTCGGCCTCCTTCTGCGAGATGCCACTGCTGGGCTCGTCCAGCAGCAGGACCGCGGGGTCGTACGCCAGCGCCATCGCGAGGTCGGCGATCCGCCGGGTTCCGGTCGACAGCTCCCGGACCAGTCGGTCGCGGTGGTCACCGAGGTTGAGCAGCTCCACCAGGTCGGCCACGGTCCACGCGATGTGTCGCTCCACCTCCAGCACGTCCGGCAGGCACAGCGCCGCGGCGAGGTGGTCACGGACCTCGAGGTGGCGCTCGAGCGCGACCGCGATGTTCTCCGCCACCGTCATGCTCGAGAAGATCCGGGCGTCCTGGAAGGAGCGGCCCAGCCCCAGGTTGCCGCGCGCCGCTGCCCCGAGCCCTGTGACGTCCCGGCCCTGGAAGCGGACTGTGCCGGAGCTCGGTACGAGAAAGCCACTGACCAGGTCGAAGACGGTGGTCTTGCCGGCACCGTTCGGGCCGATCAGGCCGAGGATCTCGCGGGGGGCGAGGTCGAAGCTCACCGAGCTGACGGCGCGCACGCCGCCGAACGCGACCGACAGCCCGCGCACCGACAGCGCGGGCGCAGCGTCGACGGCCTCGGGCTCCGGCCGCCGCTGCGCCGGCGTGGCGGCGATCGCCGCCCCCTCGAGGAAGACCGATCGCAGGATGTCACCGCGCTCGAGCAGGTCGGCGGTCGGGCCGGAGTAGCGCACCTGCCCCTTCTCCAGGAAGTACGCCCGGTCGGCGATCGTCAGCGCGACGTTGACCGACTGCTCGACCACGATGATCGAGGTGCCGCGGGCGTTCACCTGTCGGACCACCTCGAGCAGCTGCTCGACGATGGCCGGCGAGAGCCCCAGGGACAGCTCGTCGATGATGAGCAGCTCCGGCTCGGCGATGAAGGCCATGCCGACCGCGAGCTGCTGCGCCTCGCCGCCCGACAGGTTCCCGGCCAGGCCGTCCCAGCGCTGGGCGAGCTGCGGGAACCACTCGAGCACCTGGGCCTGCGCCGCGTCGGCCCGGGCGTGTGCCTCCTCGCCGCTCAGCATCCAGCGGGCGGCGCGGAAGTGGTCGGCGACGGTGACGGTCGGGAAGACACCCTTGCCACCCGGCACCTGCACGATGCCGCTCGCGACCCGCTCGCGGGCCGACGTCCCGGTGATGTCGCGACCGGCGTAGACCACCGTGCCGCTGCTCGCGGCGGACAGCCCGCTGATGGCACGCAGCAGCGTGGACTTGCCCGCGCCGTTGGTGCCCAGTAGCGCGAGCACCTCGCCGCGCCGCACGTGCACGTCGACGCCGAACAGCACGCGCACCCCGTCGTAGCCCACCTCGACGCCGCGGCACACCAGCAGCGCGTCCTCCGGCGGGTCGTCCGCGTGCACCTGCTGGACTGCCTCCGTCGGCTCCGCCCCGTCGGCGGCCGGGATCGCGACCAGCTCGCGCCGCGCGGCGAGGCGTCGCAGCAGCCCGTCCCGCAGGGCCGTGCCGCCCGCGGCCAGGCCGCCGGGGAAGAACGCCAGCACCACCAGAACCCCCGCGGACAAGGCGATCTGGTCCGCGACGTCGATCAGGCCGTCCAGCCCGACGTAGCCGAGGAAGCCGAAGATGGAGGTCCCGAAGAAGCGCAGGCTCTGGTAGATGACGGCCCCGGCCACTGCGCCGTACGGGCTGGCAATGCCTCCCACGATGGCGAAGACGAAGACGTCGACGCTGCGCTGCAGCGAGAACGTGGTCGGGCTGAGCGCGCCGACCTGGTAGGCGTACAGCGCACCGGCGAGGGCCGCGACGGCGCCCGACAGCGCGAATGCGGCCAGCTTCGAGCGCGTCGCGTCCACGCCCAGCGCCTGCGCCGCGCGGACGTTGTCGCGCTGCGCGACGTAGACGCGGCCGGACCGGGTGCTGCGGACGCGCCGCACCGCGGTCATGCACAGGACCAGAGCGGTCAGGCACACGAGGTAGAACGCACCGTCGCTGCTGACGTCGACGCGGCCGAAGAGGACCGGCCGGACGATCGCCTCCCCTTCGGAGGGCAGCAGCCAGCCGAAGTACCTGCGGTCCAGAACCACCCGCTCCACGACGGCGGCCAGCGCCAGCGTCACCACCGCCAGGAACAGCCCGGGTAGGCGGAGCGCGGGGATGCCGATCGCGGTCGCGACCACGACGCCGGCGAGAACGGCGGCCACCAGGGTCACGAAGAAGTCGGCGTTCGCGTTGGTGGCGAGGCCGCCGGCGACCGCGGCGCCGATGCCGGCGATCCCGAACTGCCCAAGCGAGACCTGCCCCGCCCAGCCGGTGAGCACGGTCAGCGACAGCGCGATCATCGCCGCCAACACGATCAGGGTCAGGAAGCCGAGCCGGCCCGGCGACACCACCAGGGGCGCCCCGACGGCTGCGGCCAGCGCTGCGGCTCGGAGCACGCGGGTGCCCCAGACGACCTCCGGCAGCCGGCGCAGCGCCGCGGCCACCGGGCGGGTCTCCGCGGCGCTGGCGAAGCTCGTGATGCCGGTGTCGAAGGCGCGGGAGACGGCGCCGCTGCGCAGCAGCGCCACGAGCAGCACCGGCAGCACCAGCGCGACCGGCAGGTTCGGGTTGCCAGTGGCGTAGAAGGCGGCCCGGTCCATGACTCCGAGCCCGATCCCCGCGACGAGCGCGTGGGGCAGCGAGTCGAAGCGGGCGATGACGGCCGCCGCCAGTGGGAAGAGCAGCAGCGCCGGGTCGATGTCTGCGCCGGCGGCCTGACCGACGACCGGCACCCGCAGGAAGGTCGACGCCGCCGACAGCAGCCCCGCGAGCACCCAGACGAGCGTGGCCGTACGCGCGACGTCGACGCCGAGCAGCCGTGCCCGGTCGGCGTTCTCGGCGCTGACGCGGACGGCGAGACCGGTGCGGGTGAGGCGGAAGAACAGGCTGAGTCCGGTGACCGTCAGCGCCGTCACCACGAGGATCGCGAGGTAGTTGCCGTTCAGGACGACCTGCCCGATCGAGAAGCGCAGACCGTCGAACGGCGTGGGCAGCTGGCTCGAGCCGAGGATCGAGCTGCCGAACAGCTTGGGCAGCACCACGCTGCCGACGACAAGGATCTGGCCGATGCCGATCGTGGCGACGGTCATGATGAGCCGAGACCGGGCCTCGAAACGCTTCATGACCAGGCGCTGGGTCAGCCCGCCGAGAAGCGCGCCCGTGGCCAGGGCTGCGACGAGCCCGACGGCGTACGGCAGCCCGCTCTGCGTGACCAGCAGCAGGCCCAGGACCGACCCCGAGCTGCCCAGCGCGGCCTGCGAGAAGTTGATGATCCGCTGCGCGCGGTGCACCAGGATCAGGCCGAAGGCCGGCAAGCTGTAGAGCAGCCCGAAGACCGCGCCCTCGGCCAGGTTGCCGAACGGCACGCCGGCCGGGAAGGGCACCACGCCCAGGACCTGCCGGGTCGAGCCCCAGCCGAAGACCAGCTCCGCCGTCAGCAGGACGACGGGCACCGCGAGCACCTGCCGCAGCCACACCGGGATGCGGCCCCAGAGGCCGGTCACGAGCGGGGCACGCTGAGCGGCGTCCTGGGGAACTGGCCGACCGCGTAGCGCTTCCCGCCGTCGAGAGGCACGTACGCGCCGCGCTCCCCGTTGACCGGCGAGGTCGCGTTCGGGTCCCAGTAGGTGACGCGCGCGTCCGACTGGCCGGTGTAGTCGCCGGGGCCGAAGTCGATCCGGCTGTGGAACCGGTCGCCGCCGTATGCGGGCAGGGTCAGGACGCCCCGCTCGAACGTGCCGGGATCCAGGCGCGCGCCGGCCTGCTGGATGCCCGCCGCGAGAATGCTGAAGTAGCCCTGCGCGCCGTCGGCGCTGATGTACGGCTCGCCGCTGCCGCCCCCGTCGCGGTAGGCGGTGTAGGCGTCCTGCTTCTTCGGGTCCTGGCTCTCCGCGAGGTTGCCGAGGCCGAAGGCGTTCGCCCACTGCCGCTGGTCGTACAGCTGGGCCAGTGGGTCGTAGTCGAGGAAGTTCGTGCCGACCGTGACGTTCTCGGGGAAGAAGTTCTGCGACGTCATCTGCGGCGTGAGGAAGATCGGCAGCACCGGGTCGGTGAACCACAGGATCGTCGTGATGCCGCTCTGCTTGGCCTGCGAGGCCAGCGTCGTCGACTGGCTCGCCGCCTGGCTGGTGTCCTGTGCGTACGTCTTGATGGTGGCGCCGACCCTGTCGCAGCGGTTGATGACGGACTGCAGGCGCTGCGCGGCCGCGACGGTGAACTCCGAGTCGGGTACGAGGATCAGCGCCTTGCGCGCTTGTCCCCGCAGCGCGGCGTCACCGGCGTACGCCGCCTTCGCGTTGGCCAGCCGCTTGCAGTAGAACTCGCCCGTGAGGGTTGCCTGGGTGTCCCCGTCCATCGTGTGGTCGTAGCGGAACGGACGACGGCTGGTGTTGAAGCTGCCGGGCAGCCCCAGGCCGCCGAAGTTCACGACGCCCGCCTTGCTCAGCTCGTCCTGGAACCCGGGCGCCGTGCCGTTCTGCGGGAAGATGACGGCGAACGGCTTGTGCTTGGCGATCAGCGCGCGGGCGTCCTGCCGGAAGCAGTCGTCGCTCGGCGGAGACGCCTGGCAGGACGGGCTCTCGTAGACGGCGATGTGGAGCTTGCGTCCCCACAGCTCGTAGCGCTTGGCGATGAAGGCGGCTTCGGCCTCGAGGAACCCGTCGAGTTGGCCCGGCGTCGGCTGCACCCCGGCGCTTCCCAGGGCGGCCTGCACGGCGGCGTTCTGCTTGACCCGGTAGTAGACGACGGAGATCGCCGTCTTCGTGACACCGGGATAGGTCGCGCCGCCGTTGTCGCCCCCCGCGAACTTGGGCTGGCACGGGGGAGCGGCGATGAAGCCGGGGAGGGCGAACTGCTTGCCGTCGCGGCAGTGGCTGGTGTCGCCGCTCGCTGCGGTCCCTCGCGCTGCGCGGGGTGCCCCACCGGCTCCGGCGCTCCCGGCCGCGCCGGTCGGCGCTCCCGCCGTTGCGCCGCTCGTGCTGGCCGCGCCGCCGGCCGTCGTGCCCGGGGCCGCTCCCGGAGCCGCTCCCGGAGCCGCTCCTGCCGCGCCCGGCGCGAACGGGTCACCGGCCGCGCCCGGGACGGAGGACGCACCGGAAGTGGCGTCGAAGGGCGCGAACGAGGACCCGGCGCTCTGCTGCGCGCCCCGCGACGGGGCGATCGCCACGAGCAGGAGCAGGGTCGAGGCCAGCAACCAGGCGGGGGCGTAGCGGCGGTACGGCACGTGGGTCCTTCTGTCCTGTGAGGCGAACCACTATCTGCAGAGTCACTGTCAGTACTTTCGGCGCCGCTGTCAAGATGTTGTGACACATTGAGAGACAGAAGTTCCCCTGAGCGGCGCCGCTCCCAGTGCCATCCGGAGGTCCTACGCTGACGACCGTGACCGCCACGCGACGCCCGGACGGGCGGCACGAGCGCTCCACCCGGACGCGGGCGGCGATCGTGGCTGCGCACCGCTCGCTGATCCAGCAGGGCGAGATGGCCCCGACGACCTCGCGGATCGCGGAGGCTGCCGGCGTCAGCCCGCGCACGCTGTTCGCCCACTTCCCCGAGGTGGAGGCGCTCTTCGCCGCGACAGCCGAGTCGGTGTCGCAGGATGTGCAGCTCCTCCGGCAGGCGCCGGACCCGGACCTCCCGCTGGCGGAGCGGCTGGAGCTGTTCCTCGACAATCGAGACGAGATCTACCGCTTCCTGACGCCGTTCTCGCTCTCCGTCCGCATCCGGGAGCAGAGCTCGCCGGTGCTGAGCAGTCGGCGGGCCGCCATGGCCGGACTGAGCCTCGGGGACGTGGCGGCCACCTTCGCCCCCGAGCTGGAGCGGCTGCCTGCGCAGGACCACGACGAGCTGGTCGCCGCCGTCGAGACCATCAGCACGTGGTCCACCTGGTACCACCTGCGCGCGGAGCTCGGGCTGCCCGACCAGGTGGCCCGACGGATCATGCGCCGGCTCGTGCTGCAGACCCTCGGAGCGGCGGCGTGAGCTGCTGCACGCCGTCCGGTCCGATCCTCCCGCCCAGGGAGCGGGCGAGCCGGACCGGCGTCGACCACGCCCCGATGGTCGACGTCCCGGGCGGCCTCGCCCTGATCGGTGACAGGAGCAGGTGGAGCTACCCCGAGGACGGCGAGACGCCCGTGCGCCACGTGCCGATCGAGCCCTTCCGGCTCGACGTGCACGCGGTGTCGAACGCGCGCTTCGCCGCTTTCGTCGAGGCGACGGGGCACGTGACGGCGGCCGAGCGGCACGCCTGGTCCTTCGTCTTCGGGGGCGCGCTGCCGGACGACTTCCCCGAGACGAGGGGTGTTGTGGGCGCCCCCTGGTGGCGCCAGGTCGAGGGCGCCTCGTGGCGCCACCCGGAGGGTCGGCGCAGCGACCTCGACGGGCGCACGGACCACCCGGTCGTGCACGTCGGTGCGGACGATGCGGCGGCGTTCGCGGCGTGGGCGGGCAAGCGCCTGCCGACGGAGGTCGAGTGGGAGCACGCGGCGCGCGGCGGCAGCGTCACCACCTTCCCGTGGGGCGACGAGCTCGAGCCACAGGGGCAGCACCTCGCCAACGTCTGGCAGGGCGAGTTCCCCGCCCGCAACACCCGCGCGGACGGCTGGTTCACAACCTGTCCCGTCGACGCGTTCCCGCAGAACGGCTATGGGCTGCACAACATGATCGGCAACGTCTGGGAGTGGACGGCCGACGAGCGGGAACCCGGGTCCGGGATGCGTGTCCTGAAGGGCGGCTCGTACCTCTGCCACGCGTCGTACTGCCGGCGCTACCGTCCTGCCGCCCGCAGCGGCGCCGCGGCCGCCAGCAGCATGGGCAACACCGGCTTCCGGTGCGCCACCGGCCTGAGGAGCATTGCATGACGACGGCCAGGGCCCAGGTGGACGGGCGGACTGCGCGCCGTGACCGCAACAGCGAGGCGGTGCTCGACGCCGTACGGGAGCTGTTCGTCGAGGGCAACTACACCCCCACGGCGGAGGCCGTCGCGGCTCGCTCCGGCGTCTCGCTGCGGTCGGTGTACCGCTACTTCGAGGACACCGAGGCGCTGTTCCGCGCCGCGATCGCGCGCCGGGTGACGCTGGCCGAGCCGCTGTTCCTCTTCCCCGACCTCGGCGAGGGTGAGCTCGACGACCGGATCACCCGCCTCGTCGACCACCGGCTCGTGCTCTACGCAGCGCTCGGCCCGGAGGCGCGGGCGGCAGTGCTGCGCGGTCCCTCGGCGCCGCTGGTCAACGAGGCGCTCGACGCCCGGCGCCGCCAGCTCTTCACGCAGCTTGAGGAGCACTTCGCCCGGGAGCTCCGCTCGATCGGCGGCGTTCGCGCCAAGGCGCTACTGCGCTGCATGGACCTGCTGCTGCAGTTCGAGTCAATCGAGCACCTGAGTCGACGCAGCGACCTGACGCCCGCGAGGGTGCGGCGCGTGCTGGTCACCGGCATCGACGCGCTCCTCGCCGAAGCAGAGTAGTGACACGTGCGGTGCTAGGACCGTGAGGTCGACCCTCCCACTCAGGCCGACTCCTTTCGATCGCCCACCCCAGTTACGGCCGGATCAATGCGGAGCAGAACGACCGCCTGCGGGAGGTCGCTCCCGACCGGGACAGGCCGCTCCTCATGCCGAACCCGATGCCCGACCGTCCGCTGGCGGTCGACGAGGACGGGCGCGAGACGACACTCACCGGGGGAAGGCCGTCCGTACGGTGAGCTGAGGACGTCCGGTGTGATCTCCCGGGTCCCCGGTGCCCAGGCTGGAGCCCACAGCGCGGGACCGTCGGCGCGTGGGGTAGGACGGCAACGACCGGTGGCACTGCCTGGGCCTTGCGCGCAGCGGTCGAGCTCGCTCCCGTGCGAGGCTGCCACCTGTGGAGCGTCGGATCTTCGGGATCGAGAACGAGTACGGCGTGACCTGCACCTTCCGCGGGCAACGGCGGCTCTCGCCCGACGAGGTGGCCCGCTACCTGTTCCGCCGCGTCGTGAGCTGGGGCCGCAGCAGCAACGTCTTCCTGCGCAACGGCGCGCGGCTCTACCTCGACGTCGGCTCGCACCCGGAGTACGCCACTCCGGAGTGCGACAGCGCCGTCGACCTCGTCACGCACGACAAGGCCGGCGAGCGGATCCTCGAAGGCCTGCTGATGGACGCCGAGCGGCGCCTGCGCGAGGAGGGCATCGCGGGCGACATCTACCTGTTCAAGAACAACACCGACAGCGCGGGCAACTCCTACGGCTGTCACGAGAACTTCCTGGTCGGACGGCAGGGCGAGTTCAGCCGGCTCGCCGACGTGCTCATCCCGTTCCTCGTGAGCCGGCAGATCGTCGTCGGCGCCGGCAAGGTCCTGCAGACGCCGCGCGGCGCCGTCTACTGCGTGAGCCAGCGCGCCGAGCACATCTGGGAGGGCGTCTCCAGCGCGACGACCCGTAGCCGCCCGATCATCAACACGCGCGACGAGCCGCACGCCGACGCCGAGCGCTTCCGTCGGCTGCACGTCATCGTCGGCGACAGCAACATGAACGAGTGCACGACGCTGCTCAAGATCGGCGCGACCGACCTGGTGCTGCGGATGATCGAGGCCGGCGTCGTCATGCGCGACCTCACGCTGGAGAACCCGATCCGGGCGATCCGCGAGATCAGCCACGACATCACCGGTCGGCGCAAGGTCAAGCTCGCCAACGGCCGGGAGGCCAGCGCGCTGGAGATCCAGCGCGAGTACCACTCCAAGGCCACCGACTTCATCGCCCGCCGCGGCGGTGACGCCACCGTGATGCGCGTGCTCGACCTCTGGGGCCGCACGCTGACGGCCGTCGAGACCGGTGACCTGTCCCTGGTGGACCGCGAGATCGACTGGGTGACCAAGCTGCAGGTCATCGAGCGCTACCGGCTCAAGCACGACCTCCCGCTGTCCAGCCCGCGCATCGCGCAGCTCGACCTCGCCTACCACGACGTCAACCGCCGGCGCGGGCTCTACTACCTGCTCGAGAACTCCGGCGCGGTCGAGCGCGCGACGACCGACCTGGCCGTCTTCGAGGCCAAGACGCTGCCGCCGCAGACCACGCGCGCGCGGCTGCGCGGGGAGTTCATCAAGAGCGCGCAGGAGAAGCGGCGCGACTTCACCGTCGACTGGGTGCACCTGAAGCTGAACGACCAGGCCCAGCGCACCGTCCTGTGCAAGGACCCCTTCCGGGCCGTCGACGACCGCGTCGAGAAGCTCATCGCCAGCATGTGACACGCTCGGCCGCATGACCGAGAAGCCTGACGTCCAGATCCCCGACGGCCCTGCGCCGACCGAGCTGCAGCTCGAGGACCTCACCGTCGGCGACGGCCCCGAGGCCACCTCCGGCACGACCTGCACGATGCAGTACGTCGGCGTGGCGTGGTCCACCAAGCAGCAGTTCGACGCCTCGTGGGACCGCGGCCAGCCCTTCACCTTCGGGCTCGGCCAGGGTCAGGTCATCGGGGGCTGGGACCAGGGCGTGGCCGGGATGAAGGTCGGCGGACGTCGCCGGCTGACGATCCCGCCCGAGCTCGGGTACGGCGCCCGCGGTGCCGGTGGCACCATCAAGGGCGGCGAGACGCTCGTGTTCGTGGTCGACCTGCTCGGGGTCCGCTAGCTAGCACCCGCTGCGGCGGTTCGCGCGTCCGCGCGGGCCGACGAACGTTACGGTCCGCGCAGGTGATCGTGACGAGGGGACCCGCACATGGCTGGCCTGCGCAGTGCGCGCATGGGTACACGACTGGCGGCGGCCTTCGGGTGCGTCGTGCTGCTGCTCGTGGCGGTGGTCGCGGTAGCGATGCTGGGGCTGCGGTCCGAGGCTCAGTCGCGGGAGCGCCTGTCGGCCGACGTGCGCATCACCGAAGAGGTGCTGCAGCTGAAGTTCCGGGCGGCGGACGTCAACGGGTGGCAGACCGCGTACGCCTTCGACGCGGTACGCACCGCTCGTGCTGCCACAGACGAGGAGGGGAGCAATCGCCGCAGCTTCCTCGAGTCCGCAGAGGCGTTCCGCGACGAGCTCGCCGTCATCGAGAGCGATGACCGGCTGGCCGGGGACCGGGACGTCATCCGTCGGATCAACGCCGACTTCGACCGCTTCATGGCGATCGACGAGCAGATCATCAGCCTGTACGCGCAGGGCACGCCGGCCGCCCGCAACAGCGCCACCGCGTTGGTCCTGGGCGAGGAGCTGGTGGTCTACGAGCGCATCGCCGAAGGCGCCGGCCTGCTGGCCGAGGGCGTTCAGGAGCGCGCCGAGCGCGAGGTCGCCGAGGCCCGGGCCAGCTCCAACCGCACCCGCACCACGCTGATCGTCGTCTCGCTGCTCGCGCTGCTGCTGGCCGGAGTCCTCGCCGTGCTCATCACGCGCTCGCTGACCCGGCCACTGGCCCGCACCGTGTCGGTCCTGCGGGCTGTCGCGGGCGGCGACCTCAGGACCCGCCTGAGCGACACCTCCGACGACGAGCTGGGCCAGATGGGCGCCGCCCTGAACGAGACGCTCGACCAGATGAGCGACACGGTCGACGGCATCGCCAGGAGCTCGGCGACGCTCAGCTCGGCGTCCGAGGAGCTCAGCGCGGTGAGCCAGCAGATGAGCGCCGCTGCCGAGGAGACGGCCGTGCAGGCGGGCACCGTCTCCGTGGCCGCCGAGCAGGTGTCGAACAACGTGCAGACGGTGTCGGCCGGCGCCGAGGAGCTCGGCGCGAGCATTGCCGAGATCGCCAAGAGCGCCACAGAGGCCGCGCAGGTGGCGGGTCAGGCCGTGCGGGTCGCGGAGCAGGCCAACATCACGGTGCTCCGCCTCGGGGCGAGCTCGGTCGAGATCGGCGAGGTCGTCAAGGTCATCACCTCCATCGCCGAGCAGACCAACCTGCTCGCCCTCAACGCGACGATCGAGGCGGCGCGGGCCGGCGAGGTCGGCAAGGGCTTCGCCGTCGTCGCCGGCGAGGTGAAGGACCTCGCACGCAAGACCGCCACGTCCAGCGAGGAGATCGGGCGCAAGATCGGGACGATCCAGGAGGACACCCGCAACGCCGTCGAGGCCATCGGGCAGATCACCGAGATCATCCAGCGCATCAACGACATCCAGACGGTCATCGCCGCCGCGGTCGAGGAGCAGGCCGTCACGACGGACGAGATCGGCCGCAGCGTCACCGAGGCGGCGACCGGTGCGAGCGAGATCGCCCGCAACATCACCGGCGTCGCCGAGACCGCGCGCGGCACGACCCAAGGGGCGAGCGAGGCCCATCGCGCGGCGGAGGAGCTCGCCCGCCTGTCGTCCGAGCTGCTCGGGCTGGTCGGCCGCTTCACCCTCGGCGCCCAGCGCGGCGCCACGACGGGGGCAGCGAGGCAGTGACCGAGGACGAGGAGATCCTGCTCGCCTTCCTGGAGGAGAGCAGGGAGAACCTCGACGAGCTCGACCGCGACCTGGTCGGGCTCGAGAGCCGGCCGCAGGACCCCGAGCTGCTGGCCCGGGTGTTCCGCGCGGTCCACACGCTCAAGGGCACCTGCGGCTTCCTCGGGTTCCCGCGCCTCGAGGAGCTGGCGCACGCGGGTGAGGACCTGCTCGGGGCGCTGCGCGCCGGGGACGTGCTGCTCGACGCGGCCTCGACGACGTCGCTGCTGCAGCTCGTGGACTCCGTGCGCGAGGTGCTCGGCGTCATCGAGAGCACCTCCGCCGAGCCCCCTGCCCGCCACGACGCGCTGTCGGCGCAGCTGCGCAGCCACCTGCCCGAGCACGGTGCTGCTGCCTCGCAGCAGGACGCTCCGGCGCCGGAGACCTTCGAGGTGCCTGTCCCCGGCGGCGCCGAGACCTCGGTGCGCGTCGACGTGGGCGTCCTGGACACGCTCATGGACCTGGTTGGCGAGCTGGTGCTCGCCCGCAGCCGGATCGGCGCGCTCGCCGCACTCGACGACGACGGTCCGCTGGCCGGCCCCTACCGCGACCTGCGCATGGTGACGGCCGACCTGCAGGACAACGTCATGACCGCTCGACTGCAGCCGGTCGGGACGGTCACCGGGAAGTTCCACCGCATCGCCCGCGACCTGGCCACGGCGCTCGGCAAGCGCGTCGACGTCGAGCTCAGCGGAGAGCACGTCGGCGTCGACAAGGCCATCAACGAGGCGCTTCGTGACCCGCTCCTGCACCTGGTCCGCAATGCCGTCGACCACGGCATCGAGACCCCCGAGGAGCGGCGGGCCGCGGGCAAGCCGGACGCGGGTCTGCTGCGCATCGCCGCCTCGCACGAGGGCGGCCGCGTGCACGTCGAGGTCTCCGACGACGGCCGTGGCGTCGACCCCGAAAGGCTGCTCGCGAAGGCCGTGGCGGGCGGGCTCCGCACGGCCGAGCAGGCCGCATCGATGTCCCGCGCCGAGGCGCTGGAGCTGATGTTCCACGCCGGCCTGTCCACTCGCGACGAAGTGACGAGCACGTCCGGTCGCGGCGTCGGCATGGACGTCGTACGCGCCTCGCTGGAGCAGGTCGGCGGCAGTGTCGAGGTGCTGTCGAGGGAGGGCCAGGGGGTGCTGTTCCGGCTGAACATCCCGCTGACGCTGGCCATCATGCCGGTGCTGGTGGTCCAGTGCGACGGCCAGCGCTACGCGGTGCCGCAGGTGCACCTGCTCGAGGTCGCGGTCCTGCAGGCCGACGAGGTCGCCGCGCGCGTCGACGTCGTCGAGGGCGCTCGGCTGCTGCGGCTGCGCGGTCGGCTGCTGCCGCTGGTCGACCTCGCCGAGCGGCTCGGCCTGACGGCCCGCCGGCAGGACGGCTCGCTGGCCGTGGTGCTCGTCGAGACCGACGGGCGCCACTTCGGCCTGCTCGTCGACGACGTCGGCGACGCTGCCGACGCGGTCGTCAAGCCCGTCCCTCGGCTGCTGCGCGGGATCCCGGTCTACGCCGGCACCACCGTCCTCGGCGACGGCCTGCCGTCGCTGATCCTGGACGTCCCCGGGATCGCCTCCGCCGCCGGCATCGTCGCCTCGCCGGTCGAGGACAGCGTTGTCGGACGAGGTGCCACCAGCGCCGGCGGCCTGCTCCTGACCACGGCCCCCGACGGCGGCCGCATGGCCGTCCGCCTGTCCTCGGTCCGGCGGCTGGAGAGCTTCGCCCCGGATCGGGTCGAGCGGACCGGGACGCTCGAGGTCGTGCAGTACGGCGACGCGCTGCTGCCGCTCGCGCGGGTCGCCGACCTGCTGCCCGAGCGTCGGCAGGTGGACCGGGCACCGACCGCGGAGGCCGCGCTCGCCGGCCTGCCGACGGTGGTGTGCGACACCGCCTCGGGACTGGTGGGTTTCGTGGTGGCCTCCATCGACGACGTCGTCGACGAGCCGCAGACCCCGTCGCAGCCGGCCAGCAGGGCAGGGGTGCAGGCCTGCCTCGTCGTCGACGAGCGGGTCGCCGAGCTGCTCGACCTGGACGTGCTCGCAGCCTCCGCCGGGGTGGTGGCACGGCGGTGAGCGCGGCCCTCGCGCACCGGCTCTGCACCTTCACCGTGGGCGGGCTCCACCTGGCCCTGCCCGTGGCCGACGTCGTGGAGGTCGTGCGCGGCCAGCACGTGACGGAGGTGCCCCTGGCCCCGGGCGCCATGGTCGGGCTGCTCAACCTCCGCGGCCGGATCGTGCCGGTCCTGGACGCCCGGCTGCGCCTGGGGATGCCCCCGCGCGAACACGACACCGACGTCGCGCACGTCATCGTCGAGCTCGACGACGAGCACATCAGCCTCGTCGTGGACCGCGAGGGCGACGTGGTCGAGGTGGCTGACGGTGAGGGTGAGGACGTTCCGGAGACGGTGGACCATGAGATACGTAGGTTGTGCACCGCGGCGCACCAGCGTGCAGGTGCGCTGCTGCTCGTCCTGGATCCGCGTCTCGTCCTGACCGTCGCCTGAGTCGAAGGAGCCCCTCCCGTGCAGTCCCTGGTGATCGACGACTCGCGGGCGATGCGCATGATCCTGGGACGCATGCTGCGCGGTCTCGGCTTCGAGGTCGCGGAGGCAGGCAACGGCCGCGAGGGGCTGGACCTGCTTGCCGGAGGCCTCGTCCCGGAGCTCGTGCTGCTCGACTGGAACATGCCGGAGATGACCGGCATCGAGTTCCTGCAGGCCGTCCGGCAACCGCCGCACTCGTCCACCGCGAAGGTCGTCATGGTGACGACCGAGACCGAGATCCCGCAGGTGATGCACGCCCTCACCGCCGGCGCGGACGAGTACCTAATGAAGCCGTTCACCCGCGAGGCCGTCCTCGACAAGCTGCACCTGCTCGGCTTCGAGGTCTAGGACCGTGCCGCCCGTCGCCCCGGTGCGGGTGCTGGTCGTGGACGACTCCGTGGTCATGCGCCGCGTCGTCGCACGGGCGCTCGAGCG
This sequence comes from Mycobacteriales bacterium, assembly GCA_046593875.1. Lineage (GTDB taxonomy): Bacteria > Actinomycetota > Actinomycetes > Mycobacteriales > SCTD01 > SCTD01. The sequence continues at coordinate 63,405 of JBKJQQ010000241.1, read as the reverse complement.
GGACCCGGCGATCGCCCGCACCGACTTCGCCGCCAACGGCCGGCTGGCTCTCGACAAGATCCGGCACTCCCGCCCGGACGTCGTCGTGCTCGACCTCGAGATGCCCGAGCTGGACGGCTTCGGCACGCTGAGCGAGCTCCGGCGCACGCACCCCGACCTGCCCGTCGTCCTGTTCAGCAGCCTGGACGAGCGTGGCGCGGCATCGACCCTGGATGCCCTGTCGCTCGGCGCCGTCGACTTCGTCCTCAAGCCGACCGCGTCCTCGGTCGAGCTGGCCGAGGCCTATGTCGTCGAGCACCTGGCACCGCTGGTCAAGGGACTCGCCGCACCGCGCGAGGCGCTGAGCACGTTCGTTCCCGCGGCCGCCGCGCCCGGTCCCCGTGCGCCGCTCCAGGTCGTCGTCGTCGGCATCTCGACCGGTGGCCCGGATGCGCTGAGCGTCCTGCTCGCCGGACTGCCCGCCAGCTTCCCGGTGCCCCTGCTGGTCGTACAGCACATGCCGCCGGTCTTCACCCGGCTGCTGGCCGAGCGACTCGACCGCGGTTCGCCGCTGTCGGTCGGCGAAGCGGTCCAGGGAGAGCAGGTGCGGCCCGGTCACGTCTACCTCGCCCCCGGCGGTCGGCACCTTGCGCTGGCCCGCAGCGGAGGGATCGTCCAGGTCGCGCTCGGCGACGGCCCGCCGGAGAACTCCTGCCGGCCGGCAGCCGATGTCCTGTTCCGCTCCGCCGCTGCGGTCTTCGGCGCGGGGGTGCTCGGCGTGGTGATGACCGGCATGGGATCGGACGGACTGATCGGCTGCCAGGCGGTCCGCGCCGCAGGCGGTCAGGTGGTGGTGCAGGACCCCGCGAGCTGCGTCATCGGGAGCATGCCGAGCAGCGTGGTGCGGGCCGGGCTCGCGCAGGCCGCGCTGCCGATCGAGGCGCTGGGCGCCGGCCTAGTCGACCGCGTCACCGCGGGACGCTGAGTGGCGCTGCCCGCCGGCGACTTCCAGTACGTCCGCTCCCTGGTCCAGGAGCGCAGTGCGCTGGTGCTGAACGACGGCAAGGAGTACCTCGTCGAGGCGCGGCTGGCCCCGCTCGCCGAACGCGAGGGACTGTCGTCCGTAGCCGAGCTCCTCGCGCTGCTGCGACAGGGATCGACCGCGCTGCGCGACGACGTGGTCGAGGCCATGACCACCAACGAGACCTCGTTCTTCCGCGACGTGCACCCCTTCGACGCGCTGCGTGACGTCGTCCTGCCGGCAGCCCTGGCCCGGCGCGGCGGAAGGCTCCGGCTGTGGTCGGCGGCGTCCTCCACCGGCCAGGAGGCGTACAGCCTGGCGATGCTGCTGGCCGACCACTTCCCGACCGCCGACGCCACGATCCTGGCCACCGACCTGTCACGCGACGTCCTCGCCCGCGCCGCCCGCGGCACCTTCACGCAGCTGGACGTCAACCGCGGGCTGCCGGCCGCCCTGCTCGTCAAGCACTTCGAGCGGGACGGCGCCGGTTGGCGGGTGCGCGAGCACCTGCGCCGCCGGGTGGAGTTCCGGCAGCTCAACCTGGCCAAGCCGTGGCCGAGCCTTCCCCCGATGGACCTCGTGCTGCTGCGCAACGTCCTGATCTACTTCGGACCCGAGGCCAAGCGCGCCGTCCTGACCCAGGTCGCCCGCGTCCTGGCGCCGGGTGGTCTGCTCTCGCTGGGCGGCGCGGAGACGACGTACGGACTGGACGAGGGCTGGGAGCGGTTGCAGGTGGGGCGCACGTCGATGTACAGACCGATGGCCGCAGGAGGGCAGCAGTGACCGAGGTAGAGCAGGACATCGCGCAGATCGCGCAGAGCATCTGGGAGACGCTCTTCAGCTTCCCCCTCGACCTCGCCCCCGCCGGGGTGGGGCTGGCGGGGGACGCGCAGGTCATGACCGGCTGCATCCAGATCGATGGCGCGTGGAACGGCGCGGTCATGCTGCAGTGCCCGCAGTCGCTGGCCGAGCGGCTGTCCGCCGAGCTGTTCCGGCCTGAGGGCGCCTGCACGCCCGAGGAGGTGCACGACACCGTCGGCGAGCTGACCAACATGCTCGCGGGCAACATCAAGGCGCTCCTCCCCGAGCCGTCCCGCATCTCGCTGCCCACCGTCGCGCACGGAGCCGACTACGCCCTGCGCGTCCTGGGCACCCACGTCGAGGCGACGGCGACGTTCCTGTCGCTGGAGCAGCCGCTGGTCATCTCGGTCCTCCGCAGGACTGCCGACGGTGACCCGTGACGGCCGACGAGCGACGCGGCCCGGACCGCGTGCGCGTCGCGACTGTGCTCGTCGTCGACGACTCGAGCACTGTGCGGCGGATCCTCCGGCGTGACCTCGAGGCCGCCGGTTACCGGGTAAACGAGGCCGCTGACGGCGAGCAGGGGCTGACGTCCTGCCGGGTGGACCGACCCGACCTCGTGCTGCTCGACGTGGACATGCCCGTGCTCGACGGACTGGCGACGATGCAGCGCATGCAGGAGGACCCGCACCTGCGGTGGCTGCCCGTGCTGTTCCTGACGGCGCGCATCGCGGGCGGTGAGGTCGCGCGCGGCCTCGACCTCGGCGCGCACGACTACCTCAAAAAGCCCTGCGAGAGCAGCGAGCTCGTCGCCCGAGTGAGCACCGCGATGCGCCTGTCCCAGCGCCACGACGAGCTGCAGCGACGGGCGCGCGAGCTCGATGCCCTGAGCAACACCGACCCGCTGACCGGACTGCCGAACCGTCGCCACCTGGAGCAGGTCGTCGACGGACTGCTCGCCGGTCGCGGCGCCGGTCTGCCGGTCGGGGTCGTCATGGTCGACATCGACCACTTCAAGAAGGTCAACGACGAGCACGGCCACCTCGTCGGGGACGCGGTGCTCGCCACCGTCGCCGCCCGGATGCGCCGCGCGACGTGCGATGGCGAGACCCTCGTGCGCTGGGGCGGCGAGGAGTTCGTGGCCCTGCTCACCGACGGCGACCGGAGCGCCGTCGTGGACCTCGCCGAGCGCCTGCGCGCCGCCGTCGACGTGACCCCGCTCGCGGTCGGCACCGGCGGCACGCTGGACATCACGGTGAGCGCGGGCGGGGCGGTCGGCGAGCTCGGCGACCTGCGCGGGCTGGTGGCTTCGGCCGACGGCGCGCTCTACGCCGCAAAGGAGGCCGGACGCAACCGGGTGTCGGTGGCCGAGGACGGCGCGCCGTGACCAGCGCGCTGTCCGCCCTGGCCCCGTCCCTGCTCGACGCGACGGCCGCCGTGGTGCTGCTCGTCGACGGCGCGGGCCGCCTGGTCGACGCCAACCCCGCGGGGCACCAGAGCCTGCGCCTGCGACCGGGGGTCGTCGGCGGGGACGTGACGCCGGTCATGGCTGCGGCACGCGACCACGTGGACCTGCTGCACGTCCTGCGCGGCGTCGCGCGCACCGGGGTCGCGCAGTCCCACGAGCACGACCTGCCCCCCGGCTCCGAGGGTGGGCGCCGCACCTTGGCCTGGACGACCGCCCGGGTCCAGGACGCACCCCCACTGCTCGCCTGCGTGGGCGTCGACGTCAGCCTGGCGCGGTCGGCGGCCGAGGACCTGCTCGCCCGTACCCGGACCGACGAGCTGACGGGGCTGCCCAACCGCACCCGGCTGCTCGAGGTCCTGACGACGCTGTCGGGCAGCGGCGCCTCGGTGCTGTTCTGCGACCTCAACGGCTTCAAGGCCGTCAACGACACCTACGGCCACGCCGCGGGCGATGCGGTCCTCGTCGAGGTCGGACGCCGACTGACGCTGGCCGTTCGCGGCGAGGACCTCGTGGCCCGGCTCGGGGGCGACGAGTTCGTCATCGTCGCGCCACCGGACCCCGCGGCCAGCCCCGAGGGGCTGACCCGCCGGGTGCTCAACGCGATGCGGCAGCCGATGATCCTGCCGGGACGCGTCGTGGTCGTGGTCGGTGTGTCCGTGGGGACCAGCCTGCTCCAACCCGGGGAGGACCCGAGCTCGGTCCTCGAGGAGGCGGACGCGCGGATGTACGCCTCGAAGTCCCTGCGCAGCAGTCAGGCCGGCGCGCTGCGGGACGCGGTCAGGCCCTGACGCCCCTGCCCCCGCCGAGCCGAGGAGCGGGCAGCCCGCTGGTCCGACGTCCGTAGCGCTCGGCGATCTGCGGCCCGGGCAGACCGGCGCCGAAGAGCCAGCCCTGCACGAGCGTGACGCCGGCCTCGGCGAGCACGTCGCGCTCGGCCTCGGTCTCGACGCCCTCGGCGAGGACCTCGGCGCCGGCACTGCGCGCGAAGGTCGTCAGCGCCATCGCCAGCGACTGCCGGGTGCGGTCACCGTCGATGCCGCGGACCAGCGACAGGTCGAGCTTGATGAGGTCGGGGGCGAGCAGCACGACGTGGCGCAGGCTGGCGAAGCCGGCGCCGGCGTCGTCCACGGCGACCCGCAGCCCCGCCGCCCGCCACGGCCGGAGCGCGTCCACCAGCGCCGCGTAGTCCTCGATCTCCTCGTGCTCGCTGACCTCGACGACCAGCCGCTGCGGGTCGTGCCCATCGAGCAGGGTCGCGAAGGCCGGGCTGCGGATCGTGGTGGCGGAGAAGTTGAGCGCCAGGAAGCCGGGCAGGGCCGGCGCGGCGAGCAGGGCGGCGCGCGCAGCCGCGATCTCGAGGTCACCGGTGAGCCCGGCCGCGGCGGCGTCGCCGAACCACGGACCGGGCGCCCCGTGGCCGTCCACGCCGAAACGGGCCAGTGCCTCGAGCCCGACCAGGGCGCCGTCGACGAGGCGCATGACCGGCTGGTAGACGACCGACAGGCCGCGCCCGCGCACCACCGGGTCCAGGCGGGCCACCAGGGCGCTGCGCACGGCCCGCTCGCGCAGCTCGGCCTCGAGCACCCGCGCCATGCTCCTGGCGATCGCGGCGAGGAAGTCCGCATCCCGGTCCGACAGGGAGGTGTCCGGTGTCGGCGACAGGCAGCACAGCGTCCCGTACAGCTGTCCGTCGGACAGCACGACCGGGACGCCGACGTAGGAGCCGATCGGCAGGGCGGAGGTGATCGGCAGGGCCATCGCCTCGGGCTCGCGCGAGGTGTCCGGGATGACCCGGGGGAGGCGGCCGTCGAGGATGCGCTGGCAGTAGGTGCCGTCGAGCGCCTCGGTCGACCCCCGACCCACCGGAAGGGGGAAGTCGGCCGACACGCCGCGCATGACCCGGACGCCGGACGGGCCGCCGCGCCACTCGCCCACGAAGGAGATGGCCGCGCCGAGCTGGCGGCGGGCCAGCACGAGGAGCTCCTCCAGCAGCACGTCGTCGACCGACGCGTCCGGGACCGGTGCGGGCGTCGAGGCTGGGCGCAGGACCTCGCGCGCCCGGCGCTTGTCCAGCAGCAGCGCGGCGTCGGCGGCGCGCCACGCGGTGGCGAGGCCCTCGCGGCCGCGCTGCGCCGAGCCGATGCCGGCCGACACGCCCCGCTCGGCCAACGCCTCGCGGAGGGCCGCCACGACCGCGCCGACCCGCGCGGCGTCGCTCTCGGGCAGCAGCACCGCGAACTCGTCGCCCCCGGTCCGGGCCAGCACGTCGTCCGGTCCGGTGGCCGCGAGCAGCGCCGCCGCCACCGTCCGGAGCAGCGCGTCGCCGGCCTCGTGACCGACCAGGTCGTTGTGCGCCTTGAGCCCGTCGACGTCGACGGCCAGCAGGCCCGCGGGCAGCCCGAAGGACGCGCAGCGGCGCTCCTCGGAGGCCAGGGCCCGGTCCCACAGCCGGCGGTTGCCCAAGCCCGTCAGCGGGTCGACGTGCGCGACGGCCTCCGCCCGCTCGGCCCGTCGAGACTCACGCTGGAGCCTGAGCTCGGAGTCCAGCAGCGCCCCCACGGTGCCGGACAGCACGCGCAGCACGTCCTCGTGCGCGAGCAGGGCGCTGGTCTGCGGCCGGGCGCTGGCGGCGCACAGGGTCCCGAGCAAGGCGCCGTCCGCGCCGACGAGCGGGAGCGAGACGTAGGCGCCGACGTCCATGCCGAGCAGCTCGCCGGCCTCGACGTAGGCCGGGACGACGGTCGCGTCCGGGGCGAACGACGGCGCGCGTCCGTCGACCATCCGGGCGCAGAACGTGTCGTCCCAGGGGAGGACGTCGCCGGCGCGCACCCCGTAGCAGTCGTCCTCGGCGGCGAGCACCACGTAGTCGTCGCCGGTGCGCCGCGACAGCACCGCCATCTCGAAGCCCAGGACGCTCCGGACGTGCGCCAGGACGCCGCCGGCGACATCCAGCCACACCTGGTCGGAGTCGGTCACCCTGTGAGAGTGGGCGTTCCACGGGCCAGATGCCAGGAAGAAGGGGCGAACCACCCGAGAGATGGTCCCAACGGACTACTCGGGAGGGGCAGACGGCCGGGCCAGCCGGGTGGGCGCGACCCGCCCACGCAGCACGACCGGCGGGCCGATCTCCCAGTGCGCGGCCTCCGCGCCGGCCTGCTCCACCACGTCGCCGTCGGCCAGCAGGTGGCCGGGCTGCTCCCGGGCCAGCTCGGCCAGCCGCGCCGCCGCGTTGACCGCGTCGCCGATGACGGTGTACTCGAAGCGGCTCTCGGTGCCGACGTTGCCCGCGACGACCCAGCCGGCGCAGACGCCGATCGCGGCCTCGAGCACGAGCGGCTCGAGCCCACGGGCCAGGGCCCGGGCCGCGGCCAGGGCTCCGGCGCGGGCATCCGCCCGCTCCACGGGCGCCCCGAACACGCACAGCGCTGCGTCGCCCTCGAACTTGTTGACCCAGCCGCCCTCGGCGGCCACCGCGTCGACGACGACGCCGAAGAACTGGTTGAGCTGGAGGACGACCTCCTCGGGGTCGTGCGTGACGGCCAGCGCGGTCGAGCCGATGACGTCGACGTAGAGCACCGCCACCTCGCGCCGCTCGCCGCCGAGGCGCACGCCGCGCTCCACGGCCAGCCGCGCCACGTCGACGCCGACCTGCCGACCGAACAGGTCCTGGAGGGTGGCCCGCTCCCGCAGGCCGCCGACCATGGCGTTGAAACCAGCTTGCAGGCGCCCGATCTCGGACGCGTCGTAGACCGGCACAGACGTGTCGAGCCGTCCCTCGCCGACCTCCCGCAGGGCTGTGGCTACGGACTGGATCGGGTCCGCGACCGCCCGCGCCGCGGCCACCGTGGCGAGCAGACCGGCGACCAGCCCGCAGCCGACCAGGAACAGCAGACCCGCATCGCTGAGCGGGCTCTCGTCGATGAGCTCCACGACGCCGAGGGCGATCCCGAGCAGGGGCACCCCGCTGCCGACCGCCCACGCCACGACCATCCGACGGGTCACGCTGAGCAGCACCGGGGGCGCCTCGGGGCTCCCAGCGTGCGCGAGCGTCACGGCCGGCCGCAGCACCCGTTCGGCGAGCAGGTAGGTCAGCGAGACGGTGGTGAGCCCGCCCAGCGCGATGGTCAGCGCCACCTGGACGCCGAGGGGCAGCAGGAACTCGCCGTTGACCAGGCCGAACACCAGCGCGGCGACGGCCCAGAACCCGCCGCTCATCAGCGACATGCTGAGCGGGGCGCGCAGCACGGCGGCGCGCGCGGCGGCGTCTCCCGGCCGCCCGCTGGTCAGCCATTCGAGCAGCGGGCGGTTCAGGCGCAGGCCCAGCAGGTGGCCACCTCCCGCGGTGAAGGCCATGTAGACGACGAACAGGACGTTGTTCAGCCGCTGCAGGCGGCCGCCGTCGAGCAGGTCGACAGGGGTGACGAGCAGGTAGCTGAGGAAGACGTAGACGACCACCGCTCCGCCGAGGTTGGCCGCGAAGACGGACAGGCCGAGCCGACGTTCCAACGCGGCCGCCGTGCCGCCGAGGCTCATCAGAGCAGCCCCGCGGCGTGCCGCCCCGCCGCCGCGGCGGCGACGAAGGCCAACGGGTCGTCAGCGAGCCCGCGACCCATCGACGACAGCAGCGGTGCCCACGGCGTCAGGACCTCGACCAGATCGGCGTCCTCGACCCGGACGAGCCGGTGCCGGGGGAAGGCGGTGGCGTCGACGAGTGCCGCCTGCGAGACCGGCACCACCACGTCGGCCGACGCCAGGGCGACCTTCCCGTACGCCGTCGTGCTGTGGTGGCTCACCCCGCGGTGCCGGGGGCGGGGGTCGGCCTGCGACATCCTGAGCACCGCCACCGGCCGTCCACCGACCGCCGCGGCAGCGTTGACGGCCTCGCCCGCCGCCACACCGGAGAAGCCCCACGACGTCCCGGTGCCGAGGTTGCCCGGTCCCTGCGTGACGACCACGACCTCGGCCCCCTGGACCCGCACCGCCGCCAGCAGCCCGCTGTGCAGGGTGACCGCCTCCAGGTCGCCGCCGAAGGCCTGTCCGACGGTGACCGTCCCCGCCAGCCGGTCGCGCAGGGCGGCGACGGTCCGGCTGAACCACAGCGGCAGCGCCCCGCCGTCGGTCATGACGTACGCCACCCGCGTCCCGGGCCGGGCGGCCAGGACGCCGGCCAGCACTGCGGGCAAGGACGAGTGCAGGTCGGCCACGACGACCGGGGTGCCGGGCAGCGGCACGTCGTCGGCCACGAGCGCGCGGGTGGGGGAGTCCTGCTCGTCCGCGCCCAGCACGACGGTCTGCAGGGGCGTGTAGCGGGCCTTCACGAGGTGGCCCGGGCCGTCCACGTCGGGGGGCAGCCGGTCGGGCAGGGCGACGACCAGGGCGTAGCCGCCGGTGCCGAGCCCCAGGTCGAGCGCTCCGACGTTGAGCAGCACGGCGTCACCGACCTCCGGCTGGCCGACCAGCGGCGGGTGGGCCAGCGCCCGCACGACGGCGCCCTCGACGGACACGTCCAGCTCCTGCGCTCCGGACCACGAGCGACCCAGCGACACGACCTCGCCGCGGCGCCACCTGATCATGGCCGCAGGCTAACGTCGACCCGATGTCGGCGAAGAAGACCGAGCGGCTGCTGAACCTGGTCATCTGCCTGCTCCACACCCGCCGCTACCTGTCCGTGCAGGAGATCCGCACGGCCGTACCCGGCTACGAGCAGGACACCGAGGAGTCCTTCCGCCGGATGTTCGAGCGCGACAAGGAGGAGCTCCGCGAGCTCGGCATCCCGCTCGAGACCGGCAGCAACACCTCCGCCCACGACGACGAGCCGGGCTACCGGATCGCCCGCCGCGACTACGAGCTGCCGCCGATCGCGCTCGAGCCGGACGAGGCCGCCGCGCTCGGGCTGGCCGCGCGGCTGTGGCAGTCGGCGCCGCTCGCCGCCGCGACCGGCACCGCCCTGCTGAAGCTCCGCGCTGCGGGCGTGGAGCCCGTCCGCGCCGCCGCCGCCCTGGAGCCGCGGGTCGGCGCGTCGGAGCCGGCGTTCGAGAGCGCCCTGCGCGCGGTCCAGGACGCGCAGGCCGTCCAGTTCGACTACCGGGCCAGCGGGGTGGCCGCACCGCAGCGGCGGCACGTCGAGCCGTGGGGCGTCGTGTCCTGGCGCGGCCGCTGGTACCTCGTCGGCCACGACACCGACCGGGGCGCCGAGCGGGTCTTCCGGCTGTCGCGCATCGTCGGGACGGTCCAGGGCGTCGGTGAGGTCGGCGCGGTCGTCCCGCCCGAGGGCGTCGACCTGCGCGCGATGGCCGGCCGGATGGCGACCGAGGAGCCCCGCGAGACCGCGCAGGTGTCGCTGCGTCCCGGCTCGGGGTGGGAGCTGCGCCGCCAGGCGACCGCGACCGCGGACGACCCGGACCGGCAGGGGTGGACCGTCGTCGACGTCGGCTTCTCCGACCCCGAGCGCCTGGCCGACCGGGTGGCCGGCTTCGGCGCGGACGCCGTCGTGCTGGCCCCGCCCGCCGCGCGCGCGGCCGTCGTACGCCGCTTGCAGGGGCTCGCGTCGTGAGCACCACCGGGCAGCTGCCCCGCCTGCTGGCGCTGGTGCCGTACCTCCTGGCCCGTCCCGGGGTGCGCGTGGCCGAGGTGGCCCAGGACTTCGGGATCAGCGAGGAGCGGCTGCGCAAGGACCTCAACCTGCTGTGGGTGTGCGGGCTGCCCGGCCACGGCCCGGGCGACCTCATCGACGTGGAGTTCGAGGGGGACACCGTCACCCTGCTCGAGCCGGCCGGCGTCACCCGGCCGCTGCGGCTGACCGTCGACGAGGCGCTGGCGCTCATCGTCGCGCTCCGCACCCTGGCCGAGACGCCCGGCCTGGACGCGCGGGACGCCGTCGACCGCGCCCTGGCCAAGGTCGAGCAGGCCGCAGGCACGGCCGCGGCCCCTGCCACCCGCGTCGAGATCTCGGTGGAGGGCGAGGCGCGGGTCCTGCCCGTGGTCCAGAGCGCCCTGGAGCAGGGGCTCCGCCTGCACCTGTCCTACTACGTCCCCGCGCGCGACGAGACGACCGAGCGCGACGTCGACCCGATGCGGCTGCTGCTCGTCGAGGGGCGCAGCTACCTGGAGGCCTGGTGCCGTCGGGTCGAGGGGGTGCGGCTGTTCCGGCTGGACCGCGTCGCCGAGGTGCAGCTGCTGGACGTGCCGGCAGAACCTCCGCACGACGCCGCGCCGCGCGACCTCGCGCAGGGGCTCTTCCGCCCCGGCCCGGACGACCTGCTGGTCACGCTCGCCCTCCGCCCCGGTGCGGCGTGGGTCGCGGACTACCACCCCTGCGAGTCGGTCGTCGAGGCCCCGGACGGCGGCCTGACGGTCCGCTTGAGGGCGCGGGACACCTCCTGGGTGCGCCGGTTGGCGCTGCGGCTGGGGGACCAGGGACGCGTCCTGGCACCTGCCGACCTGGCCGACGCGGTCCGCGCGGACGCCGCACTGGCCCTGGCGGCCTACGCCGACTGAGCCGTCCGGCCGTACCCGTCATCACTCTGAGTGATCACACTCGAACGGGGTCAAGCATCCGGGGGGGTCTGCCGAAGCCGTTGTAGTCGCACAACGCGACGACCGACGAGGGAGATCGTGGCCATGACCACCATCAAGGCGTCCTGCCCCACCTGCGGCGAAGTCGAGCTGACCCCCGCCGACGTTTCCCTCATGGTCTGCAGCCACGCGCCGCTGTCGTACTACGCGTTCTCCTGCCCCGGCTGCCACGACGAGGTCCGCAAGCCCGCCGACGACCACGTCGTGTCGCTGCTGGTCTCCGGCGGCGTCCCGGCCCGCGTCTGGGACATCCCGGGCGAGGCGCTGGAGCCCAAGGAGGGCCCGCGCCTGTCGTACGACGACCTGCTGGACTTCGCCCTGCACCTGGGCTCGACCGACCTGCTCGCCGCCGCTGCCGGAGCCTCCGTCCGCACCTGAGCGCTCGCCGTCCCCTACTGTCGGCCGCGTGTTCTGGCTGCTGCTGTCCCTCCTGCTGCTCGTCTGCCTGGTCGCGCTCGGCCTGACGCTGCTCTCGCTGTGGCGGCGCGTGAAGCGGCTCAGCGGGCAGGTCGCCGAGGCCGGTGAGACCGCCGCCCAGGTCCAGCAGGCCGTGGTCGACGCCCGTGTCGGCGGACCACTCGAGGTCAAGCCCTGCCCGACGTGCGGCACCCCCGTCCAGGCCAAGCTCCTGCGCGAGGCGGCTGCCCGCTAGACGCCCGTCGTTCACGTGTGCGGCGTACGCTCGAACCTGTCGTCCACGCGCAGAGGAGCACCACCGTGTCGTTGCCAGGAGGCTGGGAGCTGGTCCTGGTCGTCATCGTGATCATGGTCCTGTTCGGCGCCAAGCGGCTGCCTGACGCCTCGCGCTCGCTCGGCCGCTCGCTGCGCATCTTCAAGGCCGAGACCAAGGGTCTGCGCGATGACGACACGTCCGACAGCGACCGGATCGCCGACACGACCGTGACCGCCCGCCAGGAGCCGCTGCCGCCCGTCGTCGACGACCCCACGCAGCCGCGCCAGCCCTAGGTGGCGGACCTCCCCAGGAACCGGAAGGTCGCGCGGCCACCGGACGGCCGGATGGCCCTGGTCGAGCACCTGCGCGAGCTGCGCAACCGGCTCGGCATCTCGCTGCTCGCGCTCGCCGTCTGCGCCGTCGGCGCCCTGCTGGCGCGCGAGAGCATCTTCGACCTGCTCAAGCGGCCGTACTGCCAGACCGAGGTCGCCCGCGAGGCCTCGCGCGCCTCGGGCAACCAGTGCGAGCTGTTCGCCTTCGGCACCTTCGAGCAGTTCTCGGTCTCCTTGCGCATCTCGCTGATCGCCGCCGTGATCCTGTCCGCGCCGGTGTGGCTCTACCAGCTCGGCGCGTTCATCACGCCCGCCCTGCACCGCAAGGAGAAGCGGTACGCCGCGGCCTTCCTCGGCGCGGCCCTGGTGCTGTTCTCGATCGGCACCGTCTTCGCCTACCTGACCATCAGCCGCGGCCTCCAGTTCCTGCTGTCCTTCGGCGGCGACGGCATCGTCACGCTGCCCTCGATCCAGAGCTACCTGTCCTTCGTGACGCTCACGCTGCTCGCCTTCGGGATCGCCTTCCTGTTCCCGGTGATCGTGCTGTTCCTGAACGTCACCGGGCTGTTCCCCTCGGCGAAGATGCGCTCCTGGCGGCGCGGGATGGTCGTCGGCATCGCCGTCGCGTCCGCCGTCCTGACCCCGTCGCAGGACCCCTTCACCTTCATGGCGATGGCCTTGCCGCTCTACGCGCTGTACGAGGGCTGCATCGTCATCTCCCGGGTCCGCGAGCGGGCCGTCCGGCGCCGCCGCGCGGTCGAGCCGGGTACCCAGGAGCTCGAGCAGCTCGGCGACGACGAGACCTCCTACGTCGACGACAGGCCCTCGGCGCTCTAGCGCGTCAGGCCGCCTCCTGCGACGTAGCCTGCGCAGGTGAGCCCCTCGCCCGCCGAGCGCTACGCGGCCTTCCGGCAGGGCCAGGTCGGCGCAGCGCTGGCGGATTTCGAGGTCGGCTACCCGTTCGGGCTGGACGCCTTCCAGCGCACGGCCTGCGCGGCCCTCGAAGCCGGTCGCGGGGTGCTGGTCGCGGCGCCCACCGGGGCGGGCAAGACCGTCGTCGGTGAGTTCGCCGTGCACCTGGCGCTGCGGTCGGGGCAGAAGTGCTTCTACACGACGCCGATCAAGGCGCTGTCGAACCAGAAGTTCCACGACCTGGCTGAGCGCCACGGCGCAGACCGGGTCGGCCTGCTCACCGGCGACAACGCGGTCAACGGGGACGCCGACGTCGTCGTCATGACGACCGAGGTGCTGCGCAACATGCTGTACGCCGCCGCGCAGCCCGGCGGCGCGGACCGGTTGCGCGGGCTCGCGCACGTCGTCATGGACGAGGTGCACTACCTGGCCGACCGCGAGCGCGGTGCCGTCTGGGAGGAGGTGATCATCCACCTCCCGGAGGCGGTGCAGGTCACCTCGCTGTCGGCGACCGTCAGCAACGCCGAGGAGTTCGGCGAGTGGCTCGGGACCGTGCGCGGCGACACCGAGGTCGTCGTCGAGGAGCACCGCCCGGTGCCGCTGTGGCAGCACGTGCTGGTCGGCACCCGGCTCTACGACCTCTTCGTCGGCGACGGACAGGTGGTGGGCGAGGGTCGCGAGGTCAACCCCCAGCTCGAGCGGCTGGCCCGCGACGAGGGGCGGCTGCCGTCGCGGGGCGGCCGAGGGGCCCGCCCACAGACCCGCCGCCCGGTGGTGTCCAGGCCGGACGTGCTCACGCGGCTGGACAGCCAGGGACTGCTGCCGGCCATCACCTTCATCTTCAGCCGGGCCGGCTGCGCCGCCGCGGTCGAGCAGTGCCTGCGCTCGGGACTGCGCCTGAACACCGCCGAGGACGCCGAGCGGGTGCGCGTCATCGTCGAGCGCAAGACCGCGTCGATCCCGCGCGAGGACCTGCGGGTGCTCGGCTACTGGGACTGGCTCGAGGGCCTGCAGCGCGGCATCGCCGCCCACCACGCCGGGATGCTGCCGACCTTCAAGGAGGTCGTGGAGGAGCTGTTCACGACCGGGCTGGTCAAGGCCGTCTTCGCGACCGAGACGCTCGCGCTCGGCATCAACATGCCGGCCCGCTCGGTGGTGCTCGAGAAGCTCACCAAGTGGAACGGCGAGACGCACGCCGACGTGACCCCGGGGGAGTACACCCAGCTGACCGGCCGGGCCGGCCGGCGCGGGATCGACGTCGAGGGCCACGCCGTCGTCCTCTGGCAGCCGGGCATGGACCCGCGCCAGGTCGCCGGCCTCGCGTCGACCCGCACCTATCCGCTGCGGTCGTCGTTCCGGCCCTCGTACAACATGGCCGTCAACCTGGTCGGCTCGCTCGGCCGCGAGCAGGCGCGGGTGCTGCTGGAGAGCTCGTTCGCGCAGTTCCAGGCCGACGCGTCCGTCGTCGGGCTGGCCCGCCAGATCAGCCGCAACCTCGAGGGGCTCGAGGGCTACCGCGATGCGATGACCTGCCACCTCGGCGACGCGTCCGAGTACTCCGGGCTCCGGGCCTCGCTCAAGGCCCGCGAGACCGACATGGCCCGCAGCGGCGCGACGCAGCGCCGGGCTGCCGCGGCCGCGTCGCTGGAGCAGCTCAAGGCCGGGGACGTGATCCGGGTGCCGACCGGACGGCGGTCGGGCCTCGCCGTCGTGCTCGACCCGGGTCTTGGACGCGACGGCGACGCGCACCCGATGGTCGTCACCGAGGACCGCTGGGCCGGCCGGTTGTCGTCGGCGGACTTCTCGCAGGCGATCGAGCCGCTCGGTCGGGTCAAGGTGCCGAAGGGCTTCAACGCCCGGTCCCCGCAGGCTCGCAGGGACCTCGCGTCCTCGCTGCGCGCCCTCGACCTGCCCTCCGCGGAGCGGGGTCGCCGAAGGTCTGCGGCCGCCGACGACGCGCAGCTCACCGCGCTCCGGGTCGCCCTGCGACGCCACCCGGTGCACGGCTGCGACGACCGCGAGGCGCACATGCGCTGGGCCGAGCGGTGGCACCGGCTGCGCGAGGAGACCGACAAGCTCGAGCGGCGCGTCTCGGGCAAGACCTCCTCGATCGCCCGCACCTTCGACCGCGTCTGCGCGGTGCTCGACGAGCTCGGCTACCTCCACGGCGAGCAGGTCGCCGCGGCCGGGGCGTCGCTGTCCCGCGTCTACAGCGAGTCGGACCTGCTGGCCGTCGAGAGCCTGCGGCAGGGGCTGTGGGACGCGCTCTCGCCCGCCGAGCTGGCCGCCGTCGTGTCGACGCTGGTCTACAGCGCGCGGCGCGCCGACGAGTCCAACCCGCTGGTGCCGTCCGGGCCGGTGCAGGCGGCGCTGAAGGAGATGGAGGCGCTGTGGCGGTCGCTCGCGGACGTCGAGTCCGAAGCGGGCGTGCAGTTCCTGCGCCAGCCCGACAACGGCTTCGCCTGGGCGACCTGGCGCTGGGCCGGCGGGGCCACCCTGGAGCAGGTGCTGCAGGACGACCCCGACATGACGGCCGGCGACTTCGTCCGCTGGTGCAAGCAGATCGTCGACCTGCTCGGGCAGATCGCGCTGGTGGCCGAGGACCTGTCGCCGCGCGGCGCCGACCTGCGGCGCACGACGCGGCAGGCCATCGACGCGGTCCGCCGCGGGGTCGTGGCCTACAGCAGCGTCACCTGATCACGGGGAGGGCAGGCACGCGCCGGTAGCGTTCTCGCGCGTGACGACCCGTCCGCTCGTGCTGGCCAGCGCCTCGCCAGCGCGCCTGCGCCTGCTGCGCGACGCCGGTCTCGACCCGCGCGTGGTCGTCAGCGGGGTCGACGAGGACGGCGTACGCGCCGACGACGCACAGGCGCTGGTGCTGCAGCTCGCCGTCCTCAAGACCGAGGCGGTGGCTGCGACCCTGTCCGGTGGCGAGCTGGTCGTCGGCTGCGACTCCATGCTGGAGCTGAGTGGCGAGGTGCTGGGCAAGCCGCGGGACGCCGCCGACGCGACCGAGCGCTGGAAGCACATGCGCGGGCAGACCGGCACCCTGCTCACCGGGCACTGCGTCGTCGACGTGCCTACCGGGCGACTGGCTGCCGCGGTGGCCGCGACGACGGTCCGCTTCGGCACCCCCAGCGACGCCGAGGTCGACGCTTACGTCGCGAGCGGTGAGCCGCTGCACGTCGCCGGCGCGTTCACCCTCGACGGCCGCTCGGCGCCGTTCCTCGACGGCATCGACGGCGACCCCGGCAACGTGATCGGGCTGTCGCTGCCGCTGCTGCGCGACCTGCTCGCCGAGCTCGACGTGCAGATCACCGAGCTCTGGACATGACCACCGCTCTCCACCCGGGCCTGCGCATCGGCCCGCTGACCGTCGACCTGCCGGTCGTCCTCGCGCCGATGGCCGGCGTCACGAACGCCGCCTACCGCTCGCTCTGCCGGTCGTACGGCGCGGGGCTCTACGTGAGCGAGATGGTCTCCGCACGAGCGCTTCTCGAGGTCAACGAGACGACGAACCGCCGCGCGTCCTTCGGGGCCGACGAGACCGTGCGGAGCATCCAGCTCTACGCGACCAATCCCGACATCGTCGCGGCGGCGGTGCGCAAGCTCGTCGACGAGGACGGCGTGGACCACGTCGACCTGAACGTCGGCTGCCCGTCCCCGAAGGTCACCCGTCGCGGCGGGGGCTCCGCACTGCCCGCCCACCCGGTGCTGTTCGGCAGCCTGGTCCGCGCCGCGGTCCGTGCCGCCGGCCACGTGCCCGTCACCGTCAAGATGCGCAAGGGCATCGACGACCAGCACCTGACCTACCTCGAGGCCGGCCGCCGGGCGCAGGACGAGGGCGCCGCCGCCGTCGCGCTGCACGCCCGCACGGCCGAGCAGTTCTACAGCGGACGCGCCGACTGGGACGCGATCGGCGAGCTCAAGGCCGCGCTCGCGCACGTGCCGGTTCTGGGCAACGGCGACATCTGGGCGGCCACCGACGCGCTGCGGATGATGGAGCAGACCGGCTGCGACGGCGTCGTCGTCGGGCGCGGGTGCCTGGGCAAGCCGTGGCTGTTCCGCGACCTCGCCGACGTCTTCGAGGGCCGCACGCCTCAGGCACCGCCGCCCGTCGGCGAGGTGGTCCCGGTGATGAAGCAGCACGCACGCATGCTGGTCGAGGCCCGAGGTGACGAGGGCTTCGCGGTGCGCGACTTCCGCCGGCACACCGGGTGGTACATGACCGGCTACCCGGTCGGCGGCAGCGCCCGCAAGCGGCTGGCCATGGCGTCGTCCCTCGCTGAGCTGGACGACCTGCTCGACGCGCTCGACCCTGCGGCCGAGCTGCCGTCAGGGTCGGAGCTGCTGCCGCGCGGCCACGTGCAGGGCCCCCGCCACGTCGTGCTCCCCGAGCACTGGCTGCGGGACGCGATGGACCCGACACCCCCGGACGACGCCGGCGCGTTCCACCAGGGCGGCTAGCCCGCGTACGCGATCTCGAAGGCCTTGAGCAGCCGGTCAAGCGAGCTGTCCAGCCCCCAGCGGTCGCTCAGCTCGACCACCCGGGCGGGGTCGCGCGGGACGCGGGGGAGTGCGTCGTCCAGCGCGGGCACCGGCAGGTCACGCACGGCGTGCGTGACCGCTGGTCCGACGGCGAGGTAGTCGCGCGCGGCCTCGAGCTTGGCGCGGGCGCCGGCCGGGAAGCCGTCCTCCTCGCCGGCGTCGAGTGCGGCCAGGATGCCCTGGACGCTGCCGAAGCGGCGCACCAGAGCAGCGGCCGTCTTGTCGCCGACGCCCTTCACCCCCGACAGTCCGTCGGACGGGTCGCCACGCAGGACGGCGTACTCCGCGTAGGCCGTGCCGGGGATGCCGTACTTCTCCGCGACCGTCCCCGGCGTGTAGGGCTTCATCTTCTCGACCGTGTAGAGCACCCGCACCGGACCGTCGTCGCGGACGAGCTGAAACATGTCGCGGTCCCCGGTCACGACGTCGACCGCACCGCTCTCGCGCGCGGACAGGGTGCCGAGCACGTCGTCGGCCTCGTAGCCGTCCACGCCGGCGGTCACGATGCCGACGGCCTCGAGCACCTCGAGCAGGACGCCGACCTGCTGCGGCAGGCTCTCCGGCTCGGCCTCCGCGCCGTTCTCGGTGAGCCGGTGCGCCTTGTACGACGGGATCGCCGCGACCCGGAACGCCGGCCGCCAGTCGTTGTCCAGGCACGCCACCAACCGGGCCGGCCGGGTGTCCTTCACGATGCGGGCGACCAGGTCGATCGTGCCGCGCACCAGGTTGACCGGCGTGCCGTCAGGCGCCGTGACGGACTCGGGCACCCCGTGGAACGCGCGGTACCAGAGCGACGGGGTGTCGAGCAGGGTCAGCTGTCCGGGCACGCGGCGAGCCTGCCACGGCCTGCCGCATCGATCCGGCGCGGATAGCCTCCGACCATGCCGACCGTCGTCCGCTCCCTGCCGTCCGCCGAGGCCGAGGCCCTGCTCGAGCTCACCCGTGACCTGGTCGAGGGTGAGGTCGCGCCGCGCGCCGCCGAGATGGAGAGCCGCGCGGAGTTCCCGCGTGAGCTCTTCCGCACCCTGGGCAAGGCCGGTCTGCTGGGCCTTGCCTACGACGAGGAGCTCGGAGGCGGCGGCCAGCCGTACGAGGTCTACCTGCAGGTGCTCGAGGAGCTCAGCCGCGGCTGGCTCGCGGTCGGCGTCGGCGTCAGCGTCCACACGCTGGCCTGCTACCCGGTGGCGGAGTTCGGGACCGACGAGCAGAAGGCGCGCTTCCTGCCGGAGATGCTTGGCGGGGAGCTCCTCGGGGCCTACTGCCTGTCCGAGGCCGGGAGCGGCTCGGACGCCGCTGCGCTCGTGACGAAGGCGGCTCGCGACGGCGACGACTACGTGGTCGACGGCACCAAGGCGTGGGTCACGCACGGCGGCCACGCCGACTTCTACAACCTCATGGTGCGCACCGGAGAGCCTGGCCCCAAAGGGATCTCATGCCTGCTCGCCGACGCGGCGACGCCGGGCATGCAGGCGCAGCCGCCGGAGAAGAAGATGGGGCTGCGGTCCAGCCCGACGGCAAGCATGACGCTGGAGTCGGCGCGCGTCCCGGCCGATCGGCTGCTCGGCGAGGAGGGCGTCGGCTTCCGGATAGCGCTCAGCGCGCTCGACGGCGGCCGCCTCGGAATCGCGGCGTGCGCAGTGGGCCACGCTCAGGCCTCGCTCGACCTCGCCGTCGACTACGCCAAGGAGCGCAAGCAGTTCGGCCAGCGCATCGCCGACTTCCAGGGGCTGTCGTTCATGCTGGCCGACATGGCGACGCAGGTCGAGGCGGCCCGCGCGCTGTACCTGTCGGCGGCGCGGCTGCGCGACGCGGGCCGGGCGTACGGTCCGCAGGCCTCGATGGCCAAGCTCTTCGCGACCGACGCGGCCATGCGAGTCGCGACGGACTGCGTGCAGGTGCTGGGTGGCTACGGCTACGTCGAGGACTTCCCGGCCGAGCGCTACCTGCGCGAGGCCAAGATCATGCAGATCTTCGAGGGGACGAACCAGATCCAGCGACTGGTCATCGGCCGGTCGCTCACCTCGTGAACGCCGCCCTCCCGCTCGACGACCTCGACCGCTCGCTCTTGCGCCTGCTCGCCGAGGACGGGCGACGCAGCTACGCCGACCTCGCCCGCGACACCGGCCTGTCGACCAGCGCGGTGCACCAGCGGGTCCGCCGGCTCGAGCAGCGCGGCGCCGTCGCCGGCTACCGCGCGGTCATCGACCCGGTGAGCGCCGGTCTCCCGCTGTCGGCGTTCGTCTCGATCCAGCCGATCGACCCGGCCGCCCCCGACGACGCCCCCGAGCGTCTGCGCCACCTCGAGGCGGTCGAGGCGTGCCACAGCGTGGCCGGGACCGAGAGCTACATCCTCAAGGTGCGCGTCGCCGGACCGGCCGAGCTCGAGCAGCTGCTGCAGGAGATCCGCGCCGCGGCTGCGGTGTCGACACGCACCACGGTCGTGCTCAGCACGCCCTGGGAAGGGCGCACCCCGCCACCTGCGGTCTAGCCGTTCCCGAGCACCCGGTCGACGGCGACCTCGATGACGACGCGGCGGGGGTTCTCGGCCGGCTGGCGGTAGCGCTGCGCGTAACGCCGCACGGCCTCGGCGACACGCTCCGGGTCGTCGCTCACGGTCGGCAGGCCCTCCAGCGACAGCCATCGGCGACCGTCGACCTGCGCCACGACCGCGCGCGGCGAGCCGGCCCGGACGTGCGCGACCTTGCGCGAGGTGCCGTTGGTGATGACCCGCACCAGTCCGGCCTCGGCGTCCCAGGTGAACCCGACAGCCACCACGTGCGGCGTCCCGTCCGGGCGCAGCGTGGTGAGCGTCGCCAGGTGCCGTTCGACGAGGAACGCGGAGACGTCGTCGGACAGCGCGCCGGGGTCGTGAGCCACCGGGTGAGGCTAGCGACGGTGCCGTCCTCGGGCGAGCGGAGCGTGTTGCAGCCCGGACGGCGCCGATCCTCGTGGAAGGCTGACACCGATGAGCACCGCCGAGCTGGAGCGCGCCCTGGACACGGGTCCCGGTTGGCCGCAGGGGCTTCCGGCGCAGGGTCCGCTCGGGCACGTCCGGGTGCTGGACCTCTCGCGCGTGCTCGCCGGACCGTACTGCTGCATGGTCCTGGCCGACCTCGGCGCCGACGTCGTGAAGGTCGAGCGCCCGCTGCTCGGCGACGACACCCGCCACTGGGGTCCGCCCTTCCACGGTGACGACGCGGCGTACTTCTTCTCCGTCAACCGCGACCGCCGCTCGGTCGCCCTCGACCTCACCCGGGAGCAGGGTCGCGCCGTCGTACGACGCCTGGTGCAGGAGGCCGACGTCGTCGTCGAGAACTTCCTCCCACGGCACCTGGCCGCGCTCGGGCTCGAGGCGTTGCGCGACGAGGCGACGGCGGTCTGGGTGTCCGTCCGTGGCGCCGGCGGTGACGGGCCGGCGGGGGAGCAGCCGGGCTACGACGTGATGGCCCAGGCGCGCAGCGGTCTGATGTCGGTCACCGGGACGCACGAGCCGACCAAGGTGGGCGTCGCGGTGGCCGACGTCGTCACCGGCCTCTACGCCGCCGTCGGAGCGCTGGCCGGGCTGGTCGCCCGCCGGCCGCTTCGGGTGGAGGTCGGGCTGCTCGAGGCGGCGGTGTCGATGCTCGTCAACCAGGCCTCGAACGCCCTCGTCGGCGGGCGGGTCCCGTCGTTCGGCGGCAACGACCACCCGAACATCGCGCCGTACGGACCGGTGCCGTGCGCGGACCGGCCGCTGGTCGTGGGGGCGGGCAACGACGCGCAGTTCGCCGCGCTCGCCGCCGCTGTCGGACTGGACCCCGTCGCGACCTGGACGACCAACGCCGGCCGGGTCGCTGACCGTGCAGCTCTGAAAGACGCCATGCGGGAGGTCTTCTCGCGACGGACGGCCGCCGAGTGGGTGCAGGTCCTCGACGCGGTGGGGGTGCCGTGCGCGGTCGTGCAGGACCTCGCGTCGCTGCCCGACGATCCGCAGCTCGTCGCGAACGGCTTGGTGCAGGAGGTGGACCACCCGGCCGGACCGGTGCGGGTGGTCGGCTCGCCGTACCGTCTCGACGGCGAGCGTCCGCGGGTGCGCCGTGCGCCGCCGCTGCTGGGTCAGCACACGGTCGAGGTGCTCTCCGCCCTCGGCCTCTCGCAGGAGCAGGTGGAGGAGGTCGTCGGTGCCGACAGGCGGTGAGGTGCTGGTCGCAGCGCTGCGCGACCTCGAGGTGGAGGTGGCCTTCGGGCTGCCCGGCGTGCACAACCTGGCTGCCTGGAAGGGCTTTCCGGACTCAGGCGTACGACTTGTGGGCGTTCGGCACGAGCAGACCGCCGGCTACGCGGCCGACGGTTACGCCCGGGCCACCGGCCGCCTCGGCGTGGCGCTGACCACGACCGGCCCGGGGGCGGCGAACGTCGTGGCAGCCACCGGTGAGGCCTGGGCCTGCCACACGCCGCTGCTGGTCATCGCGACCGACATCCCGACGTCCGTGCGACGACCGGGTGCCTACCGCGGCGTGCTGCACGAGACCACCGACCAGGCCTCGTTCTTCCGCCCCGTCACCAAGGCCGTCGTCCGGGTCGAGCGGGAGCAGGACCTCTACGAGCAGGTGGTCACGGCCGGGCGGCTGGCGATGCGCGCCCCGCGCCGCCCGGTCTACCTCGAGATCCCGACCGACCTGCTCTCCGCACAGGTCCCCGACCCCGTCGAGGTGCCGGTGCCGCGCGGACCGGATCAGCGACTGCTCCGCGTCGACGACGCCATCGCCGCACTGCGCGCCGCAGCACGACCCTTGGTGTGGGCCGGCGGCGGTGCGACGGCCGCCGACGCGGGCCGCGAGCTGACCAAGCTCGCCGTGCGGCTGGGCGCTCCGGTGCTCTCGTCGTACGGCGGCCGCGGGCTGGTGCCGGCGGGGCACCCGTGCGGCGTGCCGCTGCCGCCGCACAGCCCCGAAGCGGGAGCCCTGTGGGACGCCGCCGACGTCGTGCTCGTCGTCGGCAGCGACCTGGACGCGATGAACACGCAGGGCTTCCGGCAGCCCCAGCCACCGACGCTGGTCGCGCTGGACCTGGTGGAGCCGGTGAACTACCCGGCCGATGTCCTGGTGCGGGCCGATGCGCGAGAAGCTCTGCTGCGCTTGCTTTTCGAGCTACGCGAGGACCCGATGCGCGAGCACTGGTGGGCCCCGGTGGGGGAGCGGCCCGCGATGCCGTTCCTCGACGCGCTCGAGGCAGCGCTGCCCGACGACGCGGTGCTGGTGGCCGACATGTGCGTGGCCGGCTACTGGTACGGCGGCTTCGGCAAGGTGCGTCAGCCGCGCGGCCTGGCGTACCCGGTCGGGTGGGGGACCCTCGGCTTCGGCTTCCCGGCCGCCCTCGGGACCGCGCTGTCCGGACGTCCGACCGTCGCGGTCGTCGGTGACGGCGGGTTCCTGTTCGCGTGCGGCGACTTGGCCACCGCGGCGCAGGAGCAGCTGCCCGTGACCGTCGTGCTCGTCGACGACGGCGGCTACGGGATGCTGCGCTACGACTTCACCAAGGACGGCGAGCAGCCGGTGGGCACCGAGCTCGAGCCACCGGACTTCGTCGCGTTGGCGCACGCCTTCCGGGTGCCGGCCCGCGAGGTCACGGTCGAGGACCTGGCAGCGGCCGTCGCCGACGGCATCGCCAGTGGCGGCCCGAACCTGCTGGTCGTCAAGGCGCAGTACGACCCGCCGCCGAACACCTCGCCGAACTGGTACCGCGCGCAGGCCTAGAGGGCCGCACACCGCTCTGCGGGGTCGCCGGTAGCGCGCTCCCGGATCAGGTCGTGCGGTGCCCGCCGCGCCGTCCCGCGGTGCGGGAGGATGGACCCGTGTTCCGCCGACGCCCCGAACCCGACCCCGCGCTTGCGCCCGATCCCGAGCCCGTCCATGACGGCCCCAGTCCCGTGCTGCTGGTCGAGGACGCCACCTTCCTCGACGTGACCGAGGGCGGCTGGACGATCGTCGACTTCTGGGCGGCCTGGTGCGCGCCCTGCCGCAGCTTCGCCCCGGTGTACGAGTCCGTCGCCCGTGCGCACGCCGGGCCGGTGCGCTTCGGCAGCTGCGACGTCGACGCCAACCCCCGGACCGCGGAGCTGCTGCAGATCAGGAGCATCCCGACGCTGGTCGTGTTCGGCCCCGACGGCAGCGAGGTCGGGCGCTCGCAAGGGGTCGTGTCCCGTGGCGATCTCGAGGCGACGGTCCGTCAGCTCGCGGTCAGGTAGCCCACGCCTCGTCGACCTGCACACCGGCGCCGGTGAGCGTCTCGACCACTCCCACGACCGCCGTGTGCACGTCGACGCTCACGGTCACGAACCGGCCGAGCACGAAGAAGCTGCCGTCGCCCTCCTGCCGCTCCACGAGCACCTCGTCGTAGAGGCCCCGCACCGGCTCCAGACGCGCGATCACGTCCGCGACGGCAGCCCGCTCGTCAGGGGCGTCGCTGCGCAGCCGCACGAGGACCGGCACGGTCTGCAGGACGACCTCGGCCGGCAGCTCGTCGACGGCCTGCTGCGTCGTGGCGTCCGGCGTCATGCGCCGCCCGTACCCGCCCCGCCGCCTGCCTACGCCGGGTGACGGCCCGGTTGCACCGGACCGGGCAGGGCAGACCGGCGGCACCCCCACCCCCTCGGAGGACCCCATGACCATCAGCGAGATCGTCCTGCTCGTCCTCGCCGCCGTCGCCGTGCTCCTCGTCCTCGGTCTGATCGTGCTGAGCCGTCGGCACAAGCCCTACCCCGCCGACCAGTCGGGCGTACGGGACCGCGAGACGCGCTAGACCGGCCGCAACGGCTGCAGCTCGCCCGCGGGCGGCTCCACCTGCACCGCGTCTCCCGGGCGCACCTGGCCCCCTGCCAGCACGACGCCCATGACCCCGGCGAGCCGCTCGAGCTCGCCGTCCTCGCTGCGGCGCAGCACCGCCTCCCTCAGCCCGTCCTGGAAGCGGTCCAGCTGCACGCACGGGTTGCGCAGGCCGGTCACCTCGACGACGGCGTCGGCACCGAGGCGCACCCGTGCGCCCCGGGGGAGCGCGAGCAGGTCGATGTTGCGGGTCAGGACGTTCTCGCCGATGTCACCGGGAGAGACGTCGAACCCCTTGCTGCGCAGCAGGTCCAACAGCTCGGCCTGCAGCAGGTGCACCTGACGGGGGTTCGGGTCCTGCGGGCGCCAGCGCTTGCGCGAGCGGTGCTGGATGGTCGCGCCGGCGTGGGCATCGCCGTCAACGCCGTGGCCCTCCACGAGGGTCACAGCGTCGACGGTCCGCTTGCTGAACCGGTGCCTTGGGCTGCAGCTGACCGCGACGACGTGCGGCGTCTCAGAGTCGGAAATCGACATCCCCGGCCGGGGTCTCGACGTCCATCTGCGCCTTCTGCAGCTTGCCGGCGTAGTCCCAGTTCATCGACTGCCAGCGGGTGAACTGGTCGAGCACCCAGATGCCGGACTGCCGGGAGCCGTTGCCGCTCTTGCCGTTCCCGCCGAAGGGCAGGTGCGCCTCGGCCCCGGAGGTCGAGTTGTTGACGCTCAGCATCCCGGCGCTGACTCGCTCGCGGAAGCGGAACGCCGTCTGCGCGTCACGCGTGTAGATGGCACTCGACAGGCCGTAGCCGTGCCCGTTCGCCAGCTCGACGGCCTCGTCGAACGTCGAGAAGCGCATGACCGACACGAGCGGTCCGAAGGTCTCATTCAGGTAGAGCGCGTCGTCGGAGCGCACGCCGGTCACGACGGCCGGGTGCGCGAACACGCCCGCGTCGGGGTCACCGACGAAGCCCTCACGAGGGTTGTCCCGGGTGATGCGGCCGGTGCCGGTGGAGCCGTGCACCTGGTGGTGCGGCTGCACCTCGCCGAGCCACTTCGTGAACCCGTCGAGGAAGCGCTCACCGAGCATCGGCCCGTAGAGGACAGAAGGGTCAGTGGGATCACCGATGACGGCCGTCTCGACGCGGGCGAGGAACGTCGAGAGGAACGCGTCGTAGACGTCGTCGTGCACGATCGCGACGCCGAGCGACGTGCAGCGCTGGCCGGCGGTCCCGAAGCCGGAGAACAGCGCGCCCTCCGCAGCCAGGTCGAGGTCGGCGTCGGGCATGACCACGAGAGGGTTCTTGCCGCCGAGCTCGAGGCAGGCGTTCTGCAGATGGCGGCCGGCCAGCTCGCCGATCCGCACCCCCACCTCTGAGGAGCCGGTGAAGCCGATCTTGTTGACCAGGCCTTCCTGCAAGGCCTTCTCGAGCCCCTCGTAGGTCGAGGGGCCGTCGGCGTGCACGGTGTTCAGCACGCCCGCGGGCAGGCCGCCGGCCACGAAGATGCGCTGCAGGGCGTCGCCGAGGGCGGCGGCGTACTCCGCCGGCTTCCACACGACGGCATTGCCGCAGAGCAGCGCCGGCACGAGGTACCAGCTCGGGACCGCCACGGGGAAGTTGCCGGCCGTGATGATGCCGGCCACGCCGATCGGCACCCGGAAGGTGAACAGCTGCTTGTCGCGCATCTCGCTCGGCACGGTCTGGCCGTAGAGCCGGCGTCCCTCGCCCAGGAAGAAGTCACAGGTGTCGACGATCTCCTGCACCTCGCCGCGGGCCTCCGCGATCGGCTTGCCGACCTCGCGCGTGACCAGCTGCGCGAGCTCCTCGGCGTTGGCCTCGACGAGCCGGCCGATGCGCGCGATGACCTGGCCACGCACGGGGGCCGGTGTGGCGGCCCAGCCAGGCTGCGCGGCCCTGGCGGCCCGGAACGCCTCGAGCAGCTGGTCGCTGCTGGCCAGCGAGACCTCGCCGATCACGTCGGTCAGCTGCGCCGGGTTGGTCGAGGTGACGGTGCCGGCTCTGCCCTGCAGGGTCGAGCCGTTGACGTGGGAGTCGATGCGCATCAGGCGGTTCCGTTCAGACGGGTGAGGCTGAGCCCCCCAAGGACTCGGTCGAGAGCGGCGACGCCCTCGGCGAGGTCCTCGGGGGAGACGGTCAGGGCGGGGCGGAAGCGGACGCTGCGCGATCCGCAGCCGAGCAGCAGCACGTGCTCATCCTCGCGCAGGCTGCTCAGCACCTGGTCGCGCAGGGCACCGGTCGGCAGCGAGAAGGCGCACAGCAGGCCACGTCCTCGTACGTCCGTGACCTCAGGGTGCCGCTCCGCGAGGTTGCTCAGGAGCCCGAGCAGGACCGGGCCCAGGGCGGCGGCCCGGTCGACGAGCCGGTCGCTCTCCACGACCTCGAGGATGCGACGCGCGCGCACCATGTCGGTGAGCGAACCGCCCCAGGTGGAGTTGATGCGGCTGGAGGTCGCGAAGACGTTGTCCGGCACCTCGTCGACGCGGCCGCCGGCCATGACGCCGCACACCTGCGTCTTCTTGCCGAAGGCGACGACGTCCGGCTGGATGCCCATCTGCTGGAAGGCCCAGGCGGTGCCGGTCAGGCCGCAGCCGGTCTGGACCTCGTCGAGCACGAAGAGCGCGTCGTGCTCGTGGCACAGGGCCTGCATCGCCTGCAGGAACTCGGGCCGGAAGTGGTGGTCGCCGCCCTCGCCCTGGATCGGCTCCATGACGAAGCACGCGATGTCGTGCGGGTGCTGCGCGAACGCCGCGCGGGCCTCGGCGAGGGTGGACGCCTCGCGCGCCTCGACATCGCCGCGGGAGGACAGGTACGGGTTGCTGATCCGCGGCCACGCGAACTGCGGGAAGCGCGCGACCTTCACGGGGTCGGTGTTGGTGAGCGACATCGTGTAGCCGCTGCGGCCGTGGAAGGCGTCGCGCAGGTGCAGCACCTTCGTGCCGAGGGCCGGGTCGAGGCCGTGGCTCTCGTTCCAGCGCGACTTCCAGTCGAACGCGACCTTGAGCGCGTTCTCGACGGCGAGGGCACCACCCTCGACGAAGAACAGGTGGGGGAGGCCGGGGTCGCCGAGCACCCGCGCGAACGTCGCGACGAAGCGCGCCATCGCCTCGGTGTAGACGTCGGAGTTGCTCGGCTTGTTCATCGCGGCGGTCAGCAGGTCGTCGCGGAACGTCGCGTCCTCGACCAGTGCCGGGTGGTTCATCCCCAGCGCGCTGCTCGCGAAGAAGGTGAACAGGTCGAGGTACGAGGTGCCGGTCCGGGAGTCGAGCAGCCGGCTGCCGCGGCTCTTCTCGAGGTCGAGCACCATGTCGAAGCCGTCCACGAGCATGCTCTGCCGCAGGACGTCGTGCACGGTCGCCGGGGTGACGGCGGCGGGAGGCGCGAGAGTCGTCATCCCCGCACGGTAGACGGCGATCCGCCTGCAGGAAAGCAATTGGGCCGGAAGATCTCCCGTGTTGCTGGCTCCGGGAAGCGGATGCCGCGGCCAGCCACGGGGATCACTCCCCAGGCGGGCCGGGCGTCCGTACCCTCGCCGGCGTGACCACGACGCTCTACCGCCACGGCCGGGTGCGCAGCCCGGCCGATCCGTTCGCGACCGCGCTGCTCGTCGACGGCGCGACCGTCGCCTGGGTCGGCAGCGAGGGCGCCGCCGACGGCATGAGCGCGGACAGCACCGTCGACCTCGAGGACGGCTGGCTGGCCCCGGCCTTCGTCGACGCGCACGTGCACGCCACCGGCACGGGCCTGACGCTGAGCGGCCTCGACCTGGCGTCGGCGCCGTCGCTGGCGGTGCTGCTCGACCGCGTCGAGCAGGCCGCGCGGCAGGCCCGCGGGGGAGTGGTCCTCGGCGCCGGCTGGGAGGAGGACGGCTGGCCCGAGCGGCGGGCGCCCACCCGCCAGGAGCTCGACCGGGCCAGCTACGGCGGCGTCGTCTACCTGGCCCGTACCGACTGCCACAGCGCCGTCGCCTCCAGCGCGCTGCTCGCGCTCACGCCCGAGATCCGGTCGGAGGACGGCTGGGTCCGCGAGGAGGAGCACTCCGTCGTACGCCGCGCCGCCTTCGCGGGGCTGCCGCTCTCGCAACGGCGGGACGCGCAGCGGGCCGTGCGCGCGCACGCGGCGAGCCTGGGGATCGCCTGCCTGCACGAGTGCGGCGGCCCCGGCATCGACGGCGAGGACGACTTCACCGCTCTGCTCGCGCTGGCCGCCGACGAGCCCGGCCCGGACGTGCTCGGCTACTGGGGCGAGATCGGGGGCGCCGTGCGGGCCCGCGAGCTCGGCGCCGTGGCCGCGGGCGGCGACCTGTTCGCCGACGGCTCCCTGGGCAGCCACACGGCCTGCCTGCACCGGCAGTACGACGACGCGGACACCACCGGCTACGCCTACCTCAGCGCCGAGCAGGTCACGGAGCACGTCGTGGAGTGCACGCTGGCGGGCCTGCAGGCCGGCTTCCACGCGATCGGGGACGCCGCCCTCACCGCGGTGCTCGACGGCTACGCCGCAGCCGCACAGACGGTCGGGGTGGACGTCCTGCGCGCCGCCCGTCACCGGATCGAGCACGTCGAGGTCCCCCTCCCGCAGCACATCAGCGAGATGGGCCGGCTCGGCCTGGTCGCCAGCGTGCAGCCGGCCTTCGACGCGCGGTGGGGCGGTCGGGGCGGGCTGTACGAGGCCCGCCTGGGCTGGGAGCGCACCCGTGACTCCAACCCCCTCGCCGCCCTCGCCGCCGCCGGGGTGCCGCTGGCCTTCGGCTCGGACGCGCCCGTGACGCCGCTCGACCCCTGGGGCGGGGTGCGCGCCGCGGTGCAGCACCACACGCCCGCGAGCAGACTGTCGGCACGGGCGGCCTTCAGCGCGCACACCCGCGGCGGGTGGCGCGCTGCGCGCATCGACGACGCCGGCGAGCTGGCGCCCGGGGCTCCCGCCACCTTCGCCGTGTGGGACGTCCCGGGCGAGCTCGTCGTCCAGGCGCCGGACGACCGCGTCGCCGGTTGGTCCACCGATCCGCGGGCCGGCGTGGCCGGTCTGCCGGACCTGTCCGGGGACGATCCGGCCTGCCGCCGCACGGTGGTCCGCGGAGACACCGTGTGGAGCACATGAACGACGAGTAATCAAGGCCCGAACGGAGGGTGTCCTCGGCACCCGTCCTGACCTGCGGAAACAGTACGAACCTGCAGGTCAGGGGCCTGTTGACAGGTGAAGGGCGGTGCCCACTAACCTCCCCCTCGGTCCACCCACGGGCAGGCGTCCGGGGCTCAGTAGACAACGGCAGGCCGGTCGCTCCCAGCGGCCGTCCGGTCGGTCCGAAGTGCCCTGAGCGCCTGCCCTGGTGGACTCCCGTCGGCACTGTCATCAGGCAGGATGGAGCCGGTGGAGAGCCGGGCAGCCTTGAGCCTGCAGCAGCCGGCGGAGCGGGCCTCGATGCCGTCGAGGGAGCCGCACCGCCGGCTGTTCCCGTTCCCGGGGTGGCGCCCCCTGGGCGCGCTCGCCAGCGGGCTGCTCCTCTACGCCGCCTTTCCGCCGGCGGATCTCCCGTGGCTGGCCCTGCCCGGCGTCGCCCTGCTGACGCTCGTCTGCCGGGGCGCGAGCGCCCGCAGGGGCGCGCTGCTCGGCCTGCTGCACGGGCTGGCGCTGTTCCTCCCGCTGGTCGAGTGGACCGCCGCGCAGGCCGGGGTCGGCGCCCTGATCGCGCTGGCGCTGCTGCAGGCCTCCTTCTTCGCGCTGCTCGGCGCCGCGCTGGCCGTCGCGGTGCGTGCGCCCGGCTGGCCGGTGTGGACCGCGACGCTGTGGGTGGGGCAGGAGGCGCTGCGGGACCGGATCCCGTTCGGCGGCTTCCCGTGGGGGCGGCTGGCCTTCAGCCAGGGCGACTCCGCGCTCACCCCGCTCGTCGCGCTCGGCGGAGCGCCGCTGCTCACGTTCGTCGTGGCGCTGCTCGCCGGGGCGCTGGCGTGGTCGGTCCTGGCGGTCCGCCGGCTCCCGGTGGTGCTCGGCGCTGTCGGGCTGGCCGTCGGTGCGGCTGCGCTCGTCCCCGTGCCGACCGGTGGCGACACCGTCCGGGTCGCGGTCGTCCAGGGCAACGTCCCGCGGCTCGGGCTGGACTTCAACGCGCAGCGCGCGGCGGTGCTCACCAACCACGTGACGGCCACCCGTGAGCTCGCCGCCGACATCCGCGCCGGTCGGCAGCAGGCGCCGGAGCTGGTCCTGTGGCCGGAGAACGCCTCCGACATCGACCCCTTCACCGACCGGGCGGCGTACGACCTCATCGACGCGGCGGTGAAGGACATCGGCGTGCCGGTGCTCGTCGGGGCGGTCCTTCAGGGGCCGGGCGACCAGGTCAGCAACGCCGGCATCGTCTGGGACCCGGTCTCCGGGCCGGGCAAGCGGTACGTGAAGCGGCACCCCGTCCCGTTCGGCGAGTACATCCCGTACCGCTCGCTGGTCCGTAAGATCACCAGAAAGGTCGACCTCGTCCCCCGCGACTTCGCGAAGGGGTCCGAGGTAGGGGTGCTGGACGTCGGTCCGGTGCGGCTGGGCGACGTCATCTGCTTCGAGGTGGCCTACGACGACCTGGTGCGCGACGTCGTGACCGGAGGGGGAAGGCTGCTCGTCGTGCAGACCAACAACGCGACCTTCGGGCGCAGCGGCGAGACCGTCCAGCAGCTGGCCATGGGCCGGCTGCGGGCGGTGGAGCACGGCCGCGCGGTGCTCGTCGCGGCGACGAGCGGTATCAGTGCCGTGATCGCGCCCGACGGCGAGATCGTCGACGAAGCAGGCGTCTTCACGCGCGCGACGCTCGTGCGCGACGTGCCGGTGCGTACCGGGACCACGCTGGCGACCCGCGTCGGTGCCCGGCCCGAGGCCGTCCTGGCCGCCCTGGGGCTGGTCGGGCTCGGGCTGGCCGCCCGCCGGAGGGCCGCGTGAGGGCGCCCCTCGACCGCGTCCTGGTGATCGTCCCGACCTACGACGAGAAGGACAACCTCGAGATCATCGCTGGGCGGCTGCTGACCGCGGTCCCGACCGTGCACCTGCTTGTCGTCGACGACAACAGCCCCGACGGCACGGGCGTCATCGCGGACCGGCTGGCCGCCGGCGACCCGCGCGTCCACGTGCTGCACCGGACCGAGAAGAACGGCATCGGCGGGGCGTACATCGCCGGCTTCGCGTGGGCGAAGGAGCACGGGTACGACGTCGTCGTCGAGATGGACGCCGACGGCTCGCACCAGCCCGAGCAGCTGCCGCGGCTACTGGCCGCGCTCGAGCACGCCGACCTCGTGCTCGGCAGCCGCTGGGTACCGGGGGGCTCGGTCGTCAACTGGCCGAAGTCACGCGAGATCCTCAGCCGCGGTGGCAGCGCCTACGCCCGCACGCTGCTCCGCCTGCCGGTGCAGGACGCGACCGGTGGCTACCGGGCCTACCGGCGCGAGGTGCTCGACGCGCTGCCGCTCGCACAGGTGGCCTCGCAGGGCTACTGCTTCCAGATCGACCTGGCGTGGCAAGCCTGGAAGGGCGGCTGGAAGGTCGTCGAGGTCCCGATCACCTTCGTCGAGCGCGAGCGCGGCGAGTCCAAGATGAACCGCTCCATCGTGCTCGAGGCGGTCTGGCGGGTGGCCTGGTGGGGGCTGCGCTCCGGCCGCTCCCGCGGCGTCCGGCCCCCGGTCAGGACCTGACGTGCCCGCCCTGCTGGTCGTTGCGCTGGTCGTCGTCCCGCTCATCGAGATCTACGTGCTGGTTCAGGTCGGACAGGTCATCGGCGCGTTGCCGACGATCGCCCTGCTGCTGGTCATGTCCGTCCTGGGCGCCTACCTGCTGCGGCGCGAGGGGGCTCGTACGTGGAGGGCGTTCCGGTCGGCGCTGGAGTCCGGGCGGGTACCCGCGAAGGAGGTGGCCGACGGGGCGCTGGTCATCCTGGGCGGGGCCCTGCTGCTCACGCCGGGTTTCGCCACGGACGTCTTCGGGCTGGCCTGCGTGCTGCCGCCGACCCGCGCCGCGCTCCGGCGGGTCGTCCTCGGACTCGTGACCAAGCGGCTGGGTGTGGCCGGACTGGTGGGCGGGCTCGCGGCGGACCGGATGCGCCGCCCCGGACGCGGCACCGTGGTGGACGGCGAGGTCGTGGACCCGTCCCCGGGCCCGCCTGCAGACGAGGGCGACGGCCCACCGCCTTCGCCGCGCCCGCTGCCGCCCGCCTGACATGTCGCTGCTCTTCCAGGATCTCCGGGCTGCTGCGGCGTGCACGGTCTGCACGCGTGTCGCGGTGCACGCGAGGAAGATCGCGGCCGGGAGGGCCGGCCGGGCGTGGGCCCCGAGGGGCCGGCCGCGGGGGAGCGGCCCTGGGGAAGGAAGGCGAACGGGCCGCCTCCGAGGGAGGCGGCCCGTCGTACGAGCAGGTACTAGGCGCTCTTCCTGTCCTTGGCGCGCTCGCTCTTGAGCGCCGCCTTGACCTTGCCCTGGTGGTCGTGCAGGACGGCCAGGCGCTCGGCCAGGACCTCCTCGAGCTCGGCGGTGGAGCGGCGCTCGAGCAGCATGTCCCAGTGGGTGCGGGCCGGCTTGCCCTTCTTCTCCTCGGGCTGAGCGCCGTCGCGGAGCAGCGCGGTGGCACCGCAGACGCGGCACTCCCAGCTCGACGGGATCTCGGCCTCGGCGGCGAACGGCATGGCCGTCTCGTGGCCGTTGGCGCAGTCGTAAGCGGTCCGCTGGCGAGGCGCGAACTCGGTGTGGCGGTCGCTCTCGTAGCTCACCGAGCCGAGTCGGGTGCCTCGCAGGACGCGGTCGCTCATGGGGTGCCTCCAGGGTCAGGACGTCTGCCGTGACAACGTGCAGACAGCCTGGAGGATTCCCGGCACAGCGCCGCGGACACCTGCGGCGCCGTTCGGCGTCGCCCCCGCACCCCCTGGAGCCCGCATGCTGCTGCGCACCCGCCCCCAGATCGCTCGCCGGTCGGCACTGCAGGCGGTGCTCGACCGGGCGACGCCGACGCAGCTCGCGCTGGGCCGCGCGGGCATCGGCACGGTGATGGTCGTCCGGCCGCGTGCGGTCCCGCAGGCGCTCGGCGTCGACTCGGCGAGCGCCACCAAGATGGGCTGGGCCGTGCAGATGCTCGGCGCCCGGGAGATCGCGCTCGGTCTGGGGACCTTCGCCGCGCTGCGCAGCCCCGACCGCGCAGCCTCCCGGCTGTGGCTGGCCGGCGGGGTGCTGTCCGACGGCGTGGACGCCCTCGCCGTGACCGGCGCCCTGCTCAAGGGCCGGGTCAGCAAGGGGGCCGGCCTCGGGCTGGTGGTCGTCGCCGCCGGGGCGACCGCCCTCGGCGTGCGGGCGCTGCAGGAGCAGGTCACAACCGTGTAGTTCGTCCTGATTGCTCAGGCAGCCCCCCAAGCGCGCCGAGGACCGGTACAACATCAGTCACTCGAACACCAGGAGGCGCGCCGTGTCGCACGTCCGCACATCCGGACTGCGTCTGCGCGCTGTCGGTCTCGTCCTGGCCTGCCTGGCCCTCGCCGGCGGCACCACCTTCGCCAAGAGCGGGGCCGCCTCGCCGCTGGACGGCGCACCGGACCAGGCCGCCGCGGACGTGCTGCACGTCGCCCGCAACCAGCTCGGCGACCCCTACGTCTGGGGCGGGAACGGCCCGGACGGCTGGGACTGCTCGGGATTCACCTCGCTGTGGCGGACGGTCGGCGGCGCCGAGGACATGCCACGCGTCTCCCGCGACCAGCAGGCCTGGGTGGTGCCGATCCCGCAGGAGCAGGCGCTGCGCGGTGACCTGGTCTTCTTCGGCCACCCCGTCACGCACGTCGGGATCGTGTCCGGCGGCGGCTACATGCTCGACGCCGGGCGGTCCAAGTCCACCGTCGTCGAGCGGCGGATCTGGTCGACCGGCGTGGTGCGGTACGGACGGGTACCCCGGCCGGGGATGCCCGCCGTCACGCCGTGGACGCCGCCCCCGCTGCCTGCGCCGCTGCCCTCAGCACCGGTGGCCGACTCACCGGCCGCTGCCGCCGCGCCCCGGTCGATCAGCGGGACGACGACGAGCACCGAGCCGGTCGTCAAGCCGGTGGCCAAGCCGATCGCCAAGCCGGTGGCCAAGCCGGTCGCCAAGCCGATCGCCAAGCCGACCGCTGTCGCCAAGCCCGCCGCCAAGCCCGCCCTCGCCCCGCTCGCCGGCCTGCCCGGCGTCCAGAAGGCCCCCTCCAGCACCCTCGCCCTCAAGTCCGCCGCCAACGCCAAGTCCGTCGCGGGCCGCCCCGTCGGACCCACCGCCTGGAACGACGTCTCGCTGGTCACCGCCGCGTGGAAGCACGCCGGGGGAGGGGCGCTCCCCAGCGACCGGAAAGCCCTGCTGGCCAAGGCGAAGCCGGTCGCGCTGGCCGATGCCCGCGTCGGCGACCTGGTCGTCTACGACCGCCCGGACCAGCCGCACCTGGGCGTCTACCTCGGGCACGGCTACATGGTCGACGCCTCGGCCACCCTGGGCCGCGTCGTGGTCCGCCGCGTGTACGACGCCCCGTCGGTCCGCCTCGTCCGGCTCGGCTGACCGCTAGACTGCTCCTCGTACGAACGAAGGGGAGTAGCCCCCTCACCGGTTGGTCGACATGCTGGCGCGCCCTCGGGCAAGCCCGGTCAGCCGGGTCCACCTCTCGAGGTGGGCGGGCGAGACCTTCGGCCCACGGCAGACGACTGCCGGGCCGGAGGCGTCCCCCCGCAGCCGTCCCGGCCGGGACGGAGACGCGTTGTACGCCTTCTTGCTCGCCCTCGGCGTGGTGTTCCTCGCCGAGCTCGGCGATAAGAGCCAGCTGCTGGCGATGACCCTCGCGGCCCGGCGGCCGGCGCTGCAGGTCCTCGCGGGAGTCAGCCTGGCCGCACTGCTGCTGCAGGGCCTGTCGGCCGGCCTCGGCGCCGCACTGGCCTCCGCCGTCCCCCTGCGCACCGTCACGGTCGTCGCGGCACTGAGCTTCCTGGTGGCCGCCGCGCTCGTCCTGCGCCGCAGTGACGACGCCGGACCGCTGACCCCTGCCCGCGCGGGCTCGACCGTGCTGCTGAGCTTCGGGGCGCTGTTCGTCGCCGAGCTGGGCGACAAGACGATGCTGGCGACCGCGGCACTGGCCACCCGCGAGGCGCCACTGTGGACGTGGCTGGGCGGCACAGTGGGCTTCGTGCTGGCCGACGCGCTGGCCATCGTGCTGGGCATGGCGCTGTTCCGGCGCCTGCCGGTCCGGGCTGTGCGCCTGGGCACCGCTGGGCTGTTCGCCGTCCTCGGCCTGGTGCTGCTGGCGGGTCTGCTCTAGGTGGTGCAGGTCACCTCCGGCCGGCGCGAAGTCTGCTTGTCGACGGTGACAATGGGAGGATCGATCCAGACCGTCGACGTCGAGGAGACCCCGTGGCGCGCCCAGGGACGCAGGACCGCCCGCTGCGGGTGGCGATCGTGGGCGCCGGCCCCGCCGGCATCTACGCCGCCGACGTGCTGATGAAGTCCGACACCCCGGTCTCGATCGACCTGTACGAGCGCCAGCCCGCGCCCTTCGGCCTGATCCGCTACGGCGTCGCGCCGGACCACCCGCGCATCAAGGGCATCGTCAAGGCGCTGCACCAGGTGCTGTCCAAGCCGCAGATCCGGCTGCTGGGCAATGTGGAGTACGGCGTCGACGTCAAGCTCGAGGACCTGCGCCGCTACTACGACGCGGTCGTGTTCACGACCGGCGCCGAGAAGGACCGCGACCTCGACATCCCCGGGATCGACCTGCCGGGCAGCTACGGCGGCGCCGACTTCGTGTCCTGGTTCGACGGCCACCCGGACGTGCCGCGCGAGTGGCCGCTGGACGCCGGGTCGATCGCCGTCGTCGGCGCCGGCAACGTCGGCCTGGACGTCGCCCGGATGCTGTCCAAGACGGCCGACGAGCTGCTGGTGACCGAGATCCCGGACAACGTCTACCGGGGGCTCAAGGCCTCGCCGGTGAAGGAGGTCCACGTCTTCGCCCGGCGCGGGCCGGCCCAGGCGAAGTTCACGCCGCTAGAGCTGCGCGAGCTCGACCACTCGCCCAACGTCGAGGTCCTGGTCAACCCCGAGGACATCGAGTACGACGACGGCTCGGTCGCCGCGATCAACTCCGACAACCAGACCAAGCTGGTGGTGCGCGAGCTCGAGAAGTACGCGATGCGCACCGCCGACAAGGGCCTGGGCGACCGCCCGCGCAAGCTCTGGCTGCACTTCTTCGAGTCGCCGGTCGAGGTCACCGGCGATGGGCGCGTCGAGTCGTTCCGGACCGAGCGCACCGAGCTGACCGGCGACGGCAACGTTCGCGGTACGGGGGAGTTCCACGACTGGCCCGTGCAGGCGGTCTACCGCTGCGTCGGCTACCGCTCCAGCGAGCTGCCCGGCCTGCCCTGGGATGCCAGCAACCACGTCGTGCCGCACGCGCGCGGCCGCGTGCTGGGTCTGGACGGCGCGCCGCTGCCGGGCGTCTACGTCAACGGCTGGGTCAAGCGCGGCCCGGTCGGCCTGATCGGGCACACCAAGGGCGACGCGATCGAGACCATCGGCTCGATGCTCGACGATCTCGACACGATGCCCGAGGCGGCCGAGCCGTCGGTGGAGGCGGTCACCGAGTTCCTGCACGCCCAAGGCATCGCCTACACGACGTGGGACGGCTGGCAGCTCCTGGACGCCCACGAGCTCGCCCTCGGCGAGGCGTACGGCCCCGTCGGCGACACGCCGCGCGAGCGGGTCAAGGTCGTCGACCGCGAGACGATGATCGAGGTCTCCCGTGCGGTGCAGGCGGTCGAGGACGGCGAGCCGGGCGGAGAGCGACGCCTGGACGACGCTCTCGACGCGGCGGCGCAGGTCGACTCCTAGCCGAAGAGACGCCTACCAGCCTCGACGGCGGCCCTCACGGCCGACGTCACGAGGGTCAGTTTGCTCGTCGCGGCGGTCCTGGGCGTCGCGCTGCGCCCTGGTGCGCTTGCCGTCCCCACGGCTCTCCTCGCGCCCGTGGTGGTCGGCCGGCCGCCAGCCGCCCTCGGCATCGCGGTCCGCGCTGGGCAGCCGGTCGGGCCGGGCCGGGGTGGGGTTGCGCTTGGGCGCCGGGAGCGGCGCGGTGCGGGTCGGCACGGGCAGAACTCGGGGAGTGCCGGTGACAGCGCCGGACCCGACGGCGGTGTGCCACGACGTCTGGGCCTTCGCGCCGGCCCGGCTGAACGACATGTGCATGTGGTCGGTGTGCGGGTTGGGTCCCGTGTAGGGGCGCCACCCGGTCCCGGCGCCGTACGCCGACCAGATCTTGCGGTCGTGGATCAGGTACATGAGGCCGACCCGCCGGGCGTTGGCCGCGCGGTTGCCCAGCGCGTCGCTGGCGAACAGCCAGCGCAGTAAGTCGTGCGCCTGAGCCCGCTGCTTCGGGTCCGCCGCGTCGACCCGCCAGTCCCAGGCGCGTCCCTCCTTGTGCTCGCTGCGTCCCCCGAGGTGGCAGGCGCGGACGATGCCGTATGTCCCGGTGCCCGCGTAGGACCGGACGACGGCGGCCGCGAAGCGACTGGTGCCCGGCTTGGCGGTCGGGCTGCAGGTGCTCTGCGGGTCGTAGGCGGCGAGACGTTCGACCGGCTGGGAGAACTTCGGTGTGGTCATCGCGGCGTGCGCCGGAGCGGAGACGACGCAGGACACGGTGACCAGGGCGAGCAGGAGAGGGGGCGTGCGCATCCTCCTACGTCGACCCTCCGGGGGCGCCGCTTGATCGAAGAGGCGCCCTGATTCGCCGAAGGCCGGTCACCGCGACGAGCAGTGACCGGCCTTCTGGGCGCGCAGATCAGCGAGCGGCGTGCGCCGCCCGCTGCTCGCGGGCGCCGACGCGGTTGGCCAGCGCGCCCACGCCGAGGACACCCAGGCCCAGGGCGAGCAGGACGCTCAGGTCGCTACTGCCGGTGAAGGGCAGGGCGGCGGGGCCGACCGCACCGCGCGCTGCCGCCGTGACGAGCCCGCCGCCCGACCCGGCCGGGGCCGCTTCAACCACAGTGCTGGCGACGCCCTGGCCGGCGACCGCCGGCGCGCTCACCGGTGCGCCCGCGACGGGCGTCGGCGCAGCGGCTGCCGGTGCGTTCGTCATGCCCGAGATGACGACGGGCGTTGACGCCGGCGCGATCACGGGCTGCACCGCCGTCGTGGCACCGCCGCCGGTGACCGGCGCCTGCGCGGGCTGCTGAGTCGTGCCGACAGTGGCCGGCTGCTGCTGCGGCTGTGCGGGCGTGCCGCCGCCGTTCGCCGGAGCCTGCTGCGGCTGCTGGACGCCGCCGCCGTTCGCCGGAGCCTGATTGCCGTTGCCGCCGCCGTTGTTGCCGCCACCGTTGTTGCCGCCGCCGTTGTTGCCGCCGTTCCCGCCGTTCCCGCCGTTCCCGCCGTCGCCGCCGTTCCCGCCGTTGCCGCCGTTGTCAGCCGGCGTGGCGCACTGCGCGGTCAGGATCCTCTGGTCGCCCTGCGCGGCGAAGGTCTGGGTCTTTCCGTCCCGGTCGGTGTAGGTGAAGCTCGGGATGATGTCCTCGACGTCCTGGTGGTCGGCGTGCCCGTTCAGCACGGCAGCCTTGGAGATCGTGATGAGCTCGTAGGGATTGCTCTGGCTGCCGGTCGCGTGGCAGAGGGTCACCTTGCGCTCGTTGGCGTCCTCGTCACCCACACCCGAGTTACCCGCGGGACGAGCCTGCGCCGACGAGGACGACGTGGGCGTCCGTTCCGCTTCCGACGCCTTCTTGTCACTAGGACTCGCGGGAACGGCCGCGTCGGCGAAGGCCGCAACGGGTGCGGCGAGCGCCAACGCGAGGGTGATGCTGCCAGCGGTGACGATCTTGCGAACGGGGACAGCGGTCATCAGTGGCTCCTGGGTCAGGGGGCCGCCCGGGATGTCCGGGACGTCACTATCTGTACATACGTTTGTGACGCACCGTTGGTTGCGCGCTGGCCGGTAGTAATGCATGTCTAACCCTCAGGACAGTGCGCTGGCGATTCCGTTGTGCCGAAGTACGTTGCCGCTCAGCCCCGGCAGCAGCCAAGGACGGACACAGCCGCCGTGTCGCTTCCGGCCGTGGGTGGAAGCCGCCGATAATCGACACTATGTCAATCAACAGGACGGACCGGGCCGCGTGGGCATGACGGCGCCCGGCGGACGAGGTGCTCAGTCTCGTCCTGCCGGGCGCGGTCCGGAGGGGGCTGCTAGAGCGTCAGGAACACCTGCACGCCGTACACGCGGCCGGTCGACGTGGTCACGTCGCCGACGCCGAGGTGCGTGAAGGACGGGTTGAGGATGTTGGCGCGGTGGCCGGTGGAACCCATCCACATGGCGACGAGCTGCTCCGGGCTGACGTTGCCGAAGGCGACGTTCTCGCCGACGCCGCGGGCGCTGCACGCGCTGAGGATCGGCGACAGCGCCTGGTGCGACAGGCTGCCGGCGGCGGCGAGCCGGTCGGCCCAGGTGTCCGCGAAGCCCTCGGCGCAGCTGGAGAACGACAGCGCGCGCAGGCCGCGGCGGGTGCGCTCGGCGTTGGTCAGGGTCAGGACGCGGGAGGCGTACGACACCGTGACCGTCGGGCCGGCCGTCCGGGCCGACTGCGCCGGCGCGGACAGCGCCGCGCGCTTGGCGCGCTGGGCCGCGGAGGTCTTGAAGGTGCCCGCCGCGCCGGAGGCGACGGACGCGCTGTCGGCGGAGGCGGGGGCGGCGGAGGCACTCACCGGGACGAGGGCGACGCCGGCCAGTAAGGCAACAGACAGTGACCGCAGGCGCATCGCAGGACCTCTCCGTGGGGCAGTTGTCCTGTTCCTCGACGCAACCCTTCGTCACCTTGAGTGACATCCTGTGATCAACGCCTGCCTCGCTAGGGTGAGCGTCGTGCTCAGCGCCGCCGGACGACGGGCCCGCGTGGTGGTCACGCTGCTGCTCGCGTTGCTCACGCTGGCGGGCACGTTCGTGGGCCAGGACGACGACTTCCCGTTCGGCCCGTTCCGGATGTACAGCACCCGCGACGACCCGGATGGCGCGGTCGTGAGCACCCGCGTCGAGGCGGTCTCCCCCGACGGCCGCGTCCTGGTGGTCGACGAGCGCTCCACCGGCCTCAAGCGCGCGGAGGTCGAGGGACAGGTGCAGCGTTTCCGGGCCGACCCCGCGCTGCTCGCCCAGCTGGCCGCCGCGCACGACCGGCTGCGGCCGGACGAGCCGCCGTACGCCGAGGTCCGGGTCGTCGAGCTGCGCTACCGGCTGCGCGACAGCCGGCCGACGGGCGAGCAGACCGAGCAGGTCGTGGCGAGCTGGCGGCGACCGTGACCTGGCTCTTCTCCCCCGCTCCCCTGGCCCGCGTGGCGGTCCTGAGGGTGCTCGTCTACCTGTTCGTCCCGATCGACGTGCTACTCACCACGACGTGGGTGCGCGGGCACGCCCAGGTGCCGGGCGAGCTGTACGTCCCGCTGCGGATCGGCCGGCTGCTGCCCCTGCCGACGCCCGGACCGTGGGTCGAGGTCTTCCTGGTGCTGCTCGTCGCGGCCGCGCTGCTCGCGGCCGCGGCTGCCGTCCGGGACGTCCTCCCCCGCGTCGCCGGCTGGCTGGTCGCGGTGCTCTACCTCGAGTGGATGGTCGTGGCGATGAGCTACGGCAAGGTCGACCACGACCGGTTCGCCTTCCTGGTGGCGCTGTTCGTCCTGCCGAGCGTCGGGCGGGCGTCGCTGCGCTCGCGAGACCGCTCCGAAGCGGCGGGCTGGGCGCTGTCGATGGTCGCGCTCGCCGTCGTCGCGACGTACGTCCTGGCCGCCGTGGCCAAGATCCGCTTCGGCGGGTGGGACTGGGTCGACGGCGCCACGCTCACCCGCGCGGTCCTGCGCCGCAGCACTCCGCTGTCCGAGCCGCTGCTGGACGTGCCCTGGGTGCTGCACGCCGCGCAGTACGGGATCATGGTCATGGAGCTGGTCGTCGCGCCGCTGCTGCTCGTCCGCTGGCGCGACCCGCGGGTGACCTGGCTGCTCGCGCTGGGCTTCCTCGGCTTCCACGTCATGACGTTCTCGATGATCACGATCATCTTCCTGCCGCACTGCGTCGCGCTGCTGTCCCTGCTGCCGCTCGAGCGGGCCGTACGACGAGAGGCGGTGCCGGCGTGAGGCCGCTGGCGGTGTTCGACATCGACGGGGTGCTGGCCGACGTCCGGCACCGGCTGCGCTTCGTCGAGCGCAAGCCCAAGGACTGGGACGGCTTCTTCGGCGCCGCGATCGACGATCCGCCGCTCGCGCAGGGGGTGGCCCTGGCCGTCGAGAGCGCGAAGGACTGCGAGATCGTCTACGTGACGGGACGCCCGGAGCGCTGCCGACGGGACACCCTGGCGTGGTTCCGGCAGCACGGGCTGCCCGAGGGGACGCTCTCGATGCGGCGCGGCCGAGACTTCCGGCCGGCGCGGGTCGCCAAGCTCGAGCTGCTGCGCCGGCTGGCCGAGGACCGCACCGTCGCCGTCGTGGTCGACGACGACGAGCAGGTCTGCGACGCCTACGAGGGGGCGGGCTTCCCGGTGCTCCGGGCGCGCTGGATGGGCGAGGAGCCGGTGCTGCAGCGGGCTCAGGAGGACGAGGGCCGGACCTGAGCCAGCGTTCTCAGCACCGGCCCGGCCTTCGCGTGCGCCTCATCCACCTCGGCCACGGGGTCACTGCTCCAGGTGATGCCGCCGCCGGCCCACAGGTGCACGCGCTGCTCGTCCGCGGCGATCGTGCGGATCGTCAGCCCGAGGTCGAGCCCGCCGACCGTGATCGTGCCGAAGGCCCCCATCGACGGGCCGCGCCCGACCGGCTCGAGGCCGGCCAGCAGCGCGCAGGCCGCCCGCTTCGGCGCGCCCGTCACTGATCCCCCCGGCAGCAGCGCCCGCAGCACCTCCGGCACCCCGGCGTCCGGCCGGAGCTGCGCGGCCACCGTCGAGGAGGCCTGCCACAGGCCGGCCCACTCCTGCAGCGCGAAGAGCTCCTCGACCTGGACGCTGCCGGTGACGGCGACCCGGGAGAGGTCGTTGCGCTCGAGGTCGACGATCATGACGTGCTCGGCGCGGTCCTTGGTGCTGCTCCGCAGCAGCGCGTCCGAGCCGGGGGCGATCCGCAGCGTGCCCTTGATCGGCACGGTCGTGATGCGGTCGCCGACCACCCGGACCAGCTGCTCCGGCGACGCGCAGCCGATGGCCCAGCCGTCGCCGGCCAGCACTCCCCCGTACGTCGCGCCCGGCAGCGCGGCCACCGCGTGCGCGAGGTCCAGCGGCCGGCTGCGGTGCGGGGCGCTGCGGTGGCCGACGACGTTGGCCTGGTAGACGTCGCCGCGCCCGATCGCCTCCCGGACGGCGTCGACGGCGGCGGCGTGCTCGGCGTCGGTCCAGGAGGTCGTCCACTCCCCCACGTCCACGGGCGCCTCGTCCCGCGGTGGGGCGGCGCCGGGCGCCAGGGCGACCGCCACCAGCTCCGGTACCGCGGGCACCGGCGACGGCGGTCCTTCGGGCAGCCCGGCCAGCCGCGCGCAGCCCTGCGCCCCGAGCAGCAGCGCGACCGCCCGGCCGCTCCGCACGTGGTCACCGAGGAAGCCCTCGACCAGCACCGCAGGTTCGCCCGGGTCGTCGGCGCGCCACTCGAGGCGGGCGACCTCGCGGTGCCAGCCTCGGGGCTGGCCCGGCAGTTGTCCCCCGATCAAGCGTTCAGGCCTCACGGAACCCGTCCGAAGAGCACTGTGACACGAACCACACCCAGCACCACCTCCGCAGCCCCTGACCTGGAGCACGACGATGTGCGATCCCTGCAGCCACAGCCCCGCCTGTCCCCCGGCCTGGGCCGCTGATCACGACGCCGCGCGCGTGGTCAGCCGGCACCCCGAGCAGGGCTGGAGCCTGCTCTGCAACGGGGTCGTGCTGTTCGAGGACACTGGGGAGATCCTGCCCGACGGCCGGACGGTCGCGCCGCACCGCCCGGCCTGCCGCATCTGGACCCCCGCGGCGTGAGGGCCTGCCTGGCTCTCCTCGTACGCAGTCCCTTATGCGCTACTCCTCGTACGCGGAAGGGCTCGGACACGAGCAGACCAGGTTGCGGTCGCCGTACGCCCCGTCGATCCGCCGGACCGGCGGCCAGTACTTGCTCGACCGCGTGACCCCGGGCGGGAACGCCGCCGTCTCGCGCGCGTAGCTGCGGTCCCACTCCCCCGCCAGGCACGACGCGGTGTGCGGGGCGTTGTGCAGCGGGTTGTCGTCCTTCGGCCACGTGCCGGCGGCGACCTCGTCGATCTCCTTGCGGATCGCGATCATCGCGTCGCAGAAGCGGTCCAGCTCGGCCAGGTCCTCGCTCTCGGTCGGCTCGATCATCA
This sequence comes from Mycobacteriales bacterium, assembly GCA_046593875.1. Lineage (GTDB taxonomy): Bacteria > Actinomycetota > Actinomycetes > Mycobacteriales > SCTD01 > SCTD01. The sequence continues at coordinate 19,948 of JBKJQQ010000241.1, read as the reverse complement.
GCGTCCCGGCGACCGGGAAGCTCATCGTCGGCGCGTGGAAGCCGTAGTCGACCAGCCGCTTCGCGACGTCGTCGACGCTGACACCGGTCTCCTTGGTGATCTGACGCAGGTCGACGATGCACTCGTGCGCGACCAGCCCGCCGCGACCGGTGTAGAGCACCGGGAAGTGCGGCTGCAGCCGGTGCGCCACGTAGTTGGCGTTCAGGACCGCGACCTGGGTGGCGCGGGTGAGGCCCTCGCCGCCCATGAGCCGGACGTAGGCCCAGCTGATCGGCAGGATGCTCGCGCTGCCGTACGGCGCCGCGCTGATCGGACCGGGTCCGGTGGCCGGACCGGCCTCGGGGGCGAGCGGGTGGTTCGGCAGGTGCGGGGCGAGGTGCGCGCGCACCGCGACCGGGCCGACGCCGGGGCCGCCGCCGCCGTGCGGGATGCAGAACGTCTTGTGGAGGTTGAGGTGGCTGACGTCCGCCCCGAACTTCCCGGGTCGGGCCAGGCCGACCAGGGCGTTGAGGTTCGCCCCGTCGACGTAGACCTGACCGCCGGCCTCGTGCACCGAGGCGCAGATGTCGGTGATCGTGTCCTCGAAGACGCCGTGCGTGCTCGGGTAGGTAACCATCAGCGCGGCCAAGCGGTCGCCGTGCTGAGCGATCTTGGCGTGCAGGTCCTCGGTGTCGACGTCGCCCGTCGGGGCCGTCGCGACGACGACGACGCGCATGCCGGCCATGACGGCGCTGGCGGCGTTCGTCCCGTGGGCGCTGGCCGGGATGAGGCAGACGTCGCGCTGGTCGTCGCCGTTGGCCAGGTGGTAGCCGCGGATCGCGAGCAGCCCCGCGAACTCGCCCTGGCTGCCGGCGTTGGGCTGCAGGCTCACCGCGTCGTAGCCGGTGATCTCGCACAGCCACTGCTCGAGGTCGTCGACGAGCCGCCGGTAGCCCTGCGCGTTGACGGCGGGCGTGAACGGGTGCAGCGCGCCGAACTCCGGCCAGGTCACCGGCTCCATCTCGGTGGTGGCGTTGAGCTTCATGGTGCAGGAGCCCAGCGGGATCATCGTCCGGTCGAGCGCGAGGTCCTTGTCGGACAGGCGCCGCAGGTAGCGCAGCATCGCGGTCTCGCTGCGGTGGGTCGAGAAGACGGGGTGGCTGAGGTACGAGCTGGTGCGGAGCAGCTCGGCCGGCAGGGCCTCGGGGGTGTCGGCGTCGAGGGCGTCCCAGTCCTGGGGCTCGCCCCCGAACGCCGCGACGACCGCGTCGAGGTGCGCCCGGGTGGTCGTCTCGTCCGTGCTGATGCCGACCGTGGCGGCGTCCACGAGGCGCAGGTCGATGCCCGCCCGGGCCGCGGCATCGACGACCTGCTGAGCCCGGCCGGGAACCTCGACGGTCAGGGTGTCGAAGAAGGCGGCGTGCCGGGTGCTGCCCAGCGCCTTCGCGAGCAGGGTCGCGTAGCGGTGCGTGCGCTGCGCGATGTCCTTGAGGCCGTCCGGCCCGTGGTAGCAGGCGTACATGCCGGCGATGACCGCGAGCAGCACCTGCGCGGTGCAGATGTTGCTGGTGGCCTTCTCCCGGCGGATGTGCTGCTCACGGGTCTGCAGCGCGAGGCGGAAGGCCTGGTTGCCGTCGGCGTCGACGCTCACCCCGACCAGTCGCCCGGGCATCGTGCGCTCCAGTCCCTTGCGGACGGCGAGGAAGCCGGCGTGCGGACCGCCGTAGCCCAGCGGGACGCCGAAGCGCTGGCTGGTGCCGACGACGACGTCGGCGCCGAGCTCGCCCGGGCTGGTGAGCAGGGTCAGGGCGAGCAGGTCGGAGGCGACGACCGCGATGGCGCCCCGCTCGTGGGCGGCGTCGAGGACTGGCCTCGGGTCGCGGACGACGCCGCTGCTGCCGGGGTACTGCACGAGCACGCCGAAGGCCTCGCCCGCGGGCAGGCCGCCGCTGAGGTCCTCGACCCGTACCTCGAGGCCGAGCGGGAGGGCGCGGGTCTGGACGACCGCGATGGTCTGCGGATGGCAGTCGGCGTCGATGACGAAGACTGCGTCCTGGGGCGCCTTGCTGCTGCGCCGGGCCAGCGTCATCGCCTCGGCGGCCGCGGTGCCCTCGTCGAGCAGGCTGCTGCCGGCGATGTCCAGCCCGGTCAGGTCGGTGACGACGGTCTGGAAGTTGAGCAGTGCCTCGAGCCGGCCCTGGCTGATCTCGGGCTGGTAGGGCGTGTAGGCGGTGTACCAGGCCGGGTTCTCCAGGACGTTGCGCAGGATCACCGGCGGGGTGTGCGTGCCGTAGTAGCCCAGCCCGATCATCGGCGTGGTCACGGTGTTCTGGTCGGCCAGCGCCCGGAGCTCGGCGAGGACCTCGGGCTCGGACAGGCCCGCCGGCAGGGCGAGCCGCTCGGTGGCGCGGATCGCCTCGGGCACCGCCTCCTGCGCGAGCTCCTCGAGGCTCCCGCGGCCCAGGACGGCCAGCATCTTGGCCTGCTCGTCCGGGCCGGGGCCGATGTGCCGGACCTCGAACGGGGCGGCGGTCTCGAGGTCGCGCAGGCTCTTCACGGTCATGGGAGGGCTCCAGGCGGGTCTGGCCGGCTGGCGCGCGGGCGCGCACCAGCTGCCCTCCCCGCTCTGTCCTGGGACCTGAGAGCTTCACCCGGTCGCTTCGTCAGCTGCGGGCTTGCACCGTCGGTGGCGCCGTCCCTCGTCTCAAGGGCGAGCGCGCTTTCCAGAGTCGCCTCGCCCCGTGCGGTCCGGGTGCCTGAGAGGTTGGTGTTCCTGGGGAGGATTGCTCCTTCGGCGCCCCTCACTGGCGGTGAGGGGACTCTCCCGTACGGGGTGCTCGGCGAGCGCCCAGGCTACCCCGCGGTCGCCCGCCGCTCCAGCCCGCGACGCGCCCCCGTCCACGCTGATCTTCCCGTTGCGAGACGGCGATCCGTGGTGGATCACGGCTCCGCAGCGGCGGTGGTCGCAGCAGAGCAGCGCCGCGGGTGCGCGGGTCAGGCGGTCGTGCGGCGGCGGCGGCGGCTGGACAGCTCGTCGGCGGCATCGGCGGGGACGACCGCCGTGCTGTCGGCGGTGGCCCGCTCCCCCGGCAGCGCCGCGAGGGTGCCCTCGACGTCGCGGACGTGCCGCCCGACGGCGATCGCGAACACGGCCTGGCCGCCCTGCAGCAGGTCGACGACCTCGTCCGCGGACGTGCACTCGTAGACGGTCGTGCCGTCGCTCATCAGCGTGATCTGCGCGAGGTCGGCCACGCCCCGGTCGCGCAGGGTCGAGATGGCAGTGCGGATGTTGACCAGCGAGACGCCGGCGTCGAGCAGCTTCTTGACGACCTTGAGGACCAGGATGTCGCGGAAGGAGTAGAGCCGGTGCGTGCCGGAGCCCGAGGCCTCGCGGACGGTCGGCTCGACCAGTCCGGTGCGCGCCCAGTAGTCGAGCTGGCGGTAGGTGATGCCGGCGACGTTGCACGCCGTCGGGCCGCGGTAGCCGATGTCCTGCTCGGAGCCGCCCGGGCGCTCGGCCTCGGGCAGGTCGTCGAACAGCGTCCCCTGCAGGCCCAGCGGTGCACGTGCGGGTGTCCCGACGTCCGGCTCGTCCACCACGGTCGACTCCTGTCTGCGGTCCTGCTGCTGCGGCGGGGCCGGCGGGCGGCTGCCCCCTCCGGGGTCCGTCGCGGGTCGACCAGGACGGGGACGCTAGGCAGTCCTCGAGGTCAGGTCAACGATGTCGAGCGGCATGTCGCAACCCTCGACCTGCAGTGCAGGCTGAGGATCAGGTGCCGCTCTCGAAGTCCTCGGGGGTCACGTTGTCGAGGAACTCGCGGAACTTCTCCACCTCGTCCTCCTGCTCGTCCGGGATGGCGATGCCGGCCTCGGCCAGAACCGCCTCCTCGCCGCGGATCGTGGCGCCACTGCGCATCGCGAGCGCGATGGCGTCGGACGGTCGGGCGCTGACGACGACGCCCCCCTCGAAGGCGAGCTCGGCGTAGAAGACGCCCTCGCGCAGCTCGGTGATGGTGACCGTCTGCAGCGGCTTCTCGAACGCGTCCAGCAGGTCGCGGAGCAGGTCGTGCGTCATCGGGCGGGCGGTGACGACGCCCTGCTGGGCGAACGCGATCGCGGTGGCCTCGACGGCGCCGATCCAGATCGGGAGGTAGCGCTCCCCCGCGACCTCCTTGAGCAGCACGATGGGCTGCTGGCTGGGCAGCTCGACGCGCACGCCGACCACGCTCAGCTCGGACAGCTGGGTGCCTTCGTCGGCTGGCTCCACGCGGTCCTCCGGGGCTCGTCGTGCGGTGGATCGAGCCTACTCCCGGAGCAGCCCGCTCAGCGTCTCAGACCCGGGCCGAGTCCGGCCCGGACGAGCGTCGCGTGGAGCTTGACCGACAGCGCCGCCAGCTCACGGGCGACCTCGTCGGCCCGGGCCCGCGCCTCGGGGTTGCGCTGGCGCACCAGCGGGGTCACGACCTGCTCGACCAGCCCGATCTCGCGCTCGGCGGCGCTCTTGAACGGCCGCAGGTGGCGGGCCTCGATGCCGAAGCGGGCCATCTCGGCCACGGTCTTGGAGATCACCAGCGCGTCGCCGTCGTAGTGGCTGCCGCCCTGGCGCGGGGAGACCAGGCCGTACTGCTCGAGCTGGTCGAGCTGCTCGGGCTGCAGGCCGGCCGCCGACAGCAGCTCGCCACGGGACAGCCGGATCTCGCTGACCTCGGGCAGGAAGGACGAGGCGTCCGGCAGGCCCTCCGCCGCGACCAGCGCGCGCGGGACCTTTGGCCCGCCGGTGCCCAGCGCCGGGGGCTCGAGGCCGCGGTCGATCGCGTCCAGGTGCTCCTTGATGACCCGCAGCGGGAGGTAGTGGTCGCGCTGCGCCGACAGCACGTAGCGCAGCCGGGACAGGTCCTCGCGGGAGAACTTCCGGTAGCCCGACGCGGTGCGCTCGGGCTCGATCAGCCCCTCCGCCTCCAGGAAGCGGATCTTGCTGATCGTGATGTCCGGGAAGTCCGGGCGCAGCTGTCCGAGCACCTCGCCGATGCTCATGAAGGCGCGGGTGGGCACGGCGTTGGCGGCGCTGGTCACGCGTCGTTGCCGCGCGAGCCCACGAGGAACACCAGCCGGTACTTGCCGATCTGCACCTCGTCCCCGCCGGCGAGGCCGGCGGCGTCGATGCGCTCGCGGTTGAGGTAGGTGCCGTTGAGGCTGCCGACGTCGCGCACGACGAAGCCGGACCCCTCGCGGACGAACTCCGCGTGCCGCCGCGAGACGGTCACGTCGTCGAGGAAGATGTCGGACTCCGGGTGCCGCCCGGCCGTCGTCACGTCGGCGTCGAGCAGGAAGCGGCTGCCGGCATTCGGGCCGCGCTTGACCACCAGTAGCGCGCTGCCCGGCGGCAGGGCCTCCACCGGAGCGGCATCCGCGGCGGCCGGCTCCGCAGCCGCCGCGCCACCGTCGTTCTCCAGGGCGCCCTCGAGCGCCGACAGGGAGATCGTCGAGGTGGTCTCGACGGCGCTCGCCGCGCCCTCGGACCCGCGGGACAACGCGGTCCCGCAGCGAGCGCAGAACCGGCTGCCCTCGGCGTTCTGATGGCCGCACTGGGTGCAGAACACGGTTGTCGCCGCCTCCGGAGTCTGGTCTGCGGGCCGTGCCCGCCGGTCCCCGAGGGGCCGTCGTGGTGCGGGCCCGGCTCGGAGGGCGAACCTAGTGCGACGGCGCGAAGGGGGTCAACCGCCCCATGAGGATGCGTCTGGCGAACCTCGACCTGAGGTCGAGACAGCGCCGTCGCGACCGGTCAGGCGCTGGCCGTCAGCGCCGCGTACGCCGCCTCGTCGAGCAGCCCGTCCGACGCCAGCGCCGCCTCGACGCCGTCGGCCGGACGCAGCTCCACCATCCAGCCCTCGCCGAGCGGGTCGGAGTTGACCAGCTCGGGCGCGCTGTCGAGCTGCTCGTTGCGGCCGGTCACCGTGCCGGCGACCGGGGCGTAGACGTCCGAGACGCTCTTGGTGCTCTCGACCTCGCCGAACGACTGGCCGGGGGTCACTTCGGTGCCGACGGCCGGCAGGGTCACGAAGACGATGTCGCCCAGGGCCTCCTGCGCGTACGGCGTGATGCCGATCCGCAGCACGGCGTCGTCGCCGGAGCCGACGACGGCAATCCACTCGTGCTCGGCGGTGTACTTCAGCTCCACGGACAGGGCCTTCCCTCGGGTGCGGTCAGCCCCCGGACCGGGGGGCGGGGCGAGCGTAACGAGGCGGCTCGAGCACCCGCAAGGCGCCCACGCGGACCTCGTCCCGGCGCTCGACCAGGGCCGTGCCACCGCGCTGCTCGACGTTGTCGGCGACCCCGCCGGGGATGCCCACCGCCGAGGCCAGGGTGCCGGCGTCGCCGACGACGACGAAGCGGTACGGCGGGTACAGGACCACGTCGTCGACGAGCACGCCGCCCTCCTCGCCCTCGACCAGTGAGGTGCCGACCACGACCCGTACCTGCGCGCCCGCGGCGGCCTTGCTGGGGTCGACGGACAGGTCGACCGGCCCTTCGAGCTGGATGGCCTCGGCGCCTGCAGCGCGCAGCTCCTCGAGCGCGTCGAGCAGCACCTCGGGCCCGATCCGCTCCTCGGGGTCGGTGATGGTGAGCAGCAGGCCCGGTCCGCTGGCGGCCACCGTCCCGGCCAGCACCCCGAGCAGCTGCGTGCGACGTCGGGCCTCGGCGAGCGCCGCGGTCCGGTCGCCGCCGCTGCCGAGCTCGGCGCGCGTCTGGTTGAGCGCAGACACCTCGGCCCGCAGCCGGTCGTTGCGGTTGGCGAGCTCATCGAGGATCTGCACGAGGTCCTCCTGGCGGGCGGCGGCGAGCGGGCCGTCCTCCTGGGTGGACCGCACCTGGACGACGGCGGCGAAGCCGAGGACCGCGAGCAGCGCCGCGACGGCGAGGTCGACCCGCCGCAGTCGCGGGGTGAGCAGGGACCGGAGCGGGCTGCGCGACGGCGCGGGGGCCGGCGCACTCCCGTGGTCCGCGGCGTGGTGGGGTGCGCTCATGCGTGGAAGACGCGCCGGCGGATGGCCGCGGCGTTGCTGAAGATGCGGATGCCGAGGACGACGACGACGCCGGTCGACAGCTGGCCGCCGACGCCGAGCTGGTCGCCGAGGAAGACCACGAGCCCGGCCACGACGACGTTGCTCACGAAGGAGACGACGAACACGCGGTCGTCGAAGATCCCCTCGAGCTGCGCCCGGACGGCGCCGAACACCGCGTCCAGCGCCGCCACGACCGCGATCGGCAGGTAGGGCTGCAGCGCGCCCGGCACGGTCGGCTCCAGCACGAGCCCCAGCACGACGCCGAGGACCAGAGCGAGAGCGGGGATCACGAGCGGTCCTCCTCGGTCAGCGCGTTGCGCAGCTCGGGCGTGCTCGCGCCCGGCAGCCGGAGCGACTCCGAGCGGCGCACCTCGAAGCCCAGCCCGTAGAGCTGCGTGTAGGTCGCCAGGCGCCGCCCGGTCGGCCCGTCCCGCAGCTCCAGCTCGAGCCGCTGGGGATCGCCGACGGCGCGGACGACGTACGGCGGGGACAGCAGCCGGAAGTCGACCAGGACCGTGTCGCCGGCGCTGCGGATGGCCGTCAGCGCCGTGAGCCGGACGTCGTTGACGCTCACCGCCTCCGCGCCCGCGGCCTTCAACCCGTTGACCAGGTCCTGCAGGTCCCGGTCCTGGACGCGGCCGTCACCGGGGGTGCCCCCGCGCAGCGACTCCTCCGGGTCGACCTCCCCCTCCGGGGCGTCGGCCAGGGTGATCACGACGCCGGGGCCGCGGACGGCGAGCGTGCCGCTGGCCAGGCCGAGCGCCTCGAGCCGCCGCGCGGTGCTGCGGCCGGCGGCGTCCGCCCCCAGCGCGGCCATCTGGGCGGCTGCCACCTCGGTGCGCAGCCCTTCGGCCTGGTCGGCGAGCCGTTCGGTGTCCGCCGTCCGCGCCCGCACCTGGTCGGCCAGCTCCGCCCGCAAGCCGGTGCTGGCCTCCTGCCGGGCGCGCACCTGCGCGACGGCGGTGCCGGTGACGGCGCCCAGCGCCACGAGCGCCAGCGCAGCCGTCCACCGGTGCGGCCTGGACACCCGCGGCGGCGCCGGGTCGTCGGTACGGCGCGCGGCCCGCTCGGCGTAGCCCTCGTCGAGGGTGTTGTTCATCATGTCGACCAGCAGCGACATCGACCCGTCCACGCGGCGGGGCGGGGCGGTCGTCACGCCACCCATCCTGCCCCAGCAGAGGGCCCGAACGGGGTCACGGCTGCGTGGCCTCCACGACCTCGGCCCACCGCGTCACCAGGTCGACCGCCCCGGCGGCGTCGCGCCCCTCGGCCCACACATGCGTGACCGCCTCCGAGGGGTCCGGCAGGACGAGCGCCCAGCTCCCGTCGGGCTCGACCACCCGTACGCCTTCGGTGGTGTCGACCTCGCGCTCACCCGCAGCCTCCAGGACGGTCCGCATCACCGCGCCCTTGACCGCCCACGGCGTGGGCACCGAGCGCACGACCAGGTGCGCGTGCGGGATGCGGGCGTCGATCTGGCTGAGGGTCAGCCGGGTGCGGGCCACCAGGCCCAGCAGCCGGACGAACGCCGCGATGCCGTCCAGCGCAGGCGACAGCTCGGGCAGGACGAACCCACCGTGACCGTCCCCGGCGAAGACGACCCCGGGGGTGGCGGCAGCGCGGGTGAGGTCGGCGGCCGAGGTGGACGTCCAGAGAACCTCGGTGCCGTGGAAGGTCGTCACCTGCTCGGCGACCCGGGTGGTGGTCACCGGCAGGGCGACCCGCCCGCCGCGGCGCTCGGCGGCCACCAGGTCGAGCACCACCAGCAGCGCCCGGTCGTCGTGGATGAGCCGGCCGCGCTCGTCGACCAGGGAGATCCGCTCCCCCACCGCGTCGAACCGGACCCCGAAGGCCGCCCGCGAGCTCGACACCAGCTCGCCGAGCCGTTCCACGTCGCGCATGTGGTCGGCGACCGTCGCGCTGGCGGCGCGCTCGTCCAGCCGGTTGTTGACCGTCAGCACCTCGACGCCGAGGCGACCGAGCAGCGAGGGCAGCACCAGCGCCACCGAGCCGCCGCTGGTGTCGAGCACGACCTTGAGCCCGGCCTCCTCGACGCCGGTGACGTCGATGGTGCGCAGCAGCTCCTGGACGTAGGTCTCGACGGTCCGCGACGGGAAGGTCAGCTCAGCGATCTCGCCCGGGAAGGCCCGCCGGAACTCGTGCCGGCTGAAGACGCGCTCCAGCACCCGTTGCTGCGACGGCGGCAGGTCGCCGCCGCCCGCGTCGAGGAAGACCAGGTCGACCGACTGCGGGTCGTCCGGCGTCGTCCGCAGCACGATCCCGCCCCGGGCGTCGCTGCGCGCGGTCATGAAGCGGGTGACCGGCAGCGGTGACACCTCGAGGTCGTGCACGTCGATGGCGCTGGAGTTGAGCGCCGAGATGACGGCGCGCTTCAGCGCACGGGCGGCGCGCGAGGCGTCCCGAGCCGTCACGACGGCGCTCCCCTTGGGCAGCGTCGTCGCGTACGCCGACGCCAGGCGCACGACGTACTCCGGCGTGATCTCGACGTTGACCAGCCCGGACACACCGCGCGGGCCGAACAGGGACGCGCTGCCCCGGCTCTCCCAGATGACGCTGGTGTGCAGCACCGCGCCGGCCTCGATGGTCTTGAACGGGTAGACCTGCACGCCGTCGGCGAGGTAGGCCTCCTCCTCCACGACGCACTCGTCACCCACGACCGCGCCCTCGCCGATGCGCGCGGCCCGCATGACGTCGGTGTTCTTGCCGAGGACCGCCCCGCGGACGCTGACCTGCGGCCCGACGAAGACGTTGTCGTGCACGACCGTGCGCTCCAGCGAGGCGCCGCCCTTGACCACGACGTTGTCGCCGAGCACGCAGAGCTCGCCGATCCGGGCGCCGCCCTCGACCTTGACGTCGTTGCCGAGGCAGAGCGGTCCGACCAGCCGGGCCTCCGGATCGATGTCGACGCCCTCGCCGACCCAGATGCCCGGCGCCAGCTCGAAGCCGTCGATCGCCACGTCGACCCGACGGTTCAGGACGTCGGCGTGCGCCTTGCGGTAGCTCTCCAGGCTCCCGACGTCCTCCCAGTACCCCTCGGCGACGTGGCCGTACAGCGGGGCGCCGAGCGCGAGCAGCGCCGGGAAGACGTCGGCCGACCAGTCGACCGGCCCGCTGGCCTCGACGTGGTCGAAGACCTCGGGCTCCATCACGTAGATGCCGGTGCTGACCGTGTCGCTGAAGACCTGCCCCCAGGTCGGCTTCTCCAGGAACCGGTCGATGCGGCCGTCCTCGCGCTGGATGACGATCCCGAACTCCAGCGGGTCGGGCACCCGGGTCAGGCAGACCGTGACCAGCGCGCCGGTCTCCCGGTGGGCCTGGACCAGGGCGCCGAGGTCGATGTCGGTGAGCGCGTCGCCGGAGATCACCAGGAACGCGTCGTCGCACAGCGCGGCACGCGCGTTGCGGACCGAGCCCGCGGTGCCGAGCGGCGACTGCTCCGTGGCGTACGACAGGTGCATCCCGAGGTCCTCGCCGTCCCCGAAGTGGGTGCGCACGAGGCTGGCCAGGAACTGCACCGTCACGACGGTGTCGTCGAAGCCGTGCCGCTTCAGCAGCCGCAGGACGTGCTCCATGATCGGCCGGTTGACCACCGGCAGGAGCGGCTTGGGCTGGTTGACCGTCATCGGCCGCAGGCGGGTGCCTTCCCCGCCGGCCATGACGACCGCCTTCACGTCGCGGTCTGGTCCGCTGCCCGGTCGTCCCGCAGGACCTGCCGCACCTGCAGGACGTAGAGCACGCCGGCCCAGAGGTAGAGCAGGCTCCCCCAGGTGGCGAACGCCCAGCCCATCGGCCGGAAGACCGTGGCCAGCAGCCCGTCGTTGCCGGGCAGGGCGGCGAGCAGCATCGGGAAGGCGTACAGCAGGTGGAACGTGGCCGCCTTGCCCAGGAAGTGCACCGGCAGCGGCCCGTGGCCCGCGCGCCGCAGGACCGGCAGGAAGCACGACAGGACCGCGTCGCGGCCGATCAGCGTCAGCGCCCACCACAGCGGCAGGCCGTCGCGGTAGACCAGCGCCAGCAGCGTCGCGAGGATGTAGAGGCGGTCCGCGAGCGGGTCCAGCAGCGCGCCGAGGCGGGTGAACTGGCCGTACTTGCGCGCGATCAGCCCGTCGAAGTAGTCGCTGGCGCCGGCCGCCATCAGCAGCAGGATCGCGCGGCCGTCCTGCTCGGTGACCAGCACCCAGTAGAGGAACAGCGGGACACCGGCCAGCCGGAGCATCGACAGGGCGTTGGGGATGGTCCAGACCCGGTTCGAGAGCTCGGACGCCGGCGTCTCGAGCTGCTCTGCCACCGTGCCCCCTCTGCCCGTCGCTGTGGGCGCGACCCTATCGGTCTGCACCCCCGGTGAACCTCTGGGACACCGGGTCCGTATGGCCGGGTGTGACCGCATCCGTCCGGGATGCGGCAGAACGGGGAGGCCCACCCATGTCCGCACACCGGTCCGCACGTCGTCAGCGCACCGCCGCAGTCCTGGCCGCCACGGCCGTCTGCCTGCTGAGCGCCGCGCCGGCCATGGCCGCCGGAGAGCGACCCGTGGCGTACGTCAACCCCGACACCGGCAAGGAGACCGAGAACCCGGGCGTCCCCGGCGGCTCGGAGTGCGAGTCGCCCACGCAGTCCGACACGATGGCGCTCGGCGACGAGGCGACCGGCAAGGGCAACGTGCACGTCGACGCCTGCCTGTTCGACGGCAGCACCCGGGTCGACACCAAGGCGGCGTTCGAGATCAGCGGCGTCGGCACGATCGCCGGCTGCCCGGACGCCGACAAGGAGGGTCCGAAGACGGCCACCAAGTCCGCCGACTCCTGCCTGCAGGACGGCTTCGAGATGGCCAACGAGGAGTACCACGTGCGCGTGGTCTCGGCGACGGCCGGCCTGCAGACGGTGACGTTCTGCGCCGACCCCGAGGGCAACGGCTGCGGCGACGCCGAGTCGACCTCCACGGTCCGCATCACCTGGGGCGCTCCGTCGGGCGGCGTCGCGGCCGGCGGTGGCCTGCCGACGGGCCTGCCGACCGGCAGCACCACGATCGCCCTGCTCGCCGTCGGCGGCGCGGTCATCGCGGCCGGCGCAGCCGGTCTGGGCCGTGCGCGTCGCTGACCTGCTCCGCTCCCCGCGGGTCGTCGGCATCGCGCTGAGCCTGCAGCTGCTGGCCGCGGCGGGAGTGGTGCTCAGCTACCCCGCCGCGGCGGCGGTCCTCGTCCCTGTGGCCGCGCCTGCCCCCGCGGTGGTCGAGCCTGCCGGTCCGGTACGGCTGTCCTCCCCCGGGCTCTGGGACGGCGCCGTCGAGGCGGCGCCGCTGGGGCTGGACGGGACCGGGGCGCTCAGCGTCCCGGCCACCGCCGGCGCGCTCGGCTGGTGGGCGGACGGCCCACGCCCCGGAGCGGCGGGCGCCGCCGTCGTGGTCGGCCACGTCGACCTCGGCGGCCGGCAGGGCGTGTTCGGCACGCTGGCGAAGGCCCGCCCCGGGACGCTCGTGAGCGTGACCACCGGCTCGGCCGTGGTGCGGTACCGGGTCGTGTCGGTGCAGCGGTACGCCAAGACCGCCTTCCCGACCGAGGTCGTCTACCGGCAGACGGGCGCGACCGAGCTGCGCCTGGTCACCTGCGGCGGCCGCTTCGACCCGCGCACGGGTCACTACGAGGACAACGTGGTCGTGCAGGCCGTCCGCGCGTGACGCTGCTCCGGCTGCGGCCCTCTGCTGCCGACCACGACTTCCGGCTGGTGGTGGAGGAGCACGCCCCGGCCGTCCGGGCGTACCTCCGGCGCAGGGTGGCCGACGCCGGTCGCGCGGAGGACCTCACCCAGGAGGTCTTCCTGCGCGCCTGGCGGCACGCGGACCGCTACGACAGCGCGCGGACCGACCTGCGCGGCTGGCTGTTCGCCATCGCCCGCAACCTGGTCATCGACACCTACCGGTCCGACGGCGCGCGCCCCCGGACCAGCGCCGGCGAGGAGATCCTCGTCGGGCTGCCGGCGCCCGACGAGATCGACGCGGCGGTCAGCGCCTGGGCCATGGCCGACGCGCTGCGCCGACTCACCCCGGCGCACCGCGACGTGCTGCTCTGCCTGTACTACCGCCGCTGGACGCTGGCCGAGACGGCCACCCACCTCGACGTCGCCATCGGCACCGTGAAGTCCCGCTCCACCTACGCGCTGCGTGCGCTCCGGCTCGTCCTCGAAGAGATGGAGATGCCGACATGACCGCCTCCCGGCACGACGACGTGGTCCCCCTGCTCGGCCCGGCCGCCCTCGGGCTGCTCACGAGACGGGAGCAGGAGCAGCTCGACCGGCACCTCGCCGGCTGCGCGTCGTGCCGCGCGGAGCTGGCGGCCCTCACCGACGTCGCCGGCCGGCTCGGCGATCTGGACGCCGCGTCCGCCCTGACCGGGTCGGCGGGCGTGGCGGACGCCGTCCTTGGCCGGGTCGCGCGCGAGCGACGGCGGGCCCAGCGGCTGCCGGGGCTGGTGGCCGCCGCCGCTGCGGTCGCCGTCCTGCTCGCCGGGCTCGTCACCGCCGGCACCCTCGGGCAGGACAGCGTGCCGATGGAGGCCGTCGCGGTGAGCGCGCAGGGGGACGTCCGCGCCAGCGCGAACCTCGTCGCGCACACCTGGGGCGTCGAGATCAAGCTCGCGGCCACCGGACTCGCGGCCGGGCAGCCCTACAGCGTGCAGGTGACGACCGAGCGCGGCGAGGTCGTCGACGCCGGTGCGTTCCTCGGGACCGGCAGCACGACGCTGAACTGCAACCTCAACGCCTCGGTACTGCGCGAGGACGCCCGCTCCTTCGCCGTGCTGGACGGCAGGGGCGACGAGGTGCTGACCGCCGAGCTCTGACGGCAGAGGGTCGAGGATGCTGCTCCTCTCGCCCCCGGCGAGCAGTCCGCTGACAAGCGGCTGACAACGGAGGCGGGGGCCGAGGCCGTCGCCTGAGGCTCAGGAGGAGCCGACGGTCATAGGACGCTCGACGAGCTGTACAGCCAGAAAAGGGCACAACGGGCCCGTCACGCGTCACTCTCCCGGCCTGCTTGACCCACAATGCGACCTCTCGCCCACCTACGCGCGGCGGGGATTCACCGCAGCGAGGAGACCGACATGGACGACGAGGTAGCCACGCACCAGGCCCGGCTTGCCACGGACGGATGGACCGTCCTCGAGAACGCCATCGACCTGGCGTTCATCGATGAGCTGACCGCGGACCTCGCACGGCTGGAGAAGAAGCTCGACATCCAGCCGGCGACGAACTCCTTTGAGGGCTCAAGGACGCTGCGCATCTACAACTTGCTCCTGCATGGAGGCCCCTGGGTGCGGGTGCCTGTGCACCCCGGCGTCCTGCCGGTCGTGGAGTCCGTGCTGGACCGGGGGTGCCTCATCTCTTCCCTTTCGTCGATCAACATTGGTCCCGAGGAGACGGCCCAGCCGATCCATGCCGACGACCAGCTGCTGCCCATACCCCGTCCCCACCCCGCGACGGTCTGCAACACCATGTGGGCGCTCACCGACTTCACGGATGCCAACGGCGCGACCAGGCTCGTCTCCGGCTCGCACCTGGACCCCGACGCACCTCCATACGGCGTGGACATCCCGACCATCCCGGCGGAGATGCCGCGCGGCAGCGTCCTGGTGTGGCACGGCAGCCTTTGGCACGGCGGCGGCGCCAACCGCACCCAGGAGCGGCGGATCGGGATCGCCATGAACTACTGCGCCGGGTACATCCGCCAGCAGGAGAACCAGCAGCTGGGCCTGCCGCCAGCACTGGTGCGCACCTTCCCGCGCCGGGTGCAGGAGCTGGTCGGCTACGGCGTGTACAACGGGCTCATCGGCCACATCGACAAGAAGTCACCGGCCGACCTGCTCAACGACGGGAACGACACGACGCTGGTCTGGGACCGGGCGTAGCAAGTCGCGGTCATGCCGGATAGCCGCTGCCCGTGGACGCGGCGAGGGGCACCGCCGCCCTACCAGGACGCGGGTCCCCGTGATTCGGCTGCACGACGCCCGGCACGGGTTCGGGTCTCGCTTGATCGACCTGGGGGTGCCCATCGCGGTGGTCAGCAAGGTCATGGGCCACAGCAGTCCGGACATCACCATGTCGATCTACGCCCACGCGCTGAAGGACGGCGCGGACGAGCGCGTCAGGGCCGCGACGGTGGCCGCTGGCCTGTGAGGGCCGGGTGAGAGGTAGCCCCCGACAGGGGCTGCTGTGAGAGATCGGTGAGAGTTGGGTCCAGGAACGCCGTCAGGGGCGGCCCCCGGACTCGGGATACCGCCCCTGACCTGCGTCTTCTCTGTCGGGCTGACAGGATTTGAACCTGCGACCCCCTGACCCCCAGTCAGGTGCGCTACCAAGCTGCGCTACAGCCCGTCGTACGCAAGAAACACTAGCGGCTCAGCGCTTGCCCTTCTCGCGCACCTTGACGCTCACCTCGATCGGGCTGCCGGCGAAGCCGAAGTCCTCGCGCAGCCGCCGCTCGATGAAGCGCCGGTAGCCGGCCTCGAGGAAGCCGCTGGTGAACAGCACGAAGCGCGGCGGGCGCGTGCCGGCCTGCGTCGCGAACAGGATCTTGGGCTGCTTGCCGCTGCGCACCGGCGGCGGGGTCGCGGCGACCAGCTCGGCGATCCAGGTGTTGAGCTTGCCGGTGGAGATGCGGGTCTCCCAGCCCTCCAGCGCGGTGTGCAGCGACTTCGCCAGCTTGTCGACCGACCGCCCGGTCAGGGCGGACACGTTCAGCGTCGGCGCCCACTGCACCCGGGCCAGCTCGCGCTCGATCTCCTTGGCCAGCTGGGGTCGCCGGTCCTCGTCGACCAGGTCCCACTTGTTGAACGCGATGACCAGGGCGCGGCCGGCGTCGACGGCCATGCCGATGACGCGCTGGTCCTGCTCGCTGATCGGCTCGCTCGCGTCCAGCAGCACGACGGCCACCTCGGCCGCGTCGATGGCCGCCTGCGTGCGCAGCGAGGAGTAGTACTCCGCGCCGGACGCGTGCGCGACCCGGCGGCGCAGGCCGGCGGTGTCGACGAAGCGCCAGGTCTCGCCGCCGACCTCGACCAGGGAGTCGACCGGGTCGCGGGTGGTGCCGGCGACGCTGTCGACCACGACGCGCTCCTCGCCGCACAGGCGGTTGAGCAGCGAGGACTTGCCGACGTTGGGCCGGCCCACCAGCGCGACGCGGCGCGGGCCGCCTTCGACGTCGAAGCGCTCCGCGGGCGTCTCCGGCAGCGCGTCGAGGATGACGTCGAGCAGGTCGCCGCTCCCCCGGCCGTGCAGCGCGGAGACGGTGTACGGCTCGCCGAGCCCGAGCGACCAGAGCATCGCGGCGTCGGCCTCGGCGCGCTCGTCGTCGACCTTGTTGGCGACCAGCACCACCGGCTTCTTGGCCTTGCGCAGCACCTTGATGACGGCCTCGTCGGTGTCGGTCGCGCCGACCGTCACGTCGACGACGAACAGCACCGCGTCCGCGGCCGCGACCGCGATCTCGGCCTGCGCAGCCACCGCCTTCTGCAGGCCCACCGCGTCGGGGTCCCACCCGCCGGTGTCCACGACGGTGAAGCGCCGCCCGCGCCACTGGGCGTCGTACGTCACGCGGTCGCGCGTCACCCCCGGGACGTCCTCGACGACGGCCTCGCGGCGGCCGAGGATGCGGTTGACCAGCGTGGACTTGCCGACGTTCGGGCGGCCCACCACCGCCAGCACCGGCTGGGGGGTGAGGTCCTCGTCGTCGTACACGTCGTCGGTCATCGGTTCTCCTCGGTGCTGCTCTGCAGGTGGGCCAGCAGCGCCAGGCGCAGCTGCTCGGCCGCGTCGCGGACGGTACGGCGGGCGCGCGGGTCGCCGGTCGGGTCGACGGTCACGGGCGGGCCGAAGGCGATGCGCACCGGGGCACGCAGCTTCGGGACGGTCTTGCCCTTCGGGAGCGCCGCGCCGGTGCCGGTCACAGCGATGGGGACGACGGGCGCGCCGCTGCGCAGGGCGAGGTAGGCCAGCCCGTCGGTGATGCTGTCGAAGCCGCCGCTGCCCCGGGTGCCCTCGGGGAACACACCGAGCGCGCCGCCGCCGGCCAGGTGGGACAGGCCGGCCTGCAGCGCCGCCCGGTCGGCCTGCCCGCGGTGGACCGGGATCAGCCCGAGCCAGCCGCAGGCACGCGCCCACGGGCCGACGAACACCTCGGACTTGGTCAGCAGGCTGGCCGGTCGCGGGCTGACGAAGAAGACCAGCGGGCCGTCGAGGATGCCGCTGTGGTTGCCGGCCAGCAGGACAGGACCGGTGAGCGGCACGTTCTCCCGCCCGGTCACGGTCAGGCTGAGGACGCCGTGGGCCAGACCGGTGCCGACGACGCGCACGGCGGCGCGAACCGGCGGCTTGAGCGTTCCCGTCGCGCGGCGCCGGGTGGCCGTCGCGGCGACGGCCGTCATCCGGTGAGACCGGCGGACTGCGCCAGCGCGAGCACCCGGGCCACCACCGCGTCGGCGTCCAGGCTGCTGCTGTCCAGGTGCACGGCGTCGTCGGCAGCCTGCAGCGGGCTGGTCGCCCGGCTGCTGTCGAGCCGGTCGCGCCGGGCGAGGTCCTGCGCGACGTCGCCGCCCTCGGCGACACCGGTGTCGGCATCGCCCGACCGTCGGCTCGCCCGGACCTCGGGGCTGGCGTCCAGGAAGACCTTGACGGGCGCGTCCGGGAAGACCGCGGTGCCGATGTCGCGGCCCTCGAGGACCGCGCCGTCCGGCCCGGCGAGCGAGCGCTGGAGCGCGACCATGCGGCGGCGCACGTCCGGTACGGCGCTGACCGCGCTGACCGCGGACGTCACCTCGGCGCCGCGGATGACGGCGCTGACGTCCTCGCCGTCCAGGGTCGTGCCGGGGCGGTCGGGGTCGGTCGAGACGACGATGGCTGCCCCCGCGACGGTCGTGGCGATGGCGTCGGCGTCGGACAGGTCCGTGCCGGCGCGCAGCACGGCGAGCGTCGCCGCGCGGTAGGTCGCGCCGGTGTCGAGGTAGCGCCACTGCAGGTGGCGGGCAAGGGACCGGGCCGCGGTGCTCTTGCCTGAGCCGGACGGCCCGTCGAGCGCGATCACGCGGGGAGGAGTGCTCATCAGACGCCCCAGCCTAGTTCGCGCCGCCCGCACCCCGTGAAGACAGGCTCAGGCGCGGACGACGTCCCAGCCGGCGGCGGCCAGCGCCTGCCTGGCCTCGGCCTGCGCGTCCAGGTGCACCAGCAGCTCGATGACCCCGGTGGGCCGGCCGGGAAGGTGCTCCACCCGGACGTCCTCGACGTTGATGCCCGCCTGCGCGGCGCTGACCAGCACCCCGGCCAGCTGCCCCGGCTCATCGGTCACCAAGACCGACACCGGCACGAAGTCGCGGTCGTGCTCGCCGCGCTTGCGGGGCACCCGGGCCCGCCCGTCGTTGCCCCTGCGCAGGAGCGCCTCGACCACGGCGAGGTCACCGCCGGCCAGGGCGTCCGCGGCCAGGGCCAGCTCCTGCGACAGCTGGCGTACGAGCGGGGCGACGGCCGCGGCGTTCTGCTGCAGCAGCTCGACCCACAGTGCCGGCGAGCTGGCGGCGATGCGGGTCGTGTCCTGCAGGCCCGGACCGGCCAGCGCCAGCGACCCGCCCGACGCGGCCAGCACGGCGGCGACCGCCGAGGCCGCGAGCTGCGGCAGGTGGCTGACCAGGGCGACGGCGTCGTCGTGCTCCTGCGCCGTCATGACCACCGGCTCGGCGCCGCAGCCGACGGCCACCGCACGCGCCGCGGCCAGCGCGGCTGGCGAGGTCGCCGCCGACGGGCACAGCACCCACGGCCGGCCGGCGAACAGCTCACCGGTCGCCGCCGCCGGACCGGACAGCTCCTTGCCGGCCATCGGGTGGCTCCCGCAGACCGCCGTCACGTCGATGCCCGAGTCCTCGAGCGAGCCCTGCACCGAGCGCTGCACCGAGGCCACGTGGCTGTACGTCGCCCCACCCGGCAGCCCGGCGATCACGGCGGCGACGGCCGACGGGGGCGCGGCAACCAGGCAGTGGGCGAAGTCCTCCGCGCCGTCCCAGCGGCGGCCAGCACCCCGGCCGACCGCCACGTCGAGCGCGGCCGACGACGGATCGTGCAGGGCTACGTCCACCTGACCGCGCAGGGCCAGCCCGACGGACGTGCCGATCAGCCCGGTACCGACGACCAGCAAGTCCATCTCAGCCGGGCAGGTCGCGGCGCAGCGCCGCGGCGCCCCGCAGGTAGGAGTGCGTGATGCCCGAGCGCGGCAGGTCGGTCTCGACGTGCGCGAGCAGGCGTACGACCCTCGGCATGGCTCCTGCCACGGAGATCTCGGTCGCGCACATCAGCGGGACGTCGACGAAGCCGAGCTGGCGGGCGGCGTAGGCCGGGAACTCCGAGACCAGGTCCGGTGTCGCGGTGAAGACGACGCTGATGAGGTCCTCCTGCGTGAGGCCGTTGCGCTCGAGCACCGACTGGATCAGCTCGGTGGTCGCGTCCAGCACCTGCTGGCGATCGTCCTGGTCGACCTGGATCGCGCCGCGTACCGCTCGTACCGCCATGCACCTCACCCTAGGTCCGGCACGTCTGTCGACACTTGCTGAGGAATAGCGCCGTCACCCCTGCGCGCCCACCGCCCGCTCGAGTCCGGCCGACAAAGACCGGGCCGGGCAACTGGCATTCCCGTGCTCAGAACGTCAAATCCACTATCCACAGGGCACTTTGGGCTTGTCTCCCACTTCGAACACCTGTACGATGAAGCATGTCCGACGCCCCCCTTCCCGACGACGTGCTGTCGGCGGAGGAGGCTGCGCAGGTCGCGTCGTTGGACGTGGGGCGCGCGGCTCTGGTCGCCGATGCCCGGTCGTATGCGGTGCAGATCGCGGAGCTGTCGAGCCTGGCGGCGCGGG
>JBKJQQ010000098.1:0-7249 GCA_046593875.1 Mycobacteriales bacterium | reverse complement strand
GCGTGCAGGGCCGCGTAGACGCCGTCCTGCTGCACCAGCTCGGCGTGCGGGCCGCGCTGCACCACGACGCCGGCGTCCACGACCAGCACCTCGTCCGCCGCCTCGGCGGTCGACAGGCGGTGCGCGATGGCGAGCGTCGTCCGGCCGCGGGTCAGGGAGTCCAGCGCCCGCTGGAGGCGCACCTCGGTGGCCGGATCGACGGCCGAGGTGGCCTCGTCGAGGACGAGCAGGTCGGGGTCGGCGACGTAGGCGCGGGCGATCGCGACCAGCTGCCGCTCCCCCACCGACAGGCTGTCGCCGCGCTCGCCGACCTCGGTCCGCACGCCGTCGGGCAGCTGCTCGACCCAGTCGGCCAGACCGAGCGCGGCGAAGGCCTGCTCGACCTCGGCGTCGGTGGCGTCGAGCCGGCCGTAGCGGACGTTCTCGGCGATCGTCGTGTCGAACAGGAACCCGTCCTGCGGCACCATCACGACGCGCGAGCGCAGAGACGCGAAGAGGACCTCGTCCAAGGGCACCCCGGACAGCAGCACACGCCCCCGGGTCGGGTCCATGAGTCGGGTGAGCAGCTTGGCGAAGGTGGTCTTGCCGCTGCCGGTCTCGCCGACGACGGCGACGCGCGTGCGCGGTGCGATGTCGAGCGTGACGTCGTGCAGCACGTCGGGTCCGCCGGGGTAGGCGAACGTGACGCCGTCGAAGCGGACGCCCACCGGCCCGGCCGGCAGCGCCCTGCCGGCGACGGGGTCGGCCACCTCGGAGGGCGTGTCCAGCACGCCGAGGACGCGGCGCAGGCCGGCGATGGCGTTCTGCGCCTCGTTGAGGATCTCGGTCGCGATCTGCACCGGCTGCACGAACAGGGCGACCAGGAACAGGAACCCGACCAGGCGTCCGGTGGTGATCTGCCCGTCGGCGCCGAGCAGGACGCCGACGACGACCACCGCCCCGGTCGCCAGGGCCGCGGTCAGCTCGCCGGCGGAGAAGGTCGCCACGCTGATCGCCTGCGCCTTGGTCTGCGCGACGCGGGTGGACTCCACCGCCTCGTCGATGCGCTGGGAGGTGCGGTCCTGCACGGCGTAGGCGCGGATGACCTGCGCCCCGACGACGGACTCGGCGACCGCGCCGAGCATCTCGCCCACGCGCTGTCGGACGACGCCGTACGCGCTCTGCAACCGCTTCTGGAAGGCCCTCACCGCGAACACCAGCGGCAGGAAGCAGGCGTAGACCACGAGCGTCAGCTGCCACGACCAGACCAGCATGAGCACGGTCGCGAGCAGCAGCTGCGCACTGGAGACCAGCACCAGCAGGCCGCCCCACTGCATGAAGGTGCTCATCGTGTCGACGTCGCTGGTGACGCGCGAGACCAGCGAGCCGCGGCGCTCTGCGGCCTGGTGCAGCATCGACAGGTCGTGCACGCGGCGGAAGGCGCGCACCCGGATCGAGGCGAGGCCGTTCTCGGCGGTGCGGTAGAGCCGCACGTTGGTGAGGTAGCTCGCGTACGCCGTGACGACCAGCGCGGCCGCAGCCAGCCCGACGGCCAGCCGCACCAGGCCCAGGTCGGGCTCGGGTCCGGACAGGCCGTTGTCGATGGTCTGCTGCACCGCGACCGGGACGACGATGCGCCCACCGGTCGCGAGCAGGGCGAGCAGCAGCGTGACGACCAGCCCCTCGCGCAGCTCCGGCGTCAGCCGCAGTCCGTGCGCGAGCGTCGCGAACGAGCCGCGCGGGGCGGTGCGGGTGTCGATCGACGGCGCGCTCATGAGCGGGCCTCGAGCGCGTCGAGCGCGTCGGCCTGCCGCTGCGCCTCGGCGCGCTCGTACGCGTGCACCAGGTCCTGGTAGCCGGCGCTCGTGGCGAGCAGCTCCTCGTGCGTGCCGCGCGCGCCGACCCGGCCGTCCTCGACGAAGACCACCTCATCGGCGAGCGCGATCGTGGCGCGGCGGTAGGCGACGACCACGACGGTGCTCGGCAGCCCCGCGTCGCGCAGGCCGGCGAGGATCCGCTGCTCGACCTGCGGGTCGACGCTGCTGGTCGCGTCGTCGAGCACGAGCAGCCGCGGACGTCGTACGACCGCGCGGGCCAGTGAGAGGCGCTGGCGCTGGCCGCCGGACAGCGTGGTCCCGCGCTCGCCGATGACGGTGTCCAGCGCCTTGGGCAGCGCGGCGACGAAGCCGTCGCCCTGCGCGAGTCGAAGCGCCGCCCAGACGTCCTCGTCCGGGATGTCGGCGCCCAGGGTGATGTTGCCGCGGACCGTGTCGTCGAACAGGAACGTCGACTGCGGGACGAGCGCCGCGACCCGCGCCAGCGCGCCCGGACCGAGCTCGCGGACGTCGAGGTCGTCGTAGCGCACGTGCCCGCTGTCGGGGTCGAGCAGCCGCACGAGGACGGAGGCGAGGGTGGACTTGCCCGACCCGGTCTGCCCGACGAGCGCGACCGTGCGACCGGGGCGGACGTCGAACGCGACCTCGCGCAGCACCTGGCTGTCGCCGTACGAGAACGTCACCGCCTCGACGGACAGCGCGGTCGGGCCACCGTCCGCGGGCAGGGTCGCCGTGCCTTGCTCCTGCGCGCCGGTGGCGTTCAGCACGCTGTGCACGCGGTCCCAGCCGACGACGCTGCGCGGCAGCTCGTTCAGCACCCACCCGATCGCGCGCACCGGGAAGGCGAGCAGCGTGAACAGGTAGGCCACGCGCACCAGCTGGCCGGCGTCGATGTCCCCGCTGCCGACGCGGCTGGTGCCGGCGAGCAGCACGGCGAGCACGCCCACGACGGGGAGCGCCTCCATGACCGGGTCGAAGAGGCCGCGCACCCGACCGACGGCGGTCATCGTGTCGCGCAGGTCGAGCGAGGCCTTGCGGAAGCGCGCGGTCTCATCGCTCTCGCGGCCCAGGGTCTTGACGACGAGTGCGCCGTCGAAGGACTCGTGCGCGATGGCGCTGACCTCACCGCGCTGCTGCTGGGCCAGCGTCATGAGCGGCGACATGCGGCGCGAGTAGACGACGGTGAGCACGGCGATCGACGGGAAGATGACCGAGCCGACGAGCGCCAGGACGGGGTCGGTGACGAACAGCAGTCCGAGCGTCGTGACGAGCATGATGACGACGCCGACCGCGAACGGGAACGGCGCGATCGGGTACCAGGTCGCCTCGACGTCGCTGTTGGCGTTGGACAGCAGCTCCCCCGTCGGGTGCTCGGCGTGCCAGGACAGCGGCAGTTCGAGGTAGCGGCGGGTGACGCGACGGCGATAGGTCGCCTGCAGGCGGTACTGCATGATGCCGGCGCCCAGGCGTCGGGCGATGATCCCGACGATCTTGAGGGCCGCCACGAGCATGACCGCCAGGAACGCGATCGCCAGCGACGCCGGGACGGCCTCGCCGTCCTCGATGCTGGGGACGATGACGCGCTCGGTGATGGCGCCGAAGACGTAGGCCTGCGCGATGGTCGTGAAGGCGAACAGGGTGCTGCCGACGGCGGACACCGCGAAGATGCGCGGCTCCTCCTTGACGGCGTGCCACAGCACGCCCATCCCGCGACGGATGACCCCGCGGGGCACGGTCAAGGGGGTGGTCACACTGGTCCGTTCGTCATCGCCTTGTCACGGAGCACTGTTCATGGACAGCGCCCGCGGGAGCAACGGGATTCCCGCTCAGCGCACCTGGTGCCCGGCGCTGCGCAGCGCGTCCTTGACCTCGCCGATCCGCAGCTGCCCGAAGTGGAAGACGCTCGCGGCGAGCACGGCGTCCGCCCCGGCCTCGACCGCGGGCGCGAAGTCCTCGAGCCGGCCGGCGCCGCCGCTGGCGATGACCGGGACGCTGACCGCCGCGCGCACCGCCCGCAGCATCTCGACGTCGTAGCCGGCGCGGGTGCCGTCGGCGTCCATCGAGTTGAGCAGCACCTCACCGATGCCGAGCTCCTGGCCGCGGGCGGCCCACGCCACGGCGTCGATCCCCGTCCCCTGCCGGCCGCCGTGCGTCGTCACCTCGAAGCCGCTCGGCGTGCCCGGCGCGCGTCGGGCGTCCACGGAGAGCACGAGCACCTGGTTGCCGAAGCGCTGCGCGATCTCGCTCAGCAGCTCGGGCCGGGCCACCGCAGCGGTGTTCACGCCGACCTTGTCCGCCCCGGCGCGCAGCAACCGGTCGACGTCGTCCGGTGAGCGCACGCCGCCGCCGACGGTGAGCGGGATGAACACCTGCTCGGCCGTACGACGCACCACGTCGTACGTCGTCTCGCGGCTGCCGCTGCTCGCGGTGATGTCCAGGAAGACGAGCTCGTCGGCGCCCTCGGCGTCGTAGAAGCGGGCCATCTCGACCGGGTCGCCGGCGTCGCGCAGCTCGCGGAAGTTGACGCCCTTGACCACGCGGCCGGCGTCGACGTCCAGGCACGGCACGACTCGCACGGCGACGCTCACGGCGAGGAACGCTACCGGGGCAGGCGCATCCCGCCGGCCGCGCCTTCGACGGCCCGGCGCGCCACGGGCAGGCGTACGGACCGCAGCCGCTCCGCGAACTCCCCAGCGGGACCGGGCATCCCGAACCAGTAGCCCTGCCCGCGGTCGCAGCCGATGTCGGCGAGGAAGTCGGCAAGCGGCCCCTGCTCGATGCCCTCGGCGACGATCGGCAGCTCGAGCGCCTGGCAGACCCGCACGATCGAGGTGAGCAGCCGTTGTGCGGCCGGGTCCGACAGCGCGGTCAGCGTGAAGGACCGGTCGATCTTCACCGAGTCGACGGGGAGCCGTGCCAGCTGGGACAGCGAGGACTGGCCGCTCCCGAAGTCGTCCAGCGCCACGGTGACACCGAGGTCGCGCACCCGGGTCAGCGCCTGCGTGGCCGCCTCGGCGTCGGGGACGACCGCGCTCTCGGTGACCTCGATGCACAGGGCGGAGCCCGGCAGCCCGTGCCGGTCGAGCGCCTCGTGCACCAGGCCGGGCAGCTCGAGCGTCATGTGCCGGCGCGAGACGTTGATGGACACGGTCGGCACGTCCAGGCCGCGTGCCCGCCAGGCCGCGATGTCCAGGCAGGCCTGCTCGAGGACCCAGACGTCGATCTCACCGATCAGCCCGTACTCCTCGGCGACCGGGATGAAGACCTCCGGCGAGATCTCGCCCTGGCTCGGGTGGTTCCACCGCAGCAGCGCCTCGGCGCCCACGATGGCGCCGTCCGGCAGGCGGACGATCGGCTGGTAGGCCAGCGTCAGCTGGTCCTCGGCCAGCGCGGTCCGCAGCCCGTGGTGCAGCGCCATCCGGCGCGCGGCGTTCTCGTGCATCCACGGCTCGTACCAGGTGACGCGGTCGCGGCCCGTGCCCTTGCTGGCGTACATCGCCAGACCGGCGTTGCGCAGCAGCTCGTCCGGCGAGGCGGCGTCGCGGGTCAGCGCGATGCCCAGGCTCGCCCGGACCGAGACGGTGGTGCCGGCGACGGGCACGGCGGTGCGCAGCGCGGTCAGGACCCGGGCGGTGATGGCAGCGACGTCCTGCTCGCCGTCGAGGACCAGCACGAACTCGTCGCCGCCGATCCGGCTCACCTCGTCGCGGTGCCGCAGGCAGCCGCTGAGCAGCTCGGCGACCTGGCACAGGAGCTCGTCGCCGTGGGCGTGCCCGAAGGTGTCGTTGACCGCCTTGAAGCCGTCCAGGTCCACGAGCACGACGGTGACCGGACGGCCGCTGCCGTAGGCCGAGGTCAGCAGGGCGCGGGCGTGCGCGAGGTTGCCGAGGCCGGTGAGCGCGTCGTGGAAGGCGGCGTGCGAGAGCTGGCGCTCCAGCAGGTGCCGCTCGTGGACGTCGCGGGCGTTGCCGATGACCCCGCGCACGCTCGGGTCGTGCAGCTGGTTCTTCAGCAGGACCTGCATCCAGCGCAGCTCGCCGGTCGCGGCCCGCACGCGGACGAGCGTCTCGACCTCAGCGCCCGGCTCGCGGACGACCTGCATGAAGGCCTGCCGCAGCCGCAACCGGTCCGTCGGCTCGACGACCTCGCCGATGGAGCGGCCGAGCAGCTCGTCGGCCGACATGCCGAAGACCCGCTCGACGGCCGGGCTGACGTAGGTCACCCGCCCGTCGGGCTCGTGCAGCGTGATGAGGTCCGAAGCGCTGGTCACCAGGGAGCGGAAGAGCTCCTCGCGGGCCTGCAGACGCTCGGTCAGGACGTCGCGGTCCCGACTCCCGACCATCTGCCGGAGCGAGAGCGCCGACACCAGGACGATGCCGGCGATCAGCTGAGGACCGTCGATGCCGTCGCCGGACAGGGCGATCCAGGAGGCGACCAGGACGGCGGCAGCGACCGGCACCTGCGGCAGCACGGAGATGGTCGACTCCCACCGCATCGCGCCCGCGCCACGGCCATCGCGCGAGCAGGCACCGGCGGCCACGAGCAGCAGCCCGACCTCGTAGAGCAGCGACACCCAGCTGTCCGAGCGGTAGGTCCCCGCGGAGGTCTGCACCGTGTAGGCGACGTCGGCCACGGCGTAGAGCGCGAGCCCGGAGCCGGTGATGGCCAGCTCACGGCGAGCGCGGTGCGCGACCCGCGGGAGCACGCTGGCGAGCATCCCGAGCACAAAGACGTCGGCGGCGGGGTAGGCGAGCAGGACGGCGTGCGGGAGCCACGGCATGCCCGCGCCGACGCTGGCCGGCTCCAGCAGCAGGGCGTACGCGACGAACCACAGCCCCCCGGCCGCCACCACACCGTCGAGCAGCGCACGGGACGCCGAGCCGGCCTTGTGGTCGGTCACCGGGTAGCGGAGCAGACCGACGACGCACAGCGGCAGGAAGCTGAAGTGGACGACGTCGACGAGGGACGGGTCGGGCGCGGGCGAGCCGGTCACGACCAGCCACAGGATGGCAGCGATGCCTCCCGCGGCCCCGGCGGCCAGCGACGCGGCGACGAGGACCCGCGCGTGCCGAAGGCGCCCGCGCACGGCCCGCGCGCGACGGAGCATCGCGACGCAGCCCACGACGACGGTGACCACCTGCACGGCCCAGGCGACCGGTTCCCCGACCGCCATCGGCAGCGGCTGGAGCAGCATCAGGGCGGCGAAGACGACCAGCCCGAGGACGAGGGCACCGCGCACCCGGGTCCGTGCCACAGCGCCCACGGCTCACTATCGTCCGGATCGCGACGGAGTGCACCGCAACAGCACAAAGATGACCCGGAAGGACTACGTCCGGCAGCATGGCGAGGGTGCCTCCCGCTCCGGACCTCGCTCGCCTGGTCGACCTGGTGTCCGACGGCGACGTGGTGGTGCTGTCCGGCGCCGGCCTGTCGAC
>JBKJQQ010000223.1:0-2886 GCA_046593875.1 Mycobacteriales bacterium | reverse complement strand
CTTGGCCAGGTCGTCGCCGATGCGGAGCGTGGTCTGGATGTCCCGCCGCGATCGTCCCGCTGCCCGCAGCGCCCGTGCCTGCGCGCCGAGCTCACGCTTCTCCTGTGCTGTCCTGTGCCTGCCCATGCCGGATCGAGCTCCTTCCGCTCAGCTCGACCCTTGCGAGCAGGATCCCAGGCAGGTCCGACAGAACGGCCCCGCGGGCCTCCGACTGGCGTGACCTCGTGGCCGCGCGGCGCGACGCTGCCGCGGATCGACGGCTGCTGACCCGCGTGGCCGGCGTGCTGCGCGACCGGCTGCGGCCGTACGACCTGGTCGTGCGCTACGGCGGCGACGCGTTCCTGTGCGTCCTGCCCGGCGGGACAGTCGCGGACGTCCACGAGCGGCTGCGGCTGGTCAACGCCGACCTGGCGGGCCACGGCTCGGTGAGCGTCGGCGTCGCGACCGCCGGGCCGGACGAGCCCGCGGAGGCCCTCGTCGCCCGCGCGGACGCCGAGATGTACCGCCGGCGGCGGGACGAGCGCAGGGTGTAGGCCAGGTCCGGCTGGACAGACCTACGGATGCGTAGGTTACGGTCCCGTAAGCCGCGCCCCCCTGCCCTCGAGGACTCTCCTGTGACGCTCCTGGACGCCCCCGTCACCACGATCGCGTACGACGCCGACGAGGCCCGGCCGCTGCAGGACATCCCGCGCACCCGCCTCTGGGCGCGCTTCGAGCAGGTCGCCCTCGCGGCCTTCATCGCCGTCCCGCTGCTGGCCGTGGTCGCGGGCGCGTTCGTGCTCTGGGGCAACGGGCTCTCCTGGCGCGACGTCGTCCTGAGCACCGTCTTCTACGCGGTGACCGGCCACGGCATCACCGTCGGCTACCACCGCTACTTCACGCACGGCTCGTTCAAGGCGCCGAAGCCGCTGCGCGTCGCGCTGGCCATCGCCGGCTCGATGGCCATCGAGGGCCCGGTCACGCGCTGGGTCGCCGACCACCGCCGCCACCACGCCTTCTCCGACAGGGAGGGCGACCCGCACAGCCCGTGGCGCTACGGCACCAGCTTCTGGGCGCTGTGCAAGGGCCTGTGGCACGCGCACGTCGGCTGGCTGTTCGACGTCGAGCAGACCGACCAGAAGCGCTTCGCCCCCGACCTGCTCGCCGACAAGGCCGTGCACCGGGTCAACAAGCTGTTCCCGGTGTGGGTCCTGATCAGCCTGGCCCTGCCCGCTCTGCTCGGTGGCGCGTGGGCCGCCGGCGCCGGCGAGGGCTTCGGGGCCGGCGCGCTCACCGCCTTCTTCTGGGCCAGCCTGGTGCGCGTCGCCGTCCTCCACCACGTCACCTGGTCCATCAACTCGATCTGCCACGCCTTCGGCACGCGGCCGTTCCTGACCCGCGACCAGTCGCGCAACGTGTGGCCGCTGGCCCTGATCTCCATGGGCGAGAGCTGGCACAACCTGCACCACGCCGACCCCACCGCGGCGCGGCACGGTGTCGACCGCTGGCAGTTCGACACCAGCGCCGAGCTGATCCGCGGCTTCGAGAAGCTGGGCTGGGCGACCGACGTCCGGTGGCCCAAGCCGGAGCGCCTCGATGCGCGGCGCGCGGCCTGACCACGGCCGATCCACGACAGACTGACGGGGTGACCGTCCCCCTTCCCGTCCGGCGCGTGCGCATGACCGGCACGCAACGCCGCGAGCAGCTGCTCGACGTCGGGCGGCGGCTGTTCGCCGAGCGCGGCTTCGACGGGACGTCCGTCGAGGAGATCGCGCTGCGGGCCGGTGTGTCGAAACCCGTGGTGTACGAGCACTTCGGCGGCAAGGAGGGCTTGTACGCCGTCGTCGTCGACCGCGAGGTCCAGCACCTGCTGACCCGCTTCACCGGTGCCCTCACGGCGGACTCCCCGCGGGCGCTGCTCGAGCAGGCCACCCTCGCCCTGCTCACCTACGTCGAGGACGAGTCCGACGGCTTCCGCATCCTGGTCCGCGAGTCGCCCGCGCAGCTCGCCGACAGCGGCGGCTTCGCCACGATCATCAGCGACGTCGCCGGCCGGGTGGAGCACATCCTGGCGGCCGAGTTCGCCGCGCGCGGGTTCAAGACGACGCTGGCCGGCCTCTACAGCCAGGCGCTGGTCGGTCAGGTCGCCCTGGTCGGCCAGTGGTGGCTCGACGCCCGCGAGCCCGGCCGCGACGAGGTCGCCGCGCACCTGGTCAACCTGGCCTGGAACGGCTTGTCCGCGCTCGAGACCGCACCGGTCCTGCGGACCTAGTAGAGGCCCTCGGACAGCTCGAGCCAGGTGTCCTCGAGCGTCGCCTTCTCGGCCTGCACCCCGCGCAGCTCCTCGTCCAGCGCAGCGAACGCCGCGAAGTCCGCTGCCTGCTGGGCCATCTGGGCCTGCAGCTCGACCGACCGCTTGTCCAGCTTGGCGATCTCGCGCTCGACCTTGGTCAGCTCCTTCTTAGCCGCCCGCGAGTCCCCGCCGCCCTTGCTCTTGGGGGCGGACGCCGGCGCCTGCTTCACGCGTTCGGCGAGGTACTGCTCCACCCCGCCCGGCAACGCCTTCACCGTGCCGTCGCCCATCAGCGAGGCGGTCACCGTGGTGACCCGCTCGAGGAAGTACCTGTCGTGGCTGACGACCAGCAGCGTGCCGGGCCAGCCGTCGAGCAGGTCCTCCAGCGCGGTGAGCGTGTCGATGTCGAGATCGTTGGTCGGCTCGTCGAGCAGCAGGACGTTGGGCTCAGCCATCAGCAGCCGCATGAGTTGCACCCGGCGGCGCTCCCCGCCCGACAGATCACGCACAAGCGTGCGGCCCTTGTCGCCGCGGAAGCCGAAGCGCTCGGCCATGGTCCCCGCGGTCATGTCGCGGCCCGTGCTGTCGGTCGCGCGCAGGCGGACCTCCTCGAG
>JBKJQQ010000105.1:0-5020 GCA_046593875.1 Mycobacteriales bacterium | reverse complement strand
CTGCGCGACACGGCCCGCGAGCGCGAGGTCGAGCGGATGAAGACCGAGTTCCTGTCCAACGTCAGCCACG
This sequence comes from Mycobacteriales bacterium, assembly GCA_046593875.1. Lineage (GTDB taxonomy): Bacteria > Actinomycetota > Actinomycetes > Mycobacteriales > SCTD01 > SCTD01. The sequence goes on along the minus strand of JBKJQQ010000105.1, from coordinate 4,950 downwards.
AGCTGCGCACGCCGCTGACCCCGATCCGCGGCTACGCCGACATCCTGCACACCCGCCCGGGGCTGGCCGCGGACAAGGTGACGAAGTTCGCCGGGACGATCCTGTCCGAGAGCCTGAAGATGAACCGCGTCGTCGACCTGCTCGTCGACGTCGCCGCGATCGAGGCCGGCCGCGTCACGATCGACCCGCGCCCGGTGAAGCCCTCCGAGCTGGTCGACGCCCGCCTCGCGGCCTGGCGCACCCGGGCGCCCGAGCGGACCGGCGACCTCAAGCGGCGGGTGGCCGCGCGGCTGCCCGCCGTGCAGGTCGACCCGACCTGGGTGGGCAAGGCGATCGACGAGCTCGTCGACAACGCGGTGAAGTACACCCCGCCCGGCACGGCCATCACGCTGGTGGCGTCACTGGCCCCGGACGGGGACCGGGTGCGCCTGGCCGTGCGCGACGCCGGCCCCGGCATCGCCGCCGCCGACCGCGCCGCGCTGTTCCTGTCCTTCGAGCAGGTGGACGGCTCGGCCACCCGCCGCGTGGGCGGCCTGGGCCTCGGGCTGTCGTTCGTCCGTCGCCTTGCCGAGGACTCGGGCTACCCGCTCAGCGTGCGCTCGGAGGTCGGCAAGGGGTCGGAGTTCTCGCTGGACCTGCCGCTGGCCGAGGTCGCACCACCCGCACCCCGCCGGGCCCGGGTCGTGCGCCGCTAGTCCTCCAGGGTCGCGAGCAGCGCCGCGGCCAGCGCGGGGGCGAGGTCCTGGCCCGTCACCCGCTCGTCCTGCTCGGGAGCTTCGCCCCGCAGTCGCAGCACGCAGGCGGTCCCACCACCCCGGACGACCCCGACGACCATCCGCACGTCACGCCGCTCCGGGTGCTCGGCGGCCAGCGCGGCGACGTCGTCGTCGTCCGACAGCGCCGCCTCAGCGGCCGGCGGGAGCACGAGCACCTCGTGGGCCAGGACGACGCCCAGCACCTCGTCGTTGAAGACCATCGACGCGAGCTGCTGGTCGAGCGGCCCGTCGCCGAGCGGCTCCTGTGCGACCGGGGTCAGCGACGCCGGGTCGCCGGCCACCAGGCCCATCGTCTGCGCGAGCTGGGGCTCGGCCCGGAGCAGCTGCTCGGTCTGGACCAAGGCGAACAGCTGCGGCGGCTGGTCCCAGCCGGCCTCGGCGACATGCCCCTCGACCTCTCCGACGACGGCCTGCAGGGGACTGGTGAGCGGATCCACGTGCCCAAGTCTGCACGCCGCGAGGAACCGTCGGCCGTGTGGAAGGGTTGGACGAGCAACATCCCCCAACGAGGAGGCGCCCGCGTGGCCGTCCGGAACCCCGGGACGGGCTTGCCCGCCCGTCCCCGCCTGCTCGGACCCGTGCTGGTGGTCCTCGCGCTGATCCTGCTCCTGGGCGGCGTGGCGATCTCGCTCTACACCGACCTGCTCTGGTTCCAGAGCGTGGACGCCACCGAGGTCTTCAGCACGGTGCTGTCGACCAAGCTCGCGCTGTTCGTGGGCTTCGGCCTGCTGATGGCCGTGATCGTCGGCGTCAACGTCGCGCTGGCCTACCGGGTCCGGCCGCCGTTCCGGCCGATGTCGCTCGAGCAGCAGAACCTCGAGCGCTACCGGGTCGCCGTCGAGCCCTACCTCAAGCCGGTGCTGCTGGTCGGCAGCGGCGTGTTCGGCCTGTTCGCGGGGCTGTCGGCCGCCGCGCGCTGGCAGACCTGGCTGCTGTGGCGCAACGGCACGAGCTTCGGCCAGGACGACGCCCAGTTCGGCCGCGACATCTCCTACTTCGCGTTCACCTACCCGTTCCAGCGCTTCGTCCTCGGGTTCCTGCTGACCGCCGTCGTCCTCGCGCTGCTCGCCACCGCCGCCACGCACTACCTGTTCGGCGGCGTCCGGCTGCAGACGATCGGCGAGAAGGTCAGCCCGGCGGCCCGCGCCCACCTGTCGGTGCTGGTCGGGATCATCGTGCTGCTCAAGGCCTTCGCCTACTACCTCGACCGCTACGGCCTGGCCTTCTCCACCCGCGGCTACGTCGAGGGCGCGGGCTACACCGACGTCAACGCCGTGCTGCCCGCCAAGAACATCCTGATCGGCATCGCCTTCATCTGCGCGCTGCTGTTCTTCGCCAACATCGTCGTGCGCAACATCCTGCTGCCGGCTGGCGCGCTCGGGCTGCTCGTGGTGTCCGCCGTCGTCATCGGCGGCATCTACCCGGCGGTGATCCAGCAGGTCCGCGTCAGCCCGAACGAGGACCAGCGCGAGGAGCCGTTCATCCAGCGCAACATCGACGCGACGCGCACCTCGTACGGCATCGGGGAGGCGGAGGTCACCGACTACCAGGCGACCTCGCAGGCCACGCCCGCCCAGCTGCAGGAGGAGGTCGGGCGCGTCGACAGCGCCCGGCTGCTCGACCCGAACCGGTTGGCGCCCACCTTCGAGCAGCTCCAGCGCGGCACCTTCTACTTCGGCGTCGACTCGCTCGACATCGACCGCTACACCGTCGACGGCAAGCTGCAGGACTTCGTCGTGGCGGCGCGCGAGGTGCAGATCGGCAACCTCGAGGCCAGCCAGCGCAGCTGGATCAACGAGCGCCTGGCCTACACGCACGGCAACGGGCTGATCGCCGCCCCGGCCGGCGAGGTCGACAGCGAGGGCCGGCCGCTGTTCGTCGACCCCGAGAGCAAGGACAACCCGCTGGCGCTCGAGCAGCCGCGGCTGTACTTCGGCGAGCTGTCCCCGAGCTACTCGATCGTCAACACCAAGCAGCCCGAGATCGACGGCCCCGTCGGCGGTCTGAGCGCCAGCGGCGGCGAGCAGCCCAGCGGTCAGGAGGCCGGGCGGCAGGCCACCTTCAACTACGACGGCGAGGGCGGCGTCGAGCTGACGCACCTGGGTCGCAAGCTCGCCTACGCGCTGAAGTACCGCGAGCCCAACCTGCTGCTGTCCGACGCGATCACCAGTGACAGCCGCGTGCTGTACGAGCGGTCGCCGCGCGAGCGCGTGCAGAAGGTCGCGCCGTTCCTCGAGCTGGACGCCGACCCCTACCCCGCCGCCGTCGACGGGCGGATCGTCTGGATCGTCGACGGCTACACCACGAGCAAGGGCTACCCGTACGCGCAGAGCGTCGACTTCGGTGACGCCGTGGCGGACAGCCAGAGCCGCGGGCTCGCCGTCCAGGAGCGGGTCAACTACATCCGCAACTCGGTGAAGGCCACGGTCGACGCGTACGACGGGACGGTCACGCTGTACCGCTTCGGCGACCGCGACCCGGTCCTCGAGACCTGGAACAAGGCCTTCGGCGGCGACCTGGTCCGGCCGGAGAGCGAGATCAGCCCCGAGCTGCGCGCGCACCTGCGCTACCCGGAGGACCTGTTCAAGGTCCAGCGCGACCTGCTGGAGGAGTACCACGTCACCGACGCGCTGGAGTTCTTCACCAAGCGCGACTTCTGGGAGACCCCGGCCGACCCGGCCGCGGCCATCAACACCGCCCAGAGCGACACGGCCGCCCAGCAGCCCGCGGCAGGTGCACCGCAGCAGCAGCAGATCGACGTGACGCGGGCGCAGGTCCCGGCCCAGCCGCCGTTCTACTCGCTGCTGCAGTTCCCGGGACAGCAGGAGCAGCGGTTCCGGCTGTCGACCTCGTTCACCGGCCTGGCCCGACCCAACCTCGCCGCGTTCGCCTCGGTCTCGTCGGACCCCGACGACTACGGCGTCATCCGGGTGCTCCGATTCCCGGGCGGCCAGAACGCGCCGAACGGGCCGGGGCAGGTGGCCAACCAGTTCCTGTCCGAGCAGGTCGTGGCCGAGTCGCTGTTCCCGTTCCGCCAGAACCGCGCCACCGTGACGTACGGGAACCTGCTGACCATCCCAGCCGGTCGCGGGCTGCTCTACGTGCAGCCGGTCTTCGTCCGGGCGCAGTCCGGCGAGAGCTTCCCGACCCTGCAGCGGGTGCTGGTCAGCTACGGCAACGACGTCGCGGCCAACACGACGCTGGCCCGCTCGCTGGCCGACCTGTTCGGGGCCCAGCCCCCGGACGACGAGCCGTCGACGCCGCCGTCACCCGGGGCCTCGCCGTCGCCGCGCCCGTCGGCCGCGCCGGTCGCCGGCGACCTCGCGGCCCTGGTCGCCGAGGCGTCCGACGCCTTCGAGGACGGGCAGGCAGCGCTGGCGCGCGGGGACTTCGCGGCCTACGGCCAGGCGCAGGAGCGGCTGGAGCGGGTCATCAAGCGCCTGGCGGCGTCGCAGGGCGGGTCCCCGCGTCCGACGCCCTCACGCTGATCACCGGCGGTCCGCCGCCGCGACACGCGCCGTGTCGTGGCGGCGATCTGCCGCTCGTTTGCTTCGGCCTCCGCGGGTCGCCTACGATGGCTACACCGACGCGGGGTGGAGCAGCTCGGTAGCTCGCTGGGCTCATAACCCAGAGGTCGCAGGTTCAAATCCTGCCCCCGCTACAACGCAACACCGCAGGTCAAGGGCATGATCACCGCAGTTGGTGATCATGCCCTTGGTCGTTCTTGTCAACAGTTTGTCAACGAGCTACGCACCCGGACTCACCCGGACGGTGGCGATCCGCGGCGGACCCTCGGCACGATGTTGGCCGCGAGCAACCGAATCTGGGGAGATCCACCAGCCCGTGCATCCCGCCGGCGCAGGGTCGGCACTGTTCGCGCAAAGCCTGGTCCTGCGCCCGCTCTCGAAGGGGGTGGAGCGCGAACGCGCCCCGCTTATCCCGAGGAGCGGACATCCGCAACTGCCGATGAGCGTGACCTCCGACTATGGGCGAAGTGGCTGCTGCTACCTAGCGGACGTACCGGTCGGCGCCGTCCGGGTCAGCCGACCGCCCGGACGCTGGCGGAGGGCAAGGAAGCCGCTGCCCGAGTCGACACCCCCTAGCCCGGCACCTATGGACACTTGCCCCGGAACCACCGCCAGCGCTCTGCGTTCGGCATACCCCTTGTCGCTGC
>JBKJQQ010000199.1:0-9227 GCA_046593875.1 Mycobacteriales bacterium | reverse complement strand
CGCGGTACTCGGTGAGGACCGCCGCCGAAGAGCTGGTGAAGCTCTCGGTCAGCTCGGCCACGGTGTCGCCCTTGTCGGGGCGGACGGTGGCCCGCTTGTGCTCCACCACGTTGGCGTCTGCCATGGGCTTCCTCTCGTTGGGCGCCGAGGTCGGACCGGGCCTGCAACGAAGGACGCCCCGGCGCAGGAGGCGCACGGGGCGTTCAGACCCAGCTGTCAGGTCCTCGAGTCTCGCGTTCTCACCTGCGCGGGTCGCCCGCCGGAGCGGGACCTTCTGCTGACGTTCCGGGGAGGTCAGCGACCTGCGGTCTTGGGCTGGGGATCAGGCTAGCAGTCCACCGGTCCGGCGCTGGCCGGACCGGTGGGATCGGGCTCAGCCCTCGGCGTTGTCGTCGACGAGGAGGTTGCGGGTCTTGTTGGCGTCCACCTGGATGCCGGGGCCCATCGTGGTCGAGAAGACGATCTTCTTGAGGTACTTGCCCTTGGACGAGGAGGGCTTCGCGCGGGTGACCTCGTCGAGGGCGGCGGCGTAGTTCTCCACGAGCTTGACCTCGTCGAAGGAAGCCTTGCCGATCACCAGGTGCAGGTTGTTCTGCTTGTCGACGCGGAAGTTGACCTTGCCGCCCTTGATGTCGTTGACGGCCTTGGTGACGTCGGCGGTGACGGTGCCGGTCTTCGGGTTCGGCATCAGGCCACGCGGGCCGAGGACACGGGCGACCTTGCCGACCTTGCCCATCATGTCGGGGGTCGCCACGGCGGCATCGAAGTCGACCCAGCCCTTGCTGACCTTGTCGATGAGCTCGTCGCCACCGACCTCGTCGGCACCGGCAGCCAGCCCCTCGGCGGCCTTCTCGCCGACCGCGAACACGATGACGCGGGAGACCTTGCCGGTGCCGTGGGGCAGGTTGACCGTGCCGCGGACCATCTGGTCGGCCTTGCGGGAGTCCACGCCGAGGACCATCGCGACCTCCACGGTCGCGTCGTACTTGGTCGGGCTGGTGACCTTCGCGAGGCGCGCGGCCTCGAGCGGGGAGTAGACCTTCTCGATGTCGAACTTCGCCGCTGCGGCGTTGTAGCCCTTGCTGCGCTTCATGGTGGTACCTCTCTCGCCCTTCTCCAGGGCTGCCGTGGTGCGAACGGCTCCGGACGGTCCGGCGCCTCCCACAGGTGGAGCTCGTTTGTCGGTTAGTCCTTGATCGTGATGCCCATCTGGCGGGCGGTGCCCTCGATGATCTTGGCGGCGGCCTCGAGGTCGTTGGCGTTGAGGTCAGCCATCTTGGTGGTGGCGATTTCGCGGACCTGCGCGCCCGTGATGGAGGCGACCTTGAGCTTCTGCGGCGTCGGGGAGCCCTTCTCCACACCGGCGGCCTTGAGGATCATGCGCGCGGCCGGCGGCGTCTTGGTGATGAAGGTGAAGGTGCGGTCCTCGTACACGGTGATCTCGACCGGCACGATGTCGCCGCGCTGGCTCTCGGTCGCCGCGTTGTAGGCCTTGCAGAACTCCATGATGTTGACGCCGTGCTGGCCGAGGGCCGGACCGACGGGCGGCGCGGGCGTCGCCGCACCGGCCTTGATCTGGAGCTTGATGAGCCCGGAGATCTTCTTCTTGGGAGGCATGAGTCTTTTCTTCTGAGGGTGGGTATTAGAGCTTGGCGACCTGGTTGAACGACAGCTCGACGGGCGTCTCGCGGCCGAAGATCGACACCAGCACCTTGAGCTTCTGGCTGTCGAGGTTGATCTCGTTGATCGTCGCCGGCAGCGTCGCGAACGGGCCGTCGGTGACCGTGATGGACTCGCCGACCTCGAAGTCGACGGCCTTCTGCGCCACGACCGTCTTCTGCTTCGGCGGGGCGATCATCTTGACGACCTCGTCGATGGACAGGGGCGAGGGGCGGGAGGTCTGGCCGACGAAGCCGGTGACGCCCGGGGTGTTGCGGACGACCGACCACGACTCGTCGGTGAGGTCCATGCGGACGAACAGGTAGCCGGGCAGCTTCTTGCGGACGACCTGCTGGCGCTTGCCGCCCTTGATCTCGGTGACCTCCTCGGTCGGCACCTCGATCGCGTAGATGTAGTCCTCCATGTTGAGCGAGGAGATGCGGCTCTCGAGGTTGGTCTTCACCTTGTTCTCGTAGCCGGCGTAGGAGTGCACGACGTACCAGTCGCCCTGCTGGCCCTGGAGCTCCAGGCGCAGGCGGTCGACCGGGTCCATGTCCTCCTCCGACACGGCCTCGGGCGCGGCCTCGGTGTCGCTGTCCGCAGTGCCGACGCCCTCGGGCGCGGCATCGTCGAGGTAGCCGCTCGGGGCGTCGGACAGCGCAGCGCTGTCGACGGCCTCGCCCTGCTCGGACCTGGGGCCCTGTTCGGACAGGTCGGCGGGGTGGGTGGGCTCGGACACGTGGACGTCCTGTTCTGATCGGGGGCGGTCGGGCAGGGGCGGTGCGGGGAAGGGCGTCAGCCGTTGCCGAAGACCTTGAGCACGCCCTGGCTGAACGCGAAGTCGTACGCGCTGACGACCGCCACCATGAAGACGACGAACACCAGCACGACGCTCGTGTAGGTCAGCAGCTCACGACGGGTCGGCCAGATGACCTTGCGCAGCTCGGCGACGACCTGCTTGTAGAAGGTGACCGTCCGCCGCAGGCGGCCCGGTCGGCGCTCGGTGCCGGCGCGCTCGGGGCGGTCGGGCGTGCCGAGACCGGTGGCGGTCCCCGCGCTGTCGCTCATGGCCGTCCCTCGTGTCGAGTGCTGGTGGTGTGGTGCGGTGGTCGGTCTGGCAGGGGTGACAGGAGTCGAACCTGCGACATCCGGTTTTGGAGACCGGCGCTCTGGCCAACTGAGCTACACCCCTCCGAGGGCGGCTGCCGGAGTCCACCCCGGCGCGCGGGCGCGCCGGAGCAGAGGCGTGAGCCCCCAGACCGACGAGTGTACGGCGTCGCCTGCCGGGGCCTCAACCTCCTGCCCGCCGGCACGGCCCCGGCAGGCGCCCCCCACACGCCCCCTGCGCAGTCCGGTGGACGGGAGCGGGACGATGGGACCATGACTGACGCCAGCAGCACCCCCCGCCCCCGCCTGAGCAAGCGCATCGGCGGCATCGCCGAGTCGGCCACGCTCGCCGTCGACGCCAAGGCCAAGGCCAAGAAGGCGGCCGGCGAGGACGTCGTGGGCTTCGGGGCCGGCGAGCCGGACTTCCCGACGCCGGCCGCGATCGTGGCCGCCGCGGAGCGGGCGTGCAGCGACCCGACCAACCACCGCTACACCCCGGCCGGCGGGATGCCGGCGCTCAAGACGGCGATCGCCGAGAAGACCAAGCGCGACAGCGGCTACGAGGTCACGGCGGCGCAGGTCCTGGTCACGAACGGCGGCAAGCAGGCGGTCTACGAGGCGTTCGCGACGCTGCTCGACCCGGGCGACGAGGTGCTGCTGCCGGCGCCGTACTGGACGACCTACCCCGAGGCGATCCGGCTGGCCGGCGGCGTGCCGGTCGACGTGGTGACCGACGAGTCGCAGGGCTACCGGGTCACCGTCGAGCAGCTGGAGGCGGCGCGCACCGAGCGCACCAAGGTCCTGCTGTGGTGCTCGCCGTCGAACCCGACCGGCGCCGTCGCCTCGCCCGCGGAGGTCCAGGCGGTCGGCGAGTGGGCCGTCGAGCACGGGATCTGGGTCGTGGCCGACGAGATCTACGAGCACCTGGTCTACGGCGACGCCGAGCACGTCTCCATGCCGGTCGTGGTGCCGGCGCTGGCCGACACGTGCGTGGTCGTCAACGGCGTCGCCAAGACGTACGCCATGACCGGCTGGCGGGTCGGCTGGCTGATCGGACCGGCCGACGTCGTCAAGGCGGCGACCAACCTGCAGTCGCACGCCACGAGCAACGTCAACAACGTGGCGCAGGTCGCGGCGCTGGAGGCGGTGCGGGGCGACCTGACCGCCGTCGCCGAGATGCGGGCCGCGTTCGACCGGCGTCGGCAGACGATGGTGCGGCTGCTCAACGAGATCCCGGGCGTCGAGTGCCCTGAGCCCTTCGGGGCCTTCTACGCTTACCCGTCGGTGAAGGCGCTGATCGGCAAGCAGCTTCGCGGCCGGACGATCGAGAGCAGCGCCCAGCTGGCCGAGCTGGTGCTCGACGAGGTCGGCGTGGCGGTCGTGCCCGGTGAGGCCTTCGGGACGCCCGGCTACTTCCGGCTGTCCTACGCCCTGGGCGACGACGACCTGGAGAAGGGCGTCGGCCGGCTCGCGGCCCTGCTCGCCGAGGCGCAGTAGCCACCCGCGGATCAACGCGGTGGGGGTCAGCGGCGGGGGGTCAGCGGCGGGGGGTCAGGGACTGCAGGCGCAGCCGGTACTCCTCCTGGTAGCGCACGGTCCCGCCGGAGGTGTCGGCGTCGGTGTCGGTGTCGCCGGTGGCCTGGACCAGGAGGCCGTCGGTCTTGCGCAGCCAGACCTCGCGGTCGCTGCGACCGCGGGTGGCGCCGGTGAGCACCCCGGTGATCTGCAGGTGCAGGACCTCCACGGACGTGCCGCCGACGTCGAGCCGCTCGGTCCCGACCAGGCGCGTGGTGAGGTCGACCGTGCTGTCCTCGCTGCGGCAGCGTCCGGTCCACGTCGCCCCCGGGCGGGGCTTGCGCGGGCGCACCAGCACACCGGGGTCGCAGCGGAAGGTCTTGCTCTGGCTCTGTCCGAAGAACTCGCGCTCCTGGTAGGTCTCGCGCACCTCGGAGCCCTCCGCCCCGTCGCACTGCCGGGTCACGCCGACCCGGCCCTCCAGCGGCTGCCAGCGCTCCTCGGACCCGCAGCCCGCTCGCGAGTACGTGATCGACGTGGTGGCGGGGTAGTCGTGGCGGGCGCCGCCGAGGACATCCACCTGCTCGCTGCCGCTCGTGTCGTAGCGGTAGACGCCCGACGGCACCTGCGCGCCGGCGGCAGCGGCCCGGGTGGGGGCAGGTGCCTCCGGGGCGGGCGCCGCGGCGGCTCCGGGCGCCGGCCCGCTCGAGGCGGTGCGGACCGGCGCGGCAGCGGTGGCTGCGGCGGTCCCGGAGGCCGGCGCGTCGGACGGACGGACGGACGGCGCCGGCACGGGTGCGGCGCTCGGCACCGCGGACGCCGACCGGAACGCCTCGACCGCCGCCTGCTCGTCGAAGACCTGGTCGCTGTCGCGGGACTGCAGGGCGACCACGCCGAGCCCGCTGAGCAGGACCAGCGCGGCGCCGGCGGCGACCAGGCCGGTCGTCCTCAGACGGCGGCCAGCGTGCGGCGACCCACGAGCGCCCGGTCGACCAGACCGAGCAGGATCCGGCTGACCTCCTGGCGGCGCTCCATGTGGACCATGTGGCCGACCCCCGGGAAGACGGTCAGCTCGCTCTGCGGCAGCGCGTCGGCGATCGCGTGGCTGTGGGCCAGCGGGCAGAGCACGTCCTTGTCGCCCACCACGACGACGGACGGCACGTGCGAGAGCGCCTGCAGCGCCTCGAGCCGGTCGTGGTCGGAGAAGGTCGGCAGGAAGGCCGCGACGGTCTCGGCGGAGCAGCCGCGGTGCACGTCCAGCGCCTCCTGGACCAGCGCGCGGTCGACGCCCTTCGGGAAGATCATGTAGGCGTCGGCCTTGCCGACCTTGCGGGGCTTGCCCTTGGCCTCGGCCTTGACGGCCGCCTCGTTGAGGACTGGCATCAGCCGCTTGACGGCCCTGGCGACCGGCGCCGGCAAGCCGTAGGTGACCGCGGTCAGACCGCCGGCAGACGTGCCGACGAAGGCTGCACCGACGACGCGGTCGCCGAACAGCTCGGGCCGCTCCTCGGCCAGCGCCATCACGGTCATGCCGCCCATCGAGTGGCCGCCGACGACGACGGGGCCGCTCGGGGCGACGGCGTCGACGACGGCCCCCATGTCCCGCGCGAGCTGCGTGAGGTTGGCCGCGTCGCGGGAGGTGCGGCCGGACTTCCCGTGGCCGCGGTGGTCGTAGGTCACGACCTTGAGGTCGGGGCGCGCGTCGACGAGGTCGCGCACCTGGCCGCTCCACAGCGCCGAGCTCTGCACGTAGCCGTGGGCCAGGACCACCGTCGCGGTGGCCGAGTCCTGGGCGCCGTGCTCGACGACCGACAGCGCGACGCCGTCCTCGGTGGTGACCGTGCGGGCGCGCCCGACCGGCGGCGGGGGCGGGGCGGGGCGCGACTCGGGCACCGGGTTGTCCACCCCCCGGGCAGCGGCCCGGCGGCGGGCGACGACCACGCCGGCGCCGGCAGCAGCGAGCAGGACGGTCGCCTTCTTGGAGTGTCGGGGCCTGTTCATCGGGGGGTCTCCTCGGCGGGGGCGCGCAGCGCGTAGGACGCGGCGTCGAAGCGGGACAGCTGCTTTTTGAAGGTGAACGTGAAGGTCGGCCAGAGCGTGAAGTTCTTGCCGCTGGCGTCGCGGTACCAGGCGCGGCAGCCGCCCTGGTTCCAGACGGTGCTGTCGAGCTGCTCCTGCAGCGCGACGTTGTAGGCGTCCTGCGCCTCGCGGCGGACCTCGAGCGCGCGCACGCCGTAGGTCTCGAGCGCCCGCAGCGCGTCGAGCACGTACGCGATCTGGGCCTCGATCATGAACACGACCGAGCTGTGACCCAGCGCGGTGTTGGGGCCGAGCAGCAGGAACAGGTTGGGGAAGCCGGCGACGGTGGTGCCGCGGTGGGCCTCCGCGCCGGTCTTGGCCCACTCCTCGGCCAGGGTGCGGCCGTCACGCCCCGTCAGCCGGTGGGCGAGCGGGATGTCCATGACGTGGAAGCCGGTGCCGTAGACGATCATGTCGACCGCGCGCTCGACGCCGTCCGCGTCGACCACCCCGGTCGGCGTGACCCGGGTGATGCCGCTGGTGACGAGCTCGACGTTGGGCTGGGAGACCGCCGGCAGGTAGTCGTTGCTGACGAGCACGCGCTTGCAGCCCATCGCGTAGTCGGGCGTCAGCGTCGCGCGCAGCTCGGGGTCGGGCACCTGCTTGTCCAGGTGCTTGCGGGCCTCCTTCTCGGCGACCGCCCGCAGCTTGCCCTTGCCCGTGAAGGCCAGCAGGTTCCACTCGCGGAACCAGTACTGCCGCAGCCGGTTCGCCTTGAGCGCGCCCGGCACCGTGCGCAGCAGCGCCTTCTGCCACTCCGGGTAGGCCCAGTCCAGGCGCGGCACGATCCACGGCGGGGTGCGCTGGAAGAGCAGCAGGGTGCCCACCTGCGGCTGGATCGCGGGCACGAACTGGATGGCCGAGGCGCCGGTGCCGATGACGGCCACGCGCTTGCCGGTGAGGTCGACGTCGTGGTCCCAGCGGGCGGAGTGGAACGCCGGACCGGTGAAGTCCTCGACGCCGGGCACGTCCGGGAAGGCGGGCTCGACCAGGCCGCCGCAGCCGCTGACGAGCACGTCGGCGGTCAACGGACCGCGGCTGGTCTCGAGCCGCCAGCGCATGACGGTGTCGTCCCACGTGCCGGAGACCAGGTCGGTGTCCGTGTGCACGTGCGGCCGTACGCCGAAGTCGTCCGTCACCTTCTCGAGGTAGGCGCGGATCTCGGGCTGGCGGCCGTAGACGTGCGACCAGTCGGGGTCCGGTGCGAACGAGAACGAGTAGAGGTGGCTGGGCACGTCGCAGGCGCAGCCGGGATAGGTGTTGTCGCGCCAGGTCCCGCCGACGCTGCCGGCCCGCTCGAGCAGCACGAAGTCCTCGATGCCCTGCTGCTTGAGGCGCACCGCGGTGCCGATGCCGGAGAAGCCGCTGCCGATGACGGCGACCCGGACGTGTGAGGGCAGCGTCATGGCCGGAGGGTACGTCGGCCGGGCATCTTCTCGCGCGGGAGGTGCAAGTACCTCAGCCGGTACGGCGGGCCCGCGGCACGGCCGAGAGCGCCTCCGCCTGGATCGCCGCGCGGCCGGCCTCGTAGCCGGCGTCGATGAGGGCGGACGTCTGGCTGAAGTCGCGCATCTCCATCGGGCCGACGTCGATGCGCGGCAGCCGGACGACGCGCTGCTGCGGCCGGAGCAGCGGGTCGTGCTCGCGGTCGAGGTGGGAGCGGCTGATGGCGAAGGACAGCAGCAGCACGTCGAGGGCGTTCATCCGCTCGTCGCGCCGGCCGATCGAGCCGCCGCTGACGTCGATGACCCAGGTCCGGGCCGCACCGAGCTCCAGTGCCCGGTCGACCGGCACCGGCCGGGTGACGCCGCCGTCGACGTGCAGGCTGCCGCCGAGCGCGACCGGCGGGAACACCGCCGGCAGGCAGGCGCTCGCGGTCAGCACGGTCACCGGGTCGCCGCTGCTCCACCAGCAGGTCCCGCCGGTCATCAGGTCGGTGGTGACGACGTGGCACGGCACGGCGGTGTCGGCCAGGTCCCGCAGCGGGACCCAGGTGCGCACCAGCGAGCGCAGGGCGTGCGCCTCGTACAGGTGGTCGGACTTGCGGACCGCCAGCTGCAGCGCGTGGGACGCCATGCGGCGGGCCGGACCGAAGACGTCCTTGCGGTCCAGCTGACGCCACACGCCCTCGAGCTCGTCGACCCGCGCGGGAGTCGGGTCCATCGCGAGGAAGGCCGCGTTGAGGGCTCCCACCGAGCAGCCGACCAGCAGGTCGGGCTGGACGCCGGACTCCAGCAGGGCCTTGAGAGCACCGACCTGGGCGGCGCCGAGGCTGCCGCCGCCGGACAGCACCACGGCGTCGCGGTACCCGCCCGGCGCCGAGCGCGGGCGGCGGTGCAGGAGAGCGTGCAGACCGGGCACAGGGGACCACCTCCACCCGAAGTGTCAGCGGGTGACGATCACTTGCGCCATGGCCCGTTCGGGCCAGATCCTCACGCCTTCGGCAGGCGCAGGTCCTCGCGACCGCGGAACCGCTGGAGGAACCGGTCGTAGGTCTTCTTGGACTCCTTGTCGCGGTAGGCGGGGTCGGTGTCGTGGTAGCCGCGGTGCCGGTCCTGCCGCACCGGGAGGTCGACGGCGACCAGCCGGCCAGCTGTCCCCGCTTCCTTGGCCGCCTCCCTCAGCAGGAAGGACCACTCCATGTCGGCGTTGCGGTAGAAGCGCGCCTTGTCCGGGAGCGGCACCTGCAGCGCCGCCGACCGCCGCACCGCGAGCAGGTAGCCCAGCAGCGCCTCGACCTCGCCCGTCCCCGCGTCCTCGAACTCCCGCCAGCCGTCGACGACGCGGACGCCCTTCCAGCCGGCGGCGGCGACGCCGTCGTCCTGCAGCGCGTCGAGCAGGGGCGACAGGCCGTCCCCCTCCAGCAC
>JBKJQQ010000254.1:0-11096 GCA_046593875.1 Mycobacteriales bacterium | reverse complement strand
GCTTGAGCCTGTTCCGCTCAAGTTCGATGCGCCGGGAATGGTCCTTTCGGGGGATTCACCCTTGCGCCGTACGGGCCTACGGTCGCGGTAGTGGCCCGAGGTGCGGGCTGCGTCAGCCCAGGAGCTCCCCATGACTCGCAGGATGCCCCGCCTCCTCGTCGCCGCCGGAGCAGTCGTAGCACTGACCGCTGGTCCGTCGCTGGTCGCGGCCGGGCCGGCTGTCGCCGGGCCCGCGGAAGCGCGCTTCATCATCACGGTGGCCGACGGGTACGACTCGCGGGCGGTGGCGGCCGAGCACCGGCGCAGGGGTGCCGCTGTCGACTTCGTCTACACCGCAGCGCTGAACGGGTTCGCCGGTTCGATGTCTGAGGCCGAGCTCGGCGAGCTGCAGCGTGACCGGAGGGTGACGCGGATCGAACGCGACGGGATCGCGACGGCAAGCACGACACACGAGCCGGCTACATGGGGTCTGGACCGGATCGATCAGCGCGAGCTGCCACTGAGCAACACGTACACCTCCACGCCCACCGGCACGGGGGTGAACGCGTACATCATCGACACCGGCATCGAGCTAGGACACGTCGAGTTCAGCAACCGTCTCGGAGGCGGGTACGACGGCGTCACCTTGGGCGGTACGGGCGATGACTGCAACGGCCACGGCACGCACGTCGCCGGCACCGTCGGGAGCACGACCTACGGAGTCGCCAAGGCCGTCCGGCTGTACCCGGTGCGGGTCCTGGACTGCAACGGTTCTGGCAGCTGGTCGGGTGTCATCGGCGGGCTGGACTGGGTCGCCACCCACCGCGTGACGCCGGCGGTCGCCAACATGAGCCTGGGAGGCGGCGCGAACAGCTCCGTCGACGACGCCGTCCGGCGCACGGTTGCAAGAGGTGTCACCGTCGTCGTCGCCGCCGGCAACGGCAACCAGGCGGGCAAGGAGGCCGACGCCTGCAGCTACTCGCCGGCCCGGGTGCCGGAAGCGATCACCGTCGGTGCGACGGCTAGGAACGACGCCAAGACGTCCTGGTCGAACTACGGCGCCTGCGTCGACCTGTTCGCCCCGGGAGCCGGCATCACCTCCACCTGGCACACGAGCAATACCGCGACCAACACGATCAGCGGGACCTCGATGGCCGCCCCGCACGTGGCCGGGGTGGCAGCGCTGTACCTGCAAGGCGTCGCGGGCGCTGCACCGGCAGGTGTGGCACAGGCGATCCACGACGCATCGACCAAGGGCATCGTCACGTCGTCGAGGACGGCGAACAACCACCTGGTCTTCTCCGGTCTCACCGTTCCTGCGACGGTGACCAATGCCGCCCCGACCGCCAGCTTCACCTCCTCCTGCACCGGGCTGACCTGTACCTTCACCAACACCTCCGCAGACAGCGACGGCTCGATCAGCAGCCACGCCTGGACCTTCGGCGACGGCGGAACCAGCACTGTCGTGTCACCCCAACACACCTACGGTGCGGGCAGCAGTTACACCGTCACGCTGACCGTCACGGACAACGCCGGCGCAACCGGGTCCACGTCGCAGAGCGTGACCGTGACGGCGCCCTCGACCGGTGGCATCACGCTCAGCGCAACCGGCTACAAAGTGAAGGGCTACCAGCACGCCGACCTCACCTGGAGCGGCACGACATCGGTCGCTGTGCTCCGCGATGGCGTGCAGGTGGCGTCCGCTGTCATGAGCAGCCCATACACCGACAAGATCGACGCCAAGGGCGGCGGCTCCTACCGCTACCAGGTCTGCGACAGCGCCGGCACCGCTCTCTGCTCTCCCGAGGTCACCGTCACCTTCTGATCGCGGCCACGCGGCGCCGGCCCCATGGCGACTGTCGCCGTACCCGCTCAGACACAACGTGATCCTTGACGCGGCCCACGGGCCGGCGCGGAGCACGGGTCGTCGCCGCAAACGATCGCGATGTGTGTCCCCGGGCCCGCCCGGACCGCGTGTTGGGCAAGGTCCGCATGAGCCCAGCCCGGTTCCCGGAGCGGCTGCCTCCCCCGGCGTCGTGGACCTGGCTCCCGATGCGCCCGGCTGCACACGACCCAACGGCGACGCGCCGCTCGACCCAGCCCCCTTTGTGCATGACGGGTGTGTCGCGGACGGGTCGTGTGCGAGGACAGCCGACAACCGGCGTGCGCCAGGCGCGCTACTCCTCGACAACCCCCGTAGCCCGGCCGGCAGCACGGGCCGCCACCGCAGCGGCCAGCAGGACGCCCGCCGTCGCTGCCACCGCGCCTTCGCCGCCGGTCGCCGGGAGCGTGCGCGTCACTGCGGCCTCCGCACCCGCCGCACCGGCTGCTGCCGGCGACAGGTCCGGAGCCACCCGCGGGTTGCGGGCCATCGCGGCCGCGGCGGCGTGGATCGCCTCGCGGATGCGGAAGTAGGAGCCGCACCGGCAGACGTTGTCGATCTCGTCGATCTGCGCGTCGGTCGGGTTCTTCGTCCGAGACAGCAGGGCCACGGCGGCCATGATCTGACCGGGCTGGCAGAAGCCGCACTGCGCGACGTCCTGGTCGAGCCACGCCTGCTGCACCGGGTGCAGCCGGTCGCCGTCGGCCAGCCCCTCGATGGTGGTGACCTTGCGTCCCTGCACGTCGCGCAGGTTGGTGATGCACGGGTTGAACGCCTCGCCGTCCAGGTGCGACGTGCAGGCCTTGCACACGTTGATGCCGCAGCCGTATTTCGGCCCGGTCACGCCGAGCTTGTCGCGCAGGGCCCAGAGCACGGACAGATCGCCCGGTGCGTCGACCGAGACCTTCTCGCCGTTCAGGGTGAAGGAGTACTTGGGCACGTCGGCTCCTAGCGCGGCTGGACGCGGGTCGAGCCCGTGCCCTTGGGGAAGGGGACGAAGTCCACCGGGAAGATGATGGGGAAGCTGGTGACGGTCTCGCCGGTCGCGCGGGCGTACGCGTTGGCGACCGCGCCGACGGCCGCAGGGACACCGAGCTCGCCGGCGCCACCGGGGCGTACTCCGGTCGCCGGAAAGATGAAGATCTCCACGTCGGTCGGGATGTCGCGCTGCCGCGGGTAGTGGAACTGCGAGTAGCTGCCCTCGAGGAAGAGCCCCTCCTCCAGGTGCAGCCCGGCGCGGAAGGTCGTCGCGATCGCGTCGGTCAGCCCGCCCAGCAGCTGCGCCTCCAGGCCCCGCGGGTTGATCGGCAGGCCGTAGTCGGCAGCGATCGACGCGCGGGTCACGCGCGGGTCCTTCGGGTCGCGGCCGTCGAGCTCGACGACGATCGCCGTCATCGACTTGTACTCCTCGTGGAACGCGATGCCCTGGGCGAACCCGCGCGGCATCTTCTTGCCCCACTCGCCGAGCTCCATGGCCTTCTCCACCACCGCCCGCTGCTCCTCGAGGGGGAGCAGCCGCAGCCGCAGCTCGGCCGGGTCCTCACCCATCGACGCGGCAAGCCGGTCGATCATGATCTCCTCCGTGCCGCGCGCGCTCGCCGAGTAGACCGACCGCCAGCTTCCGGTGTTGAACGGCAGCGAGATCTCGTTCAGCGACTGCGAGGTCAACCCGGTCTCGTACGGCGAGTGGACGGTCAGGTAGAAGACCGACTGCGCGAAGGACGCGTTGCCGCCGGCCGAGATCGGAATCGCCGACGGCGGGTTGATCTGCGACCCGTTCGCGGACATGAGATCGCCCAGCCCATGGCGCAAGTCGGTCTCGACGCTGGCGATGCGGTTCTCGAACGACAGCACCTCCGGACCCGCGTGCGTGAAGCGCAACTTGTGGTGCGTGGCGGCTCGGGCCCGGCCGTGCCGCATGTCGTCGATGCGGGTCCACATGTGCTTGACCGGTCTGTCGATCGCCTGCGAGATGCGCGCGGCCTCGAGCGCCGAGTCGAAGAAGAGCCGCCGGCCGAAGGACCCGCCGCCCTGCACCACGTGCACGACGACCTTGTCGGGGTCGAGGCCGAGCTCCTCGGCGATGGTCTCGCCGGCGACGACGGGGGTCTTGAGTCCGGCCCAGATGGTCGCGCCGTCCCCTCGTACGTCCGCGATCGCGGTGTTGGACTCCAGCGGCGCGTGGCTGGCGAAGGCGACGTCGAACTCGCCATCCACCGCCTTCGCGCCGGGGGCCGCCGGCGTGAGCGGTGGCTGGATCGCCCGCAGCCGGGCCTTGACCGTGTCGTCGTCCTCCTTGGCGAGAGGGCCCGGGTTCCAGGTGATCTCGAGCGCCTCCTTGCCGTCGAGCGCCTGCCCGAAGGTGTCGGCGACGACCGCGACGCCGGACTCCACGGCCTCGAAGTCGTCCATCGCGATCCGGCTGAGCTCGATGACCTCGACGAAGCGGATGCCCGGCAGCGCCTTGACCGCGTCGAGGTTGTCGACGGACTTCACGCTGCCGCGGATCGTCGGAGGTCGACGGACCATCGAGCGGAGCACCGGGCGATCGGTGATGGGCTCGAGGTCGTTCGTGTACTGCATCGCGCCGGTGACCATGGCCCGCGCGTCGATGCGGTTCTGCGGCGTGCCGACCAGCGGCCCGTCCGACGAGGTGGCAGGCGCATCGGAAGGCGCGAGGAGTGCGGAGTCCGCGGCGCGGACGGCGAGCTCACCGAAGCCGACGGTACGACCGTCGATCGCGACGACCGCTCCGTCACGCAGCCGGACCGCAGCGACCGGGACGGCGAGGGCGGCGGCGCCCGCGCCGGCCATCCGGCCGCGGAAGGCGGCCGCGGCAGCCTTGATGGGCTCGTACACCGACCGGATCGTGTTCGAGCCGCCGGTGAGCTGACCGGCGCCGAGCTCGCGACGGGCGTCGGCGAGCGTCACCCGCACCTTGCTCAGCGGCATGCCGAGCTCGTCCGCGATGAGCATCGTGACCGCCGTGGTGATGCCCTGACCGACCTCCTCGCGGGGCAGCGCGCAGGAGACCGTGCCGTCCTCCTCGGCCACGAGCACGATGAGGACCGGCTCGGACCCGCGCGCGGCCAGGATGAGGAAGTCGCCGAGGTCCATCTGGTCGGCCGGCTCCGGCGAGCCCGGCAGCGCAGTCGCCACCCCGTCGAGCAGGCCGTACCGCACGCCGACGGCCAGCGTCGGCGCCGCGACGAGGAAGGCCAGGAACTGGCGACGAGACGTTCCGGCGTCGGTGGGGCGGGTCATGGCACTCCTGCAGCTACGGCGCAACGCGGGGGACATCCCACCGTGCGCCATTCGCCACGCCACGTCCACGACCTGCCGGTACGAGCTTGCGGGCTCACGTTGTGCGTTCGCCCAGGTTCAGCGGCGCGTCGGCTTCCAGACCACGAGCGCGGCGTCGCGCATGGGCACGAGGTCGCGGCGCATCGACTGCGCGACGTCCTGCCGCGCCGTGTGCACGGCGGCGGCCGCCCGGTGCAGCTCCTCGGTCAGCTCCTGCATGCGCGCTTGGAGCGCCTCGACGTGGTTCTCGAGCTCGATGATCCGCTTGATGCCGGCGAGGTTGACGCCCTCTTCCTGCGAGAGCCGCTGCACCTCGCGCAGCAGGGCGACGTCGCGGGAGGAGTAGCGCCGGCCCCCTCCGCCGGAGCGTCCGGGCGTCACGAGCCCGAGGCGGTCGTACTGCCGGAGCGTCTGCGGGTGCATCCCGGACAGCTCGGCGGCGACCGAGATGACGAAGACCGGGCTGTCGTCCTCGATCACGAGACCTCCCTCATGAAGCGTCCAGGTGCGCGCGCGGGTCGTCCGGTGCCGCTGCGGCATAGGCCTGCAGCGCCGTCTCAGCCTCCGGAGACAGCCGTGCCGGTACGGCCACCTCGACGGTGACCAGCAGGTCACCCTTGCCCGGCACCCCGCGGCCCTTCACCCGGAAGGTCCGGCCGCTGCTGGTGCCGGCCGGCACCTTGAGCGTCACCGGGTCGTCCAGCGTCGGGACGCTGACCTGCGCGCCGAGCGCCGCCTCCGGGAAGGTGACCGGCACGGTCAGCGTCAGGTGGTCGCCCTTGCGCGCGAACAGCCGGTGCGGCGTGACGTGCACGGTGACCATGAGGTCACCGGCCGGTCCGCCGCGCTCGCCCGCGCCGCCTCGCCCGGCGAGCCGGACCTTCGAGCCCTCGCTGACGCCCGCGGGGATGCGGACATTCAGCGTCTTGCCCTGGACGGCCCGTCCCTGACCGGCGCACGCGGTGCAGGGGGTGTCGACGGTGCGGCCACTGCCGCGGCAGGCCTTGCAGGGCTCGCTGAACGCGAAACCGCCTTGGCTGCGGGAGGTCACACCCGCGCCGCTGCAGGTCGCGCAGGCGTGCGGGCTGGTCCCGGGGGCGGCGCCGGAGCCGCCGCAGGTCGTGCACGGACCATTCGTCGTGAGCCGCAGCGGGACCGTGGCCCCCCGGACGGCATCGACGAACCCCAGCGTCACGTCGGCCTCGACGTCGGCTCCCCGGCGGGGACTGCGCCCGGCGCTGCGCCCCCCTCCGAACAGGCCGCCGAACACGTCACCCAGCCCGCCCGAGGCCTGCCCCCCGGCGCGCTCGAACAGGTCGCCGAGGTCGAAGCCCGGCGCCCCGCCGCCGGCGTACCCGCCGGGGCGGAACAGCGAGCGCGCCTCGTCGTACTCCTTGCGCTTGGTGGTGTCCGAGAGCACGTCGTAGGCCTCGGACACCTCCTTGAAGCGCTCCTCGCCGCCGGGATTGGTGTCGGGGTGCAGGTCGCGCGCGAGCTTGCGGTAGGCCTTCTTGATGTCGCTCGGCGAGGCGTCCTTGGCCACGCCGAGCGCCTTGTAGTAGTCCTTCTCCACGTAGTCGCGCGCGCTCATCGGGTGCCCTACGCGCCCGGCTCGGCCACCGAGACCCGCGCGGGGCGCAGAACGCGCCCGCCCGTCAGCCGGTAGCCCTTCTGCAGCACCGCCGCGCACGTCGCCACGGCGGCCTCCGGATCCGGGGTCGCCTGCATGAGCGCCTCGTGCACCGACGGGTCGAACGGCTCGCCCACCTCGCCGTACTGCTCGAGGCCGAGCTTGCCGGTCAGCTGTTCGAGCGAGGTCGCCACCGCGGCGAACGGGCCGGACAGGTCGCCGTGCTCGCGCGCCCGGTCGATGTCGTCGAGGACCGGCAGCAGACCGGACAGCAGCCCCGCCGTCGCCATCTCGACGACGGCGACCCGGTCGCGGTCCACCCGCTTGCGGTAGTTGGCGTACTCCGCCGACACCCGCTGCAGGTCCGCGGTCAGCTCAGCGGCCAGCCGGTCCTCCTCGGCCGACAAGCTCTCCACGGTCTCGACGGCAA
This sequence comes from Mycobacteriales bacterium, assembly GCA_046593875.1. Lineage (GTDB taxonomy): Bacteria > Actinomycetota > Actinomycetes > Mycobacteriales > SCTD01 > SCTD01. The sequence continues at coordinate 3,872 of JBKJQQ010000254.1, read as the reverse complement.
CGGGATCGGGAGCCGCAGCGGGCACCCGGGCCTCGCCCGTCTCCGGGTCGAGCCGCCGCTTGTCGCGGACGATCACCCGGTCCGGGTCGAGGTCCCAGCCCTCCTCCTCGCGAGGGTCGCCGCTCACTTGGCGGTGTCCGTATCGCCGTCCTCGACGACCTCCGCGTCCACCACGCCGTCGTCCTCCGGCGCCGCGGCACCCGGGGCGTCGGACGCCTGCTGCGCGTACAGCGCGCCGCCGAGCTCCTGCGACTTCGTCGCGAGCTTCTCCGCGGCGCTCTTGATCGCCGCGGTGTCGCTCCCGCCGAGCACGGACTTGAGGTCGGTCAGCGCCGACTCGGCCTCGGCCTTGCCCTCGGCCGGCAGCTTGTCGCCGTTCTCGCCCAGGAACTTCTCGGTCTGGAAGACCAGCTGCTCGGCGGAGTTGCGGGTCTCGGCCTCGTCGCGGCGCTTCTTGTCCTCCTCGGCGTACTCCTCCGCCTCCTTCATCATCCGCTCGACCTCGTCCTTGGGCAGCGCCGAGCCGCCGGAGATGGTCATCCGCTGCTCCTTGCCGGTGCCGAGGTCCTTGGCGGAGACATGCACGATGCCGTTGGCGTCGATGTCGAAGACGACCTCGATCTGCGGCACGCCGCGGGGGGCCGGCGGCAGGCCGGTCAGCTCGAACATGCCGAGCTTCTTGTTGTACTGCGCCATCTCGCGCTCGCCCTGGAACACCTGGATCTGCACGGACGGCTGGTTCTCGTCGGCGGTGGTGAAGACCTCGGAGCGCTTGGTCGGGATCGTGGTGTTGCGCTCGATGAGCTTGGTCATGATCCCACCCTTGGTCTCGATGCCCAGGGACAGCGGGGTCACGTCGAGCAGCAGGACGTCCTTGACCTCGCCCTTGAGCACGCCGGCCTGCAGCGCGGCGCCGACGGCGACGACCTCGTCCGGGTTGACGCCCTTGTTGGGCTCCTTGCCTGCAAGCTCGCGGACGAGCTCGGACACGGCCGGCATGCGGGTGGAGCCGCCGACCAGCACGACGTGGTCGATCGCGCCGATGGCGATGCCGGCGTCCTTGATCGCCTGGTTGAACGGGCCCTTGCAGCGGTCGAGCAGGTCCTGCGTCATCCGCTGGAAGTCGCTGCGGGTCAACGTCACGTCCAGGTGCAGCGGACCCTCGGGGCTCGCCGTGATGTACGGCAGGTTGATGCCGGTGCTCTGGCTCGCCGAGAGCTCGATCTTGGCCTTCTCGGCCGCCTCGCGCAGGCGCTGCATCGCCATCTTGTCGCCGGACAGGTCGATGCCGTTGTTGCTCAGCTGGAACTGCTTGACCAGGTGCTCGACGACCCGCTGGTCCCAGTCGTCACCCCCGAGCTTGTTGTCGCCCGAGGTCGCCTTGACCTCGATGACGCCATCGCCGATCTCGAGCAGCGAGACGTCGAACGTGCCGCCGCCGAGGTCGAAGACCAGGATCGTCTGCTCCTTCTCGCCCTTGTCCAGCCCGTACGCCAGCGCCGCCGCGGTGGGCTCGTTGACGATGCGCAGGACGTTCAGGCCCGCGATCTCGCCGGCCTCCTTGGTGGCCTGGCGCTCGTGGTCGGAGAAGTACGCCGGGACGGTGATCACCGCGTCGGTGACGGTCTCGCCGAGGTAGGCCTCCGCGTCGCGCTTGAGCTTCTGCAGGATGAAGGCGCTGATCTGCTGCGGCGTGAAGTCCTTGCCGTCGAGCGACTGGTTCCAATCGGTGCCCATGTGGCGCTTGACCGAGCGGATGGTGCGGTCGACGTTGGTGACCGCCTGGCGCTTGGCCACCTCGCCGACGAGCACCTCGCCGTTCTTGGCGAAGGCGACGATCGACGGGGTGGTGCGGGCGCCCTCGGCGTTCGCGATGACGCTGGGCTCGCCGCCCTCGAGGACGGCGACGCAGGAGTTGGTGGTGCCGAGGTCGATGCCGACGGCGCGGGCCATGGGTGCTCCTTGGGGGTCGGTGCAACGTTGAGTGCTTGCCACTCACGTTAGCGCAACGTCGTCTCGGCCTGAGTGTTCCCGGCTCAAGAAGGTTGCTCGTGGCACTCTGGTCACGTGCTCTCGGAGATGCGGAACGACCGCGGCGGCCCCAACTGGCGGATGCGCGTGCTCGCGATCGTCCTCGCACTGCTTCTGGCCGGCCCGCTGACCGTCTTCCTGCTGCAGGCGGCCGCGCGGGTGCTCGACCTCGCGCTGTAGCCCCCGTTCCGCCCGCGGCCTCGAGTTCGCCGGTCCCGCCGTGACTGGCCGGCGCGCCTCGGCGGGAGGAGCCACGTCAGCCCTGGGCTGCGTCGTCCACAGATCGGTCCGGCAGGACGCTGTCGGCCGCGGCCGCGCAGGAGACCGTGCGGCGCGTGGTCAGCGCTGCCGATGGCCCGGCGCGCGCGCTCGGCGGGCGCCGAGGACACTGACCACCGCGGAGGCGTACGCCGACACCGTCACCCGCCGGTAGGAACGGGTGCCGAGGCGGTCGTAGGCTTCCCAGGCTGCGGTTCACGCCGCCCGTACCTGGAGGACCTGTGGAAACCCACATGCTCGTGCGCCTGGTCGTCGGTCTGACGATCGCCGCCGTCGCGCTCGCGATCGCCGGCCGGCGGGTGTTCTTCCTCTACCGGATGATCGCCTCCGGCCAGCCGTCACCCGGACGCCTGGACGACTGGCCCAAGCGCGCGGTCGGTCAGGTCGTCGAGGTCTTCGGGCAGGCCCGCCTGCTGAAGTGGAACGTCCCCGGGCTCGCGCACTTCTTCGTGTTCTGGGGCTTCCTCATCCTCACGTTCACGATCATCGAGGCCGTCGGCGCCCTGTTCGACGTGGACTTCCACATCCCGATCATCGGGAAGAACCCGTTCTTCGGGTTCATGGAGGACTTCTTCGGCGTCGCCGTGCTGCTGGGACTGGGCGCCTTCGCGCTGATCCGCTTCCGCTCGGCCCCGAAGACCATCGGCCGCGACAGCCGCTTCTACGGCTCGCACCTCACCGCCGCGTGGGTCGTCCTGAGCATGATCTTCCTGGTCATCGCGACGATGTTCGGGATCCGCGCGGCGCAGCTCAACACCGGCGTCTCGCCCTGGCAGGACACGCCCAACGCGATCTTCGCGTCGAACCTGCTCGCCAAGGTCATCGCGCCGCTCGGCGAGATGGCGAACGAGCGCATCGAGGACGTCATGGTCCTCGGGCAGATCGCCGTGGTCTTCGGCTTCCTGGTGATGGTCACCTACTCCAAGCACCTGCACATCTTCGTGGCGCCGATCAACGTGCTGACCAAGCGCAACCCCGAGGGCACGGCGCTCGGCGGCCTGCTCCCGATGATGAGCAAGGGCAAGGTCCTCGAGCTCGAGGAGGCCGACCCGGAGGTCGACACGTTCGGCGTCGCCAAGGTCGAGGACTTCAAGTGGACGGCCATGCTCGACATGGCGACCTGCACCGAGTGCGGCCGCTGCCAGAGCCAGTGCCCGGCCTGGAACACCGGCAAGCCGCTGTCGCCCAAGCTGCTGATCATGAACCTGCGCGATCACCTGTTCGCGAAGGCCCCGTACATCCTGGGCAGTCAGACCGCCCCCGAGGACCACGTCCCGAACTTCCAGGATGCCGGCACGCACACCGGGCACGCGGTGCCCGAGGACGGCTACGCGCGGGTCGAGGGCACCAACCACGACCAGGCCGTACGCCCGCTCGTCGGCACCGCCGAGGAGGGCGGGGTCATCGACCCCGACGTGCTGTGGAGCTGCACCACCTGCGGCGCGTGCGTCGAGCAGTGCCCGGTGGACATCGAGCACGTCGACCACATCCTGGACATGCGCCGCTACCAGGTGCTGATCGAGAGCGCGTTCCCGTCCGAGGCCGGCGTGATGCTGCGCAAC
>JBKJQQ010000235.1:0-7303 GCA_046593875.1 Mycobacteriales bacterium | reverse complement strand
TGCAGAACTCCGACCACGTCTCGCCCGTCCACCCCTCGCTGATCATCCCGCCGAGCAGCACCGCAAGGGCGTCCTCGTCGTCGCTGAGCTCGCCCTCCTCGCCAGGGGCACCGCGGTAGAGCACGACGCGGTCACCCGGGGCGATCTCCTCCAGCAGCTTCCACAGCATCATCGGGACGCCGAGGACGTCGACGAGGCAGAGCACCGGGTGGTTGTGGGTGCCCTCGAGCTGGTAGCCCTCGCGGGTGCGCAGCCGCAGCGTCGGGTGCTCCCCGGAGTGGAACAGCGTCATCGCCACCACCGGGTTCCCGACCCGGTCCATCACCTTGACGTCCTGGAGCGGCACGTCGCTGTTCGGGAGCGCGTCCGGTGCCACGTCGCCGATGCGGAAGGTGCCGCCGTCCGCGTTGCGGATCATGCTGGAGGGCGCCAGGCAGTAGCGCATGGCGGCTGCCGGGTCGTTGCCCGGCGAGCCGAAGTTGCCGTTGCCGTCGACCAGCGGGTAGCGCAGCGACCACGGCTGCGCCAGGCGCACGAGGGTGTCGTAGATCGCCGAGTCGCCGTGCGGGTGGTAGTTGCCCATGACGTCGCCGACGACACGGGCGCACTTGAAGTAGCCGCGGTCGGGGCGGTAGCCGCCGTCGTACATCGCGTACAGCACCCGGCGGTGCACCGGCTTGAGGCCGTCCCGCACCTCCGGCAGCGCGCGACCCACGATGACGGACATCGCGTAGTCGAGGTACGACCGCTGCATCTCGACCTCGATGCCGACCGGCTCGGTGCGGTCGTTCGGCGGAGGTGGCGGGGGCAGGACGTCGGTCACGGAGATCCCTTTCGGCGCGCGGTTCCACGTGGAACCGCCTCAGTGGGAACGCAGGACGCGTTCCACGTGGAACATGTGTCTCGTTCCTAGATGTCCAAGAACCGCACGTCGCGGGCGTTGCGCTGGATGAAGGAGCGCCGGGCCTCGACGTCCTCACCCATCAGCGTGGAGAACAGCTCGTCCGCGGTCGCTGCGTCGTCCAGGGTGACCTGCAGCAGGACGCGCTCGGCCGGGTCCATCGTGGTCGACCACAGCTCGCCGGCGTTCATCTCCCCGAGGCCCTTGAAGCGCTGGATGGCGTCCTTCGGGAGCTTCTTGCCGTTCGCCTGGCCGGCCTCGACCAGGCCGTCGCGCTCGCGGTCGGAGTACGCGTACTGGAACTCGTCGCGCCCCCACTTGATCTTGTAGAGCGGCGGCTGGGCGAGGTAGACGTAGCCCTGCTCCACCAGCGGGCGCATGAAGCGGAACAGCAGGGTGAGCAGCAGGGTCCGGATGTGCTGGCCGTCGACGTCGGCATCGGCCATGAGCACCACCTTGTGGTAGCGCAGCTTCGCGATGTCGAACTCCTCGTGGATGCCGCACCCGAGGGCGGTGATCATCGCCTGGACCTCGTTGTTGTTGAGGACCCGGTCGATGCGCGCCTTCTCGACGTTGAGGATCTTGCCGCGGATCGGCAGGATGGCCTGGAACCTGCTGTCCCGGCCACCCTTGGCGCTGCCGCCGGCCGAGTCGCCCTCGACCACGTAGAGCTCGGACTCGCGCGGGTCGGTCGACTGGCAGTCGGCCAGCTTGCCGGGCAACGAGGAGGACTCGAGCAGGCCCTTGCGGCGGGTGAGCTCGCGGGCCTGCCGGGCGGCCAGCCGCGCGCGGGCGGCCTGCGAGGCCTTGCCGACGATCATCTTGCCGTCGGTGGGGTTGCGGTCGAACCAGTCCTTGAGCCACTCGCGGGTGGCCTTCTGCACGAAGCCCTTGGCCTCGGAGTTGCCCAGCTTGGTCTTGGTCTGGCCCTCGAACTGCGGATCGGCGATCTTGAGGCTGATGATCGCGGTGAGGCCCTCGCGGATGTCGGAGCCCTCGAGGTTGGTCTCCTTCTCCTTGAGGTGGCCCTTGGACCGCGCCCAGTCGTTGAACGTCGTGGTCAGCGCGGTGCGGAAGCCCTCCTCGTGGGTGCCGCCCTCATGCGTGTTGATCGTGTTGGCGAAGGTGTAGACCGACTCGCTGTACGAGTCGTTCCACTGCATCGCGACCTCGACGGTCATGCGCATGCCCGAGGTCGTCTCCTCGGTGAAGCCGATGACGGTCGGGTGCACAGGCGACTTGCTGGTGTTCAGGTGCGTGACGTAGTCCTGCAGGCCGCCCGGGTAGTGGAAGACCTCCTCGACCAGCTCGCCGCCGTTGAGGTCGCTGCGCTCGTCCCGCAGCGTGATCCGCAGGCCGCCGTTGAGGAAGGCCATCTCCTGCAGGCGCCGGTGCAGGGTCTCGCGCGAGTAGGTCGTGCTCTCGGTGAAGATGTCGGGGTCGGACCAGAAGGTGACCGTGCTGCCGGTCTCCTCGGTGGCGGCGCCCCGCTGCAGCGGCTCGGGCACGGAGCGCAGGTAGGTCTGCGTCCACACCCAGCCGTCGCGGCGGATCTCCACCTCGAGGCGGGTGGACAGCGCGTTGACCACCGCCGCGCCGACGCCGTGCAGACCGCCGGACACCGCGTAGCTCTCGCCGTCGAACTTGCCGCCGGCGTGCAGCGTGGTCAGCACGACCTCGACGGCCGGCCGCTTCTCCACCGGGTGCATGTCGACGGGGATGCCGCGGCCGTTGTCGCTGACCCGCACCCCGCCATCGGCGAGCAGGCTGACGACGATCGCATCGCAGTGGCCGGCCAGCGCCTCGTCGACCGCGTTGTCGACGACCTCGTAGACCAGGTGGTGCAGGCCGCGCTCGCCGGTCGAGCCGATGTACATGCCCGGGCGCTTGCGGACCGCCTCGAGACCCTCGAGGACGGTGATGGAGGAGGCGCTGTACTCCGCCGCCTCAGGCGCCGGAGTGGCCTCGACGGCCTCGACCACCGCGTCAGCGGGCTGGTCGGCGGCCTCGTCGTCAGGTGCTGTGGGCTGGTCGCTCATGCGCGGCTCTCCTGTCCTGACCGGCGGTGCCTGCCGGCGGGGCCCCCGGTGTACGACGACCGACCCAGCATAGCGGCTCGATCCGTCGAAAAGGGCCTCAGGCGGCCGCTGACGCGCCGGAGGCCTCCGCCGGTGGGGGAACCCCGATCGCGGGGTGCGCGCCTCTGAGCGCGTTCCAGCGGCTCCGGCTCCGCATGGCCGGGCTCAGCCGTAGGTGTCCCGCGGTCCCCGGCCCTGCACCCGACGGGGTCCCTTGCGCCAGTCCGCCTGCGCCGGCCCGCGCACGACGATGCTGGTCACGACGCCCTCGCCGACCTGCTCGGCCAGGCGCTTGGTCATCGTGCGGGTGAGCAGCCGCAACTGGGTCGCCCACGCCGAGGACTCCGCGACCAGCACCAGCTCGCCCTCGGTGAGCGAGCTCGGGCGGCAGTGGTCGGCGATCTCCGGGCCGACCAGGCGGTCCCAGTTGGCCAGCACGCCGGCTGCGGTGGTCGTCTCCTCCCAGCCGCGCTCGGCGACCAGCCGCCGGATCATCGCCCCGAACGGCACCGGGTCCCGGCCGTCCGGACCGCTGCCGGACCGGGCCGGGTCGCTGCGGCGGGCCCGGGAGCGCGGCGCACCGGGCGACAGGCCCTTGGCGCGGGCGGCGGCGCGGGCGCGGGACAGCGCAGCGCGGGCGAGGTCCGGTCCCTTCAGCTCCTCGGGGGGCGGGGCGTCATCGGACACGCGTCACCGTCCCCTCGTGCACGTCCCACCGGCTGCCGGCCAGCGCCTCGGGCACGTCCGCCGGCACCGCCGCCGTCACCAGCACCTGCTCCGCCCCGGCCACCAGCGCGGCCAGCCGGTCCCGCCGGCCCTCGTCCAGCTCGGCGAAGACGTCGTCCAGCACCAGCACCGGCTCACCGCCGTCGGCGCGCAGCAGCTCGTACGACGCCAGCCGCAGCGCCAGGGCGTAGGACCAGCTCTCGCCGTGCGAGGCGTAGCCCTTGACCGGCAGCCCGGACAGACCGAGCACCAGCTCGTCGCGGTGCGGACCGACCAGCGAGACCCCCCGGTCGATCTCCTGCGGCCGCACCCGGGCCAGCTCCGAGAGCAGCGCCGCAGCCAGCAGCTCGCGGTCCCGACTGCCCTCGGGCTGGGCCTCCCCTAGCGAGGACCGGTAGTCCAGCGTGGTCTCGCCGCGCTTGCCCGCTGTCCCTGGTTCCATGCCGACGGCCACCGCGCGGTACGCCGTCTGCACCCTCGGGCGCAGCGCCTCGACCAGGCCGAGCCGCGCCGACAGCAGCTCCGCGCCGACCCGCGCCAGGTGGGAGTCCCACACGTCGAGCGTCCGCATGTCGCCGCCGCCGGACCGGCGCGCCAGGAAAGCGGTCTTGAGCAGGGCGTTGCGCTGCTTGAGCACCCGCTCGTAGTCCGCCCGCACGCCGGCGTAGCGCGGGGCGGACGACACGAGCAGGTCGTCCAGGAAGCGCCGCCGCTCGGACGGGTCGCCGCGCACCAGCGACAGGTCCTCGGGGGCGAACAGCACCGTGCGCAGGATCCCCAGCACCTCGCGGGCCCGCGGCACCGGCGACTGGTTGACCCGCGCGCGGTTGGCCCGGCCGGGGTTCACCTCGAGCTCCACCAGCGTCGACCGGCCGTCCCGCTCGACGCGTGCACGCACCACGGCCCGCTCGGCGCCGGCGCGGACCAGCGGCTGGTCCGCCGCCACCCGGTGCGAGCCGAGCGTCGCGACGTAGCCGAGCGCCTCGACCAGGTTGGTCTTGCCCTGCCCGTTCGCGCCGATCAGCGCGGTCGAGCCGGCCGCCAGCTCCAGCTCGAGCGTCGGCCAGGACCGGAAGTCGACCAGCGACAGGTGCGAGACGTGCAAGCGCTCAGGCCCTGCTCACGGCGAGGGCAGCGTGCCGGACTCGCCGCGGACCCTGCCCTGAGCCGCGTCCGACTCCGCCGCCGACGGCGCACCGGCGTCGGCGCCAGGGCTGTCCGCGCCCTTGTCGGTCGACCCGGCAGACGCGGTCACGGCGTGGCCCCCGAACTGGTTGCGCAGCGCGGCGATCATCTTCATCGCCGGGCTGTCGTCCTGGCGCGAGGAGAAGCGGGCGTAGAGCGCTGCGGTGATGACCGGCAGCGGCACGGCGTGGTCCACCGCGGCCTCGACCGTCCAGCGCCCCTCGCCGGAGTCCTGGGCGTAGCCGCGCAGCGCGGACAGGTCGTCGTCCTCCTGCAGCGCGTTGACCATGAGGTCGAGCAGCCAGGACCGGATGACGGTCCCCTTCTGCCAGCTCGCGACGACCGCCGGGACGTCGGTGACGACGTCGGTGGCCATCATCAGCTCCCAGCCCTCGGCATAGGCCTGCATCAGGCCGTACTCGATGCCGTTGTGCACCATCTTCGCGAAGTGGCCCGCCCCGACCGCGCCGGCGTGCACGAAGCCGCTGTCGCCCTCGGGCTTGAGGACGTCGAAGAACGGCTGCACCTTCGCGACGTCCTCGGCCGTACCGCCGCACATCAGCGCGTAGCCCTCCGTCAGGCCCCACACGCCGCCGGATACGCCGCAGTCGACGAAGCCGATCCCCTTCGGCGCGAGGTCGACGGCGTGCCGCTGGTCGTCCGTGTAGCGCGAGTTGCCGCCGTCGACGACGACGTCACCGGGCTCGAGCAGCGCCGCCAGCGCCTCGACCGTGTCGTACGTCGGCTGGCCGGCCGGGACCATCACCCAGACCACGCGCGGCGCGGGTAGCGCCTGGACCAGCCCCTCGAGGCTGTCGACCTGGCGGTCGCTCTCGGCGGAGCGGTCGTAGCCGACCACCTCGTGACCACCGCGGCGCAGCCGCTCGGCCATGTTTCCGCCCATGCGGCCGAGCCCGATCATGCCCAGCGTCGCCATGCGTCTCCTCGTGGTGCGTTCGGGTCGGGTCCGGCGTCAGCCCGACAGGCGCACCGGCATCAGCAGGTAGCGGTACTCGGCCGGCACGCCCGGGACGGGATCGCCGTCCTGCTTGCCGGTCAGCACGGCCGGCCGGGTCGGACCGGTGAACGACAGCGTCGTGGTGTCGCTGTCGACGGCGCCGAGACCGTCGAGCAGGTACTGCGGGTTGAACGCGATCTGGAACGGCTCACCGCTCGCGCTGCCCTCCCACGAGCACTCCAGCTGCTCGCTGGCCTGCGCGTCGTCGGCGCCGCCGGCCTCCAGGACCACGCCGTCGGCCGAGAAGCCCAGGCGCACCGGGGCGTTGCGGGCTGCGACCAGCGCCACGCGCTTGACCGCCTCGGCGAAGGGCGCAGTGGCGATCTCGGCGACCGCGGTGCTCTCGCTCGGCAGCAGCGAGCGGTACTTCGGGAACTCGCCCTCGAGCAGCCGGGAGGTCGTACGCCGGCCCGCTCCCTCGAAGCCGATCATCCCCTCGGCGCCCCCCGTGGCCAGCGCGAGCGTGACCTCCGGGCCGGCGGTGAGCGCGCGGGCGCTCTCCGACAGCGTGCGCGCGGGGACGAGGGCCGTGGTCGAGATGTCGGGGTCCGTCGGGCGCCACGGCAGCGTGCGGACGGCCAGCCGGTAGCGGTCGGTCGCCGCGAGCGTGAGCGTCTCGCCCTCGATCTCGAACCGCACGCCCGTCAGGACCGGCAGCGTGTCGTCCCGGCCGGCGGCCAGCGCCACCTGGGCGACCGCCGCGGCGAAGACGTCGGAGCCGAGCGTTCCCGCGGTCGCGGGCATGGCCGGCAGGGCGGGGTAGTCCTCGACGGGCAGCGTCGGCAGCGTGAAGCGGGCCGGGCCGCAGGTCAGCACGACCCGGGTGCCCTCGACGCGCAGGTCGACCGGCTGCGCGGGCAGGGAGCGGACGATCTCCGACAGCAGCCGCCCCGGGACGAGCACCTTGCCGGCCTCGTCCGAGGTCACGTCCAGGCGCACCCGCGAGCTGACCTCGTAGTCGAAGCCCGAGATCTCCAGGCCGTTGTCCCCGACCTCGAGCAGCAGCCCGAGCAGGACCTGCATCGGCGGGCGCGCCGGCAGTGAGCGGGCGGTCCAGACGACCGCGTCCGCGAGAGCGTCGCGCTCGACCCTCAGCTCCATGTGCGTACTGCCCTTTCGTCGACGGCTCGGGGTTGACCCTGCCAGATGCGGGTCGTCCACACGGGAGCGCTCCCCGAGAACCAGGGGGTGTTCCGTGAGGGAGGAGTACTCGTCGTGGTCGTAGGGGTGCGCGACCCTGTGGACACGCGGCGTTCGTGCAGGTCAGGCGGCGCGGCGCGGTGTGCGGTCGCTGTGGACGCCGACCCCGTGCGTCCGTGGACGGCTGGGGACGAGCCGGCGGCCGTGCGGCGTCCTCCACGGGAGGACCGGCCGTCGTCCCCAGTTGTCCACAGG
>JBKJQQ010000156.1:0-16356 GCA_046593875.1 Mycobacteriales bacterium | reverse complement strand
CTCGCCGAGATGACCAACCTGGGGCTTCCCGTCCCGCCCGGCTTCGTCATCACCACCGAGGCCTGCCGGGCCTTCCTCGAGACCGGCGCGGCTCCCGACGGCCTGACCCCGGAGATCGACGAGCACCTCGTCCGGCTCGAGGCGGCGATGGGCAAGTCGCTCGGCGACCACGCTGACCCGCTGCTGGTCAGCGTCCGCTCCGGGGGCAAGTTCTCGATGCCCGGGATGATGGACACCGTCCTGAACATCGGGCTGAACGACCAGAGCGTCGCGGGCCTGGCGCAGCAGGCCGGCAGCGACCGCTTCGCCTGGGACTCCTACCGGCGGCTGCTGCAGATGTTCGGCAAGACGGTGCTGGACGTCGACGGCGAGCTGTTCGAGCACGAGCTCGACGCGGCCAAGAAGGCGAAGGGCACGACCAGCGACCTCGACCTGGACGCCGCCGACCTCGAGGCGCTGGTGCGCCGCTTCCAGGCGATCGTGCAGGAGCAGACCGGCGCGCCCTTCCCGCAGGAGCCGCGGGCGCAGATGGACCTCGCCGTGCGCGCCGTCTTCGACAGCTGGAACACCGACCGGGCCAAGCTCTACCGCCGTCAGGAGCGGATCCCGTCCGACCTCGGCACCGCCGTCAACGTGTGCTCGATGGTGTTCGGCAACCTCGGCATGGACTCCGGCACCGGCGTCTGCTTCACCCGTGACCCGGGCAGCGGCGCGCAGGGCCTCTACGGCGACTACCTGCAGAACGCCCAGGGCGAGGACGTCGTCGCCGGCATCCGCAACACCGTGCCGCTGCAGGACCTCGAGCAGATCGACCCGGCCTGCTTCGCCGAGCTGATCGGCATCATGGAGCGGCTCGAGAAGCACTACCGCGACCTGTGCGACATCGAGTTCACGATCGAGCGCGGCAAGCTCTGGATGCTGCAGACCCGCGTCGGCAAGCGCACCGCCGGAGCCGCCTTCCGCATCGCCACCCAGCTCGTCGACGAGGGCCTCATCACCCTCGACGAGGCGCTGCAGCGGGTGTCCGGCGCGCAGCTCGCGCAGCTGATGTTCCCCAGGTTCGGCTCCACCGAGGACGCCGTGCCGCTGACGCGCGGCATGGGAGCCAGCCCGGGCGCCGCGGTCGGCAAGGCGGTCTTCGACAGCGACGAGGCAGTACGGCAGGCCGCGGCCGGCGAGGCGGTCATCCTCGTCCGCCGCGAGACCAACCCCGACGACCTGGCCGGGATGATCGCTGCGCAGGGCATCCTCACCGCCCGCGGCGGCAAGACCAGCCACGCCGCCGTCGTGGCGCGCGGCATGGGCAAGACCTGCGTCTGCGGCGCCGAGGAGCTCGAGGTCGACGCGGTCACGCGCACGGTCACCGTCGGCGAGATCGTCGTACGAGAAGGCGATCTGCTGTCGATCGACGGCACGTCCGGCGCGGTCTTCCTCGGTGAGGTCGCGGTGATCGCGAGCCCGGTGGTCGAGTACTTCGAGGGTGCGATGGCGGTCGCCGACGGCGACGACCTCGTGCAGGCCGTGAAGCGGCTGATGGCGCACGCCGACGCCACCCGGGTGCTGGGCGTCCGCACCAACGCCGACACCCCCGAGGACGCCGTGCGCGCGCGCCGCTTCGGGGCGCAGGGGATCGGGCTGTGCCGGACCGAGCACATGTTCCTGGGCGAGCGTCGGCAGATGGTCGAGGACCTCGTGCTGTCGGACTCGACGCAGGAGCAGCAGGCGGCGCTCGCCGCGCTGCTCCCGCTGCAGCGCGAGGACTTCGAGGGGATCCTGCGCGCGATGGACGGGCTGCCCGTGACGGTGCGCCTGCTCGACCCGCCCCTGCACGAGTTCCTGCCCGACTACGTCGAGCTGCAGGTGGAGGTCGCCGTCGCGGAGGCGACCGGGCAGCCCGTCGACGAGAAGAAGCAGAAGCTGCTCGAGCACGTGCGCCGGCTGCACGAGTCCAACCCGATGATCGGCCTGCGCGGTGTGCGTCTCGGACTGGTGATCCCGGGGCTGTTCGCGGTCCAGGTACGCGCCTTGGCCGAGGCCGCCGCCGCCCTGCTGGCCGAGGGGCTCGACCCGCAGCCGGAGATCATGGTGCCGCTGGTCGCCGCCGTGCAGGAGCTCGAGATCGTGCGCGAGGAGGCCGAGCAGGTCGTGCGCGAGGTTGCCGCGCAGACCGGCCAGGACGTCCAGGCGCTCATCGGCACGATGATCGAGATCCCGCGCGCGGCGCTGACCGCCGGCTCCATCGCCGAGTCCGCGGACTTCTTCTCCTTCGGCACCAACGACCTCACGCAGATGGGCTACGGCTTCAGCCGCGACGACGTCGAGGCGTCCTTCTTCAGCCAGTACCTCGAGCTGGGCATCTTCGGCGTCAGCCCCTTCGAGTCGATTGACCGTCCCGGCATCGGCCGGCTCGTGCGCATCGCCGTCGAGGAGGGCAGGGCCACGAAGCCGGACCTGAAGATCGGTGTGTGCGGCGAGCACGGCGGGGACCCTGACAGCGTGCACTTCTTCGCCGAGGCCGGCCTCGACTACGTCTCCTGCTCGCCGTTCCGCGTGCCCGTCGCGCGGCTCGAGGCCGGGCGCGCCGCGCTGACGCTCGACAGCAGCGACACCCGCTAGGTGCTCTTCGCCTTCCGCTGGGTCCGACGGCTCGTCACGGCCCTCGTCCTCGCTGTCCTGCTCGTGCTGGTCGGGACAGCTGCCAACGTCTGGTGGACCGCGCGCCAGGACGACCGTCCGAAGAGCGACGTCATCGTCGTGCTCGGCGCCGCGCAGTTCGACGGCCGGCCCAGCTCGATCTTCAAGGCCCGGCTCCAGCAGGCCCGCGAGCTGTACCAGGACGACGTCGCGCCGGTGGTCGTCACCGTCGGGGGCGGCCGGCCGGGGGACCGGACCACCGAGGCCGAGGCGGGCGCGGCGTTCCTGCGCGAGCGCGACGTCGACGTGCTGGCCGTGCCCGAGGGACGCAACACGCTGCAGAGCATGCAGGCGGTCGAGGCGCTCATGCAGGAGGAGGGCTGGGAGACCGCGGTCCTGGTCACCGATCCGTGGCACTCGCTGCGCACCCGCACGATGGCTCGCGACAGCGGCATCGTCGCCGAGACCTCGCCCACCCGCGCCGGGCCGTCCGTACGCACCCGGAGCACGCAAGTGCGCTACATCGCGCGGGAGACGCTGGCCTACCTCTACTACAAGGCGCTCGGGCGCAGCGGCGAGTCCGGCCCGTCCGCCGTCTGACCGGTCCCCTCAGGCCGCCTGCCCCCACAGCTGATCCTCCTCTTCCGGACATGATCGGTTGTGGAGGGATGGGGCCGGGGCTCAGCTGATGGCGCGGTCGATGCCGCGCAGGTACTCCGCCAGCAGGCCCTGCTCGCCGACCGTCGACGCCCAGTCGGCCAGCGCGAGGCACAGCCCGACAGCCAGCGCGCGGGCCCGCTCCTCGCGCTCGGCCGGCACCGGCCCGTACGCCGCCAGCAGGGCCTCGCGGTCGCGTCCCTCGAAGCCGGCGTAGGCCAGGGACAGGTCGACGGAGGCGTCCGCGAAGCAGGTGTCGCCCCAGTCGATGACGCCGGTCGGGGTCCCGTCGGGCAGCACGAGCAGGTGCCGCAGGTGCAGGTCGCCGTGGACGAGGACCGGCGGGTCGGTCGGTGCTCCGAGCGGTGACCCCAGCAGCGCCAGCGCCTCGCTCGTCGGCGTCCAGGTGCCCTGCACAGCAAGGGCTTCCACATGCGGCTGGGCCTTGGACGCCCGCGCCGTCGGGTTGCCGCGCTCCATCGGGTCGTGCGGCAGGTCGACGTCCACGGGCAGGTCGTGCAGAGCGCGCAGGAACGCCCCGACCGCCTCCGCGGCGGCCCGCCGATCTGCTCCGGGCACGAGCCCGAGCTCGACGCCGGGCACCATGGGCGCGCCCCAGAACGGCCAGGGGTAGTCGCCGGCCGGCACGCCGAGGTGGGACGGAGCCGGCACCGGGAGCGGCAGGCCGGCGAGCAGCGGCAGCACCGCGCGCTCGCGCCGCTGGCCGTCCAGCGCGATCTCCCGGCGCGGGAAGCGGAACAGCACGTCGCCGACCAGCAGCACGCTGTTGTCCCAGCCGGTGGCGACGGCACGCACGGGAGCACCTGCCAGGGTGGGGAACTGCGCGCCGACCAGCGCGGCCGCGCGACGCACGTCGACCGGCTGCGACGACTCCCACGGCGCTCTCACCGCCCCCCCACCAGAAGTGGGCACGGTCATGAGAGCTCGGCGCGCAGGGCGGGCAGGACCTCCTCGGCCAGCGTCCGGACGATGCTGGGCGCTGCGAAGCCGTGCGCCACGCCAGCCTCGGCCGGGTGATCCGGGTGGACCAGCACGACCTCGGTGACGCCGATCTCCCAGTAGCGCAGGACCGCCTCGCGGAAGGCCGCCGGCGAGGCCAGCGCCGGCCAGTCCTCCGACCCGATGAGCACCGAACGCCGGATGGACGAGGGGTCGCGATCGGCGTCCAGCGCGGCCTGGTCGAGCAGCCGCGCCCGGGACGCCGTCTGGGCGAGCACCTCGTCGACCGGCATCCCGCGCAGCGTCATGGTGTTCCAGCAGTCGGCGTAGCAGCCGGCGATCGCCAGCGTGCGCGGCCCGTGCGCCGCGAGGGTGAGGGGCACCGCCGGCGACTGCACCGGACCGGGCGCCATGGTCACCCCGGAGCCCGACCAGTGCGTCCCCTCGTACGACGTGGCGCCGCGCAGCACCGCGTGCACCACGGACACGGTGTCGTGGAAGCGCTCCACCTGCTCGCCCTTCGACCACGGCTCCATGCCGAGCACCTGGTAGTCGAGCAGCACCCCGGCCGCGCCGATGCCGAGCTCCACCCGCCCGCCGGACACCTGGTCGAGCGTCATCGCCTGCTTGGCCAGCAGGACCGGGTGCCGGATCGTCGGCGACGCGACCAGGGTGCCCAGCCGGAGCCGGGAGGTGAACTCCGCGGCCGCGGCCAGCAGCGTCAGCCCGTCGAAGAGCGGATCGGTCGGCGCCTGCGTCCGGTGGACCAGGTGGTCCCAGACGTAGACCCCGTCGTAGCCCAGCGCCTCGACCTCGAGCACCCGGGAGCGCCACTGGTCGTACGGCAGGTTCTGGACGACGAGGACGCCGACCTGCAGGCTCACTTGCGGCCGTGCAGCAGCTTGACCATCTTCAGCATCTGGCCGGTGACCTTCTCCGGCCGGTCGAAGGAGGTCAGGGCGACCGGCAGCGCGAAGCGCTGGCGCGTGATCGCCTTCGCCCGGGTGAACTCGCGCAGGCCGTCGTCGCCGTGGATGCGCCCGAAGCCGGACTCGCCGACGCCCCCGAACGGCAGCCCCGGAACACTCGCGAAGGCGATGACGCTGTTGACGCTGGTCATCCCGGACCGCACGCGCCGGGCGATCTCGTAGCCCTTCTTCGACGACGCGGCGAAGACGGCACCCGCCAGGCCGTACGACGTGGCGTTCGTGCGGCGCAGCGCCTCCTCGACGTCCGGGACGCGGGTGACCGTCACGGTCGGGCCGAAGGTCTCCTCGGTGACCGCGGTGCTGTCCTCGGGAACGTCGACGAGCACGGTGGGGGCGACGAAGGCGCCGTCCACGGTGCCGCCGGTCACGGCCCGCCCACCGCGCGCCAGGGCGTCGTCGATGTGCCGCTGGATGATGCCGATCTGCGACGGCATGGTGATCGGGCCGTACGACGCGCCTTCGTCCGAGCCCGGTCGCAGCACGGACGCCTTGCGCGTGATCTCGGCGACGAACGCGTCGTAGGCGCCGTCGGCCACGTAGACGCGCTCGATGCCGATGCAGGTCTGACCGGCGTTGCTCATCGCCCCCCACAGCGCGGCGTCGGCAGCCGCGGCCACGTCGGCGCCCTCGTCGACGATCATCGCGTCCTTGCCGCCGCACTCCATGAGCACCGGCACCAGGCCCTCGGCGCACGCGCCCATGACCTTGCGGCCGGTGGCGGCCGACCCGGTGAAGGCGATCTTGTCGACGCCCGCGCGGCAGAGCGCCGCGCCCGTCGGGCCGGAGCCGGTGACCAGCTGCAGCACGTCGGCCAGACCCGGGTTGGCCGTGCGCCACGCCTCGACGAGCCACGCGCCGACGGCCGGGGTGTGCTCGCTCGGCTTGAAGACGACCGCGTTGCCGGCGGCCAGCGCGTAGGCCAGCGACCCCATGGGCGTGAAGACCGGGTAGTTCCACGGGCCGATCACGCCGACGACGCCGAAGGGCGGGTACTCCAGCGTCGCGGCCTGGTTCGCGGCCATGGCGCCGGACTTGACCCTGCGCGGGCCGAGGACGCGCTTGGCGTTCTTGCCCGCCCACGCGATGTGGTCGACGGCGAGGGTGATCTCCAGGACGGCGTCCGGGTAGGGCTTGCCGTTCTCCGCGTGCACCAGCTCGGCCAGTTCGCCCATGCGGCGGGCGATCTCGCCCTTCCAGGCGGTCAGGTGCGGGGCCCGTCCGGCGAAGTCCAGCTCGGCCCAGCGCCCCGCGGTGGCCCGGGCCCGCACGACCGCGGCCTCCACCTGCTCGGCCGTGTGCACCGGCCAGGTGGAGTGCACCGCGCCGGTCGCCGGGTCCAGCGAGTCGAAGGTCGGAGCGGCGGTCTCGAGGGTGGAGGTCATGGGCGGAAGCGTAGGCCCGGAAAGTCGCGTGACAGCCCGCAGGACGAGGCCTAACGTCCGGTACCAGCAGCCGCAGGGGCTGCTCCGGCGAGCAGGAGGAGGTGCCCGATGACGGTCCTCGTGCGCACCCCTGATCGGCACCCCACGGCCTGACGTACTCCGCGCGGCCGTCCTCGCCCAGAGACAAGGCCCCTGCGTTGACGCTCCCCGGAACGCCTCCCGCCGTCCCCGACGGCACCCGACCGGCCCGCGTCGTGCGGGTCGACCGCAGCTCCTACGACGTCCTGTTCGAGGACGGCCCCGCCCGCCTGCCCGTCTTCGCCGCCGACGTGACGGTCGGCGACTGGCTGGCCGTCGCCGACGACGGCGCGTGCGTGCTGCTCCCTCGTACGTCCCTGCTCGTCCGTGGCGATGCCTCGGGGGTGAGCCGCGCCCAGGTGCTGGCGGCGAACGTCGACGTCGTGCTCGTCTGCGCGGCGCTGTCCGCACGGCTGCCCGTACGGCGGATCGAGCGGCTGCTCACGCTCGCGTGGGAGAGCGGCGCCACACCGGTGGTGGTGCTGACCAAGGCGGACCTGCACGCCGACCCCGACGCGGCCGTCGAAGCGCTGCTGCCGCACGCGCCCGGCGTCGCGGTGGTCGTCACGCGCGCCGCCGACGGCGACGTGGCCGCGCTCGCGCCGTACGCCCGGCCCGGGAGCACGCTGGTGCTCCTCGGCGCCTCCGGCGCGGGCAAGTCGACGGTCGTGAACGCCCTGGCCGGCGGGCAGGTGATGGACACCGGGGACGTGCGCGACGTCGACGGCAAGGGGCGGCACACCACGACGCACCGCGAGCTCGTCGTGCTCCCGTCCGGCGCCGTCGTCATCGACACCCCGGGCCTGCGCGGGGTGGCACTGGCCGGCGCGGACGAGGGACTGGCGAAGGCCTTCTCCGAGGTCGAGGAGCTGGCCGCGGCATGCCGCTTCGCCGACTGCGCGCACGGCGGCGAGCCGGGCTGCGCCGTGCAGGCCAGCATCGACGCCGGTGACCTGTCCGCCGCACGGATGGCGTCCTGGCACAAGCTCCAGCGCGAGATCGCCTTCCAGGCAAGGCGCACCGACGTGCGGCTGCGGGCGGAGGAGAAGCAGCGCTGGAAGGCGATCCACAGGGCGAACCGGAACCGGGTGACGTCCTAGGCTCGCCCCGATGACGTACGACGAGCACGCCCAGGCCCGTCTCGTCCCCGAGGAGGGGCAGCGCCGGGGCCGGACGGCGTTCCAGCGCGACCGCGCCCGCGTGCTGCACTCCGGGGCGCTCCGCCGGCTGGCCGGCAAGACGCAGGTGGTCGAGCCTGGTGGTCCAGGCATCGCCGTGCCGCGCACCCGGCTGACCCACTCGCTGGAGTGCGCTCAGGTCGGGCGCGAGCTCGGCGCGGCGCTGGGCTGCGACCCCGACCTCGTCGACGCCGCATGCCTGGCGCACGACCTGGGGCACCCGCCCTTCGGTCACAACGGTGAGGTCGCGCTGGACGAGGCGGCGGCGGCGTGCGGAGGCTTCGAGGGCAACGCGCAGTCGCTGCGGGTGCTGAGCCGGCTCGAGGTCAAGGTCGTCGGGGCTGGCCTGAACCTGACCCGGGCGGCCCTCGACGGTGCCACCAAGTACCCGTGGCCCCGCCAGGACGGCCGACCCAAGTTCGGCGCCTACGAGGACGACCTCGAGGTCTTCGCGTGGGTGCGCGAGGGGGCGCCGGGGGAGCGGCAGGCCTTCGAGGCGCAGGTCATGGACTGGGCCGACGACGTGGCCTACTCCGTCCACGACCTCGAGGACGGGATCGTCACCGGCCTGGTCGACCTGGCCCGGCTCCGGGACGCCGGCGAGCAGGCCGAGCTGGCGGCGCTGGCGGCGGGCAGCTACAGCACCCAGCCGGCTGCGGAGCTCGAGGAGGTCCTGCGCGTCATGCTCGACCGGCCGGAGTGGCCGGCGTCCCACGACGGGACCGCCGCCGCCTCGGCGTCCCTGAAGTCGCTGACCAGCAGCCTGATCGGGCGCTTCTGCACCTCCGCCGAGGACGCCACCCGGGAGGTGCACGGCCCCGGAGAGCTCACCCGGTACGTCGCCGACCTCGTCGTGCCGGCGCAGACCCGGGCGGAGTGCGCACTGCTCAAGGCGGTCACGGCGCGGTACGTCATGCAGCGGCCCGGCGTGCACGGCGCCCAGGAGCGGGAGCGCGAGATCGTCGGCGAGCTGGTCGGCCTGCTGGCCGCGCGCGGCGCGCAGGCGCTGGAGGCCGCACACGCCGCTGCCTGGAGGGAAGCGCCCGACGACCGTGGCCGGTTGCGGGCAGTCGTGGACCAGGTCGCCTCGCTCACGGACGCGGCTGCCGTGGCGCTGCACTCCCGCGCCCTGGGGAAGACGCCTCCGGGGGCGGCCCTGCGGTCCTAGACTGCGCCCGGGCCCCGTGCCCGCCGATCCTGGGGAGGGCACGTGGCCGGCCGCATCCGCGACGAGGATGTGGTCCTCGTGCGCGAGCGCGCCCCCATCGCGGACGTCATCGGCGAGTCGGTCCAGCTGCGTCCGGCGGGCGGTGGCCGGCTCAAGGGGCTGTGTCCCTTCCACGACGAGAAGTCGCCGTCGTTCAACGTCAACCCCTCGCTCGGCTACTACATGTGCTTCGGCTGCGGCGAGTCCGGCGACGTCATCAGCTTCGTCCGCGGCACCGAGCACCTGTCCTTCGTCGAGACCGTCGAGCGGCTCGCACAGCGCTACGGCGTCTCACTGACCTACGAGCAGGGCAACGCGGCAGCCGGTCGCCAGGCGTCCCAGCGCAGCCGGCTGGTCGAGGCGCACAAGCAGGCGGCGGCCTGGTACGCCGAGCAGCTCGGCTCGCCGGAGGCCGTGACCGCACGGCAGTTCCTGGCCGAGCGTGGCTTCGACCAGGCGGCGGCGGCGACGTACGGCGTGGGCTACGCGCCCCAGGGCTGGGACAACCTGGTCAAGCACCTGCGCAGCAAGGGGTTCAGCCAGGAGGAGCTCGTCCTGGGCGGGCTGGCGTCGGAGAGCCGCACCGGCAGCGCGATCGACCGCTTCCGCGGCCGGCTGCTGTGGCCCATCAAGGACCTGGCCGGTGACGTCGTCGGCTTCGGCGCCCGCAAGCTCTACGAGGACGACAACGGCCCGAAGTACCTCAACACCTCCGAGACGCCGATCTACAAGAAGTCCTCGGTCCTCTACGGACTGGACCTCGCCAAGAAGGAGATCGCCAAGCGGCGGCAGGCGGTTGTGGTCGAGGGCTACACCGACGTGATGGCCTGCCACCTGGCCGGCATCCCCACCGCGATCGCCACCTGCGGCACGGCTTTCGGCAGCGACCACATCGGCCTGATCCGCCGGCTGCTCATGGACCAGGACGAGATGCGCGGCGAGGTGGTCTTCACCTTCGACGGCGACGCGGCCGGGCAGAAGGCGGCGCTGAAGGCGTTCGGCGAGGAGCAGCGGTTCGTCGCGCAGACCTTCATCGCGATCAGCCCGGACGGCATGGACCCGTGCGAGCTCCGGCTCGCCCGCGGCGACGTGGCCGTACGAGACACGATCGCGGCGCGGGTGCCGCTGGTGGAGTTCGCGATCCGTTCGGTGCTGGGCGAGCACGACCTCGAGACCGCCGAGGGGCGGGTGCAGGCCATGCAGCGCGCCGCCCCGCTGGTCTCCAAGATCAAGGACCGCGCGCTGCGCCCGGAGTACGCCCGACGCCTCGCGGGCTGGCTCGGCATGGAGGTCGAGCCCGTCGCGGCGCGGGTGTCCGAGCTGGCGGGGGACCGGCGGGCCCCGCAGCAGCGCCGTGGTGCACCGCCGCGCTCGGTGGACGGCGCGGCGACGACCGTCGAGCGCGAGCTGGCCAAGCTCGCGGTGCAGCACCCCGTGCTGGTCGCGCCGCAGTACGACGCGCTGTCCGAGGACGTCTTCACCTCGCCGGAGCTGCAGGCCGTGCACGCCGTCATCGCCAAGGCGGGCGGCACCACCGGCGCGGTCGGCGGCGAGGCGTGGGTGACGGCGCTGCTGGAGGTGTGCCCGACCGACGAGGTCCGCTCCCTGGTGACCCGACTGGCGGTCGAGGCACCGCTGTCGGACCTCGAGCCCGACGATCGCTACGCCGGGGCGGTGGTCGCGCGGACGCAGGAGCTGGCGGCGACGCGGGCGACGGCCGAGCTCAAGCAGCGGCTCCAACGGGTCAACCCGGCCGAGGAGCCCGAGCGCTACAACCGGCTGTTCGCCGAGCTGGTCAGCCTCGAGCAGACCGTCCGAGCCCTGCGCGAGCGCGGGATCGGCACCCTGTGATCCTGGGCCGAGGCTGACGCGATGACCACGCCCTTCCCCGTCCCGGTCCCGGTGCTGCTGTCCACCGAGGTCACGCTCGCGGTCGGGTCGGAGGAGGTGCAGGCCCTGCTGGCGAAGGGCCAGGTGCAGGGCTCGCTCACGCCGGAGGAGATCGACGCCGCGCTGCTCGCGGCGGAGCTGCCGGATGAGGCGCTCGACGGCGTGCTGCAGGCGGTCTCCGCGGCCGGCATCGCGGTGTCCGACAGCGACGAGGAGCCCGAGCCGCAGGAGGTTGCCGCCGGGCCGACCAGCGACCCGGTCCGCCTGTACCTCAGGGAGATCGGGCGGGTGCCGCTGCTCACCGCCTCCGACGAGGTGGACCTGTCGACGGCGATCGAGGCGGGGCTGTTCGCCGCGGAGAAGCTGACCGTCGAGAGCGGGCTGGCGGAGGCGATGCGGCGCGACCTGCACGCCGTGCAGGTCGCCGGGGTGCTGGCCAAGCGGCGCCTGGTCGAGGCCAACCTGAGGCTGGTCGTGTCGATCGCCAAGCGCTACGTCGGCCGCGGCATGGCGTTCCTCGACCTCATCCAGGAGGGCAACCTCGGGCTGATCCGTGCGGTCGAGAAGTTCGACTACACCAAGGGGTTCAAGTTCTCGACCTACGCGACCTGGTGGATCCGGCAGGCCATCACCCGCGCCATGGCCGACCAGGCCCGCACGATCCGTATCCCGGTCCACATGGTCGAAGTCATAAACAAGCTGGCCCGCGTCCAGCGCCAGATGCTTCAGGACCTCGGCCGCGAGCCGACCCCCGAGGAGCTGGCCAAGGAGCTCGACATGACCCCCGAGAAGGTCATCGAGGTCCAGAAGTACGGCCGCGAGCCCATCTCGCTGCACACGCCCCTCGGCGAGGACGGCGACTCCGAGTTCGGTGACCTCATCGAGGACTCCGAAGCGATCGTCCCCGCCGACGCGGTGTCCTTCACCCTTCTTCAGGAGCAGCTGCACGCGGTGCTCGACACCCTGTCCGAGCGCGAGGCCGGCGTGGTCTCGATGCGCTTCGGCCTCACCGACGGACAGCCGAAGACGCTCGACGAGATCGGCAAGGTCTACGGCGTGACGCGTGAGCGGATCCGTCAGATCGAGTCGAAGACGATGTCCAAGCTGCGCCACCCGAGTCGTTCACAGGTCCTGCGGGACTACCTGGACTGATCCGGACCGGAACATGCCTACTGCGAGCAGCGTCGCCCTCTGGGTGGCGCTGTTCGCCGTGGGGGGGTGCTCGGCCGACGATGCGCCGCCGGTCGAGGTCGGCCCCTCCCGCACGAGCGCGGTCCCGACGGCGTCGCCCGAGGACCTGTCACCCGCACCCGAGACCACACCGGCACCGGTCGTGGTGCCCCCGATCCGGGCCGATGACCTCGATCCCGCGACCGCCGTGCGAGTGGTGCGGCACCTGGCCGGCACGATCGGTCCGCGCGAAGCGACCGGGACGGCGTACGTCCGTGCAGCCAGCTGGGTTGCGCGGTCCCTCACGGGAATGGGGTACGACGTCGTGCGTCAGGGTTTTGACGTGCCGGCGGGGGAGTCGTGGGGGATCCCTGTGCCGGCGGGTCGCGCCTTCAACCTGGTGGCCACGCCGGCCGGGTTCGACAAGAGCCGCCCGCACCTGGTCGTCGGGGCCCATCTCGACACGGTGCCGCAGGCACCCGGCGCCGAGGACAACGCCTCCGGGGTAGGAGTGATGCTTGCTGCCGCCGAGGCGGCGTCGGTGGGGCAGACCCGTCTGCCTGTCGTCTTCGTCGCCTTCGGGGCCGAGGAGCCTCGGGGGCCCGGCGACGACCGCCATCACTACGGCTCCCGGCACTACGTCGCCGCCCTCACGGCTGCGGAGCGCAGCGCCGTGCGCGGCATGGTCTCCCTGGACCGTGTGGGCGCGGGGGACGTGGTGCCGGTCGGCTCCGCCGTCATGTCCGACCCCGTGCAGCAGGCCCTGCTGGCCGCCGCCCGTCGGGTGGGTGCGCCGACCGTGGCCGAGGCCGAGCAGCGGAGCAGCGACCACTGGTCCTTCGTGAAGGCGGGGCTTCCGGCCGCTCGTCTCGGCTCGACCCCCTACGTCGGCTACCACTCGGCAGGGGACGTGGCGTCGGTCGTGTCGTCCGACCAGCTCGAGCGGGTGGGACGGATCGTGCTCTCCTGGCTGGGGCCGCGGTCGGGCTAGCCGCCGAGCCCCGCGCAGTCCCTCAGTGCCTTCCGGTCGGTCGTGAGCTGCGCCGCCGCGGTGCCTCGGACCGGTGCGGCCAGACCGTCGGCGCCGATGGCCGCGGACCACCACTGCGACCGGGTCACCGTGGCCCGACCCGCCGGTCGGCGCGGAGGCTCGACGGTGAGCGTGAGCACACCCGTGGGGCCGGGGGAGTACCACGCGAAGTTGCCCAGGCCGTAGGCGACGTAGCCGGGTCCCAGACGCCCATCGCCCTGCAGCTCGTGGGCATGGCTGCCGACCACGATGTCGGCGCCCGCCTCGACGAGGCGGCGGGCGAGGTCGCGCTGGTCCGCGCTGGGGCACTGCTCTCCCTGCACACCCCAGTGCAGGTAGGCCACGACCACGTCCGCGGCCCCGTCGGCCTGCCGTACAGCCGTCAGGAGGTAGCCCGGGTCGAGCGCGTCGGCGGTGCCGCCGACGGTCGAGGTGGCGGCCCACTGACCGGTGCGGTCGGCGGTCGGGTCCCGGTCGGCCACCGTCGCGGCGAGGGTCGCGACCAGCGTGCCGCCGACGTCGCTCAGGGCCGGACGGAAGGCTTCGTCGCGGTCGCGACCGACGCCGATGACCGAGAGCGGCGAATCCTTGGCGGCCGCCCTCCGCAGGGCACGCAGGGTGCTGGGCAGGCGGGCCCGTCCGAAGTCCAGCGCGTGATTGTTGGCCATGCTCGCCACGTCGATCCCGGCCTCGGACAGGGCCGTGAACGCCTCCGGTCCTGCCGAGAAGGTGAAACGCTTGCCCGGCTCGGGTCGACCACCGGTGCCGACCGACGTCTCCAGGTTGACGATCGCGAGGTCCGCCGCGGCGAGGGCGCGGGCGGCAGGGGCCAGTGCCGTCGCCGGATCGCGCAGTCGGTCGGCCAGGACGCCCTCGAAGTGGATGTCACCGGCCACGGCGATCCGGATCCTGCGGGGGCGTGGGGGCGCTGTCGGGCTGGGGGCGGGCGTGATCGAGGCCGACTCGGTCGGGCTCGGCGTCGCGGGCGCGTCGGAGGGTCCCTCGCTCGCTGTGCACCCCGCAGCGAGCAGCGTCAGGAGGGCCGCGGTGGCACCGAAGCGGCGTACGTCCCGTGCGCCTGGTGCCACCATCGGGACATCGTGCCACCGACCAGCCCAGATACCCCCCGGAAGTGGGTGGACGGACGGGGGGTGGGTGCTGCGACACTCGCACCATGAGAACTCGGATCGCACTGACCACAGGTGCCGCGCTCGTGCTCGCGGGCCTTGCTGCCGCCCCTGCGGACGCGGAGTACTACAGCACGAGCGACCCAGCCGACGCGAAGGCTTCGTTGACCGATGTGCGAGCCGTGCGTGCCAAGCACGGACAGGCCAACATGGTCGTTCGGGTGCGCTTCCGGGATCTCACGCGCTCCAGCAGCGCGGGGTTGTCGATCTACCTGGACACCGACCGGAGTCGCAGCGGACCGGAGTACGTGCTCAGCAGCGGTCTGGGCGACGGCACCGACTATGTGCTGACCGAGGCCAACGGGTGGCAGGGAAGTGACCGGCGCGTCGACTGCGACTACGAGGCCAAGCTCTGGTGGGGCGTGAAGAACGCCTTCCGCGTGCGGATGGATCGTGCGTGCCTCGATGAGCCGAGCACCGTGCGGGTGTCGGTGAAGATGGTCGACCCCGCAGCATCTCGAACCGTCGTCGACTGGTCACCGGGCACCCGTCGCTGGAGCCTGCCCATCGCATCGGGTCTCGCCGCCTGAGGTCTCAGGCCGCGGCGACCAGCCCGACGGCGATCCCGCAGAGCAGCAGGCCCACCCCCTGGGAGCCGTGGATGCGCTCGCGCAGCACGACGGCGGCCAGCGCGATGGTCATCGCCGGATAGAGCGAGGTCACGACCGACGCGACCGTGAGCAGGCCCGTCTGGGTCGCGAGCAGGAAGGCGACCACGGCCGCCGTCGCCATCACTCCGGCGACGGCACCCCACGCCTGTGAGCGGTGGTGGGGCACCCAGCGGCCGCCCAGCACTGACGCGGTGACGGCCACGGTCAGCACGGCCACTCCCTGCGCCACCGCGAGCGGGACGAAGCCGGCCTCCTCGGGCACCTGGCCCATGGCGGCGAAGAGCAGGCCGAACCCGAGACCGGCGAGCACGCCGTCGAGGATCCCCGAGGCCAGGTCGCCGGTTCCGCCGGGCTCGCGGCTCACCAGCCAGATTCCCGGCACGGCCGCGGCGATGCCAAGCCAGACGAGCATCGCCGGACGCTCGCCGGTCGCCACCCCCACGCACACCGGGACGAGAGCGGCGCCCACGGCGGAGATGGGCGCGACCACGCCCATCCGCCCGGCAGCCAGCCCGCGGTAGAGGAACGCGCCGCCCGCGCCGCTCCCGATCCCGGCCAGCGCGCCCCACCCGAGGTCGCTGCGGGCGGGGGACCCGTCGATGACGAGCGCCAGGACGAGTGCTCCGGTGAAAGCAGCCAGGGCGCCGACGAAGGCGACCGGCCACGCCGACGTACGGCGTGACGCGAGGCCCCCGACGAAGTCGGACAAGCCGTAGCCCAGGGCAGCGGCGAGGGCGAGCAGGACCGCCATCAGGTGAGTGCCACGCCGACGACCCAGGTCGCCGCCGCGAGAAACGCAGCGACCAGCTCGATGAGGATCGAGACGCCGACCGCCTTCAGTGCGTGGACGGTGGACGGCCAGGCCCCTGCGGCGCCGATGCGGGTCCGTTCGGCAAGGTAGATCCCGAGCACGAAGCCGATGAACATTCCGACCAGGGGAATCACGAAGAAGCCGACGAAAGCCAGCAGGGCACCGATGAGGAGGGTGCGGTTCGGGACGCCGGAGGCCTTGAGCCGACGGCCGGGGACGAGGTACTTCACCGCCGATCCGGCGACGAGGAGGGTGGCGCAGGCGGCGAAGACCACCCATCCGGTGGTGGTCGCGACCCCGAGGGCCCACACCAGGATCGCGCCGAGCACGAGGATGGTGCCGGGCAGGACCGGAACGATGATGCCGGCGATGCCGACGGCGATCACCACGGCGATGAGGATCTCGGTCGCGCTCACGGCGCCAGCCTCCCAGAGGAGGGCCCCGGACGCACCACAGCCCCGGAAGCGATGTCCGGGGCCGTGGTGGAAGTCGGGGTGGGTCGGGAGTGCGTGCTCAGGCGTCGCTGCCAGCGGCCGGAGCCGCCGGGGTCTCCAGCTTGTGCGTCTCGTCGT
>JBKJQQ010000237.1:0-6282 GCA_046593875.1 Mycobacteriales bacterium | reverse complement strand
GTCCGCGGTCTGCTCGTCGACGTCGTCGCCGTACGTCGCTTCGACGTAGGCGGCGGCGGTCTCGGCGTAGGCGCGTTGCACGTCCAGACCGGTGAACTGACGTCCGTCGGCCAGCGGGACCAGCGCCTTCAGTCCGGGATCGTGGGAAATCTGGTGCACCGCGCTGACCGGCCCGGCCAGCTCGACGTCCGGCATCGGCCAGCCCGACTCGATCATGCTCAGCACCAGCGCGGCCGTGCCGACCTTGAGGTACGTGGCGATCTCGGACAGGTTGGCGTCACCGATGATGACGTGCAGCCGGCGGTACTTGTCGGGGTCGGCGTGCGGCTCGTCACGCGTGTTGATGATCGGCCGCTTGAGCGTGGTCTCCAGGCCGACCTCGACCTCGAAGAAGTCGGCCCGCTGGCTGAGCTGGAAACCGTGGTCGCGGCCGTCCTGGCCGATGCCGACCCGCCCCGCACCCGTGACCACCTGCCGGCTGACGAAGAACGGCGTGAGGTGCCGGACGATCTCGGCGAAGGGCGTGCGGCGCGCCATCAGGTAGTTCTCGTGGGTACCGTACGAGGCGCCCTTGTTGTCGGTGTTGTTCTTGTACAGCAGGATGTTCGGCGTCCCCGGGACCTGCAGCGCGCGCTGCGCCGCGGTCGCCATGACCCGCTCCCCCGCCTTGTCCCACAGCACCGCGTCGCGCGGGTTGGTGACCTCCGGCGCGCTGTACTCCGGGTGGGCGTGGTCGACGTAGAGCCGCGCGCCGTTGGTGAGGATGACGTTCGCGAGCCCCAGGTCGTCATCGAGCTCGTGGTCGCTCATGCCGGCGCCGACGTCGAACCCGCGCGCGTCGCGCAGCGGGTTCTCCTCCTCGAAGTCCCAGCGGGTGCGGCGGCTTCGCGCAGGACCGTCGGCCATGCCGCTCGCCCAGCCGTTCACGACCTGGCTGGAGGCGACCATCGCGCCGCTGGCGGGCTGGCCGGGCACGGACACGCCGTACTCGGTCTCGATGCCCATGACACGACGGGTGGTCATGAGCGAAGCGTAGGTGCGGGCTGGAGGTGTCGCGCGCTTCGCGCCTAGAGGTACTGCCCGGTGTTGGCGACCGTGTCGATGGAGCGCCCGGTCTCCGAGCCCTTCGCGCTGGTGACCAGGGTGCGCAGGTAGACGATGCGCTCGCCCTTCTTGCCCGAGATCCGGGCCCAGTCGTCGGGGTTCGTCGTGTTGGGCAGGTCCTCGTTCTCCTTGAACTCGTCGATGCACGCGGTCATGAGGTGCTGCAGCCGCAGCCCCTTCTGGCCGGTCTCGAGGAAGTCCTTGATGGCCGTCTTCTTGGCGCGGGCCACGATGTTCTCGATCATGGCGCCGGAGTTGAAGTCCTTGAAGTACAGGACCTCCTTGTCGCCGTTGGCGTAGGTGACCTCGATGAAGCGGTTGTCCTCGGCCTCGGTGTAGATGCGCTCGACAGTCCGCTGGATCATCGCCGCAACGGTCTCCTCGCGGGAGCCGCCGTGCTCGGCCAGGTCGTCGGCGTGCAGCGGCAGGTCGGTGCGGATGTACTTGCCGAAGATGTCCTTGGCAGCCTCCGCGTCGGGACGCTCGATCTTGATCTTCACGTCGAGCCGGCCCGGGCGCAGGATCGCGGGGTCGATCATGTCCTCGCGGTTGGACGCACCGATGACCACGACGTTCTCGAGCGTCTCCACGCCGTCGATCTCGGACAGCAGCTGCGGGACGATCGTCGTCTCGACGTCAGAGCTCACGCCCGAGCCGCGGGTGCGGAAGATGGAGTCCATCTCGTCGAAGAAGACGATGACGGGCGTGCCCTCCGACGCCTTCTCGCGGGCGCGCTGGAAGATCAGGCGGATGTGCCGCTCGGTCTCGCCGACGTACTTGTTGAGCAGCTCCGGACCCTTGATGTTCAGGAAGTACGCGCGGCCGTCGGGCTTGCCGGTGACCTCGGCGACCTTCTTGGCCAGGCTGTTCGCGACCGCCTTGGCGATGAGCGTCTTGCCGCACCCGGGCGGGCCGTAGAGCAGCACGCCCTTCGGCGGCCGGAGCTGGTGCTCCTTGAACAGGTCCTTGTGCAGGAACGGCAGCTCGACGGCGTCGCGGATCGCCTCGATCTGGCTCGCCAGGCCGCCGATGTCGCTGTAGTCGATGTCTGGGACCTCTTCGAGGACCAGCTCCTCGACCTCGGACTTCGGGATGCGCTCGTAGACCCAGCCGCTGCGGGTATCGAGCAGCAGCGAGTCGCCGGCCTTGAGCGGCACGTCCTTGAGCGAGTCGGCCAGCGCGACGACGCGCTCCTCGTCGGTGTGGCCCAGCACGAGCGCGCGCTCGCCGTCGGCGAGCAGCTCCTTGAGCACCACCACGTCGCCATGGGTCTCGAAGGCCAGCGCACGCACGACGTTCAGGGCCTCGTTGAGCATGACCTCCTGGCCCTTGCGGAGCTCGTCGAGCTCGACGCCGGGGCTGACGGTGACGCGCAGCTTGCGCCCGCCGGTGAAGATGTCGATCGTGTCGTCCTCGTGGCGGGTGAGGAAGACGCCGTAGCCGCTCGGCGGCTGGGCGAGGCGCTCAACCTCCTCCTTCAGCGCGACGATCTGGTCGCGGGCCTCGCGCAGGGTGCCGACGAGGCGGTCGTTCTGACCGGTGAGACCGGCGAGCGACGCCTGCGCCTGGGACAGGCTCTCCTCGAGCGAGCGGACCTGGCGCGGGGAGTCCGACAGCTTGCGCCGCAGGACGCCGACCTCCTGCTCGAGGTACCCGACCTGGGCCGTCAGCTCGGTGACCTCGCGCGCCTGCGCGTCATCGCCCGAGGCGCTTCCGCGCGCTCCTGCCACGTACCTCACCACCCTGAGTAGAGGACTGCTCGCATCCTATGTACGAGGCAAGCACCTCCGCCGTTCGGCGCGCCCTACGGGAGGTCGGGGCGGAACGGGCCCTCGCGCTCGGGTTCCGGCTCGGCCGCGACGTCCATGCCCTTGCTCGGAC
This sequence comes from Mycobacteriales bacterium, assembly GCA_046593875.1. Lineage (GTDB taxonomy): Bacteria > Actinomycetota > Actinomycetes > Mycobacteriales > SCTD01 > SCTD01. The sequence continues at coordinate 3,297 of JBKJQQ010000237.1, read as the reverse complement.
GACGCCGGCGCACCGGCGGCTCCACCCCGTCGGCCAGCCGCCGGGACGTGCACAGGAAGCCGGTGTGGCCGATCATCCGGTGCTCCGGTCGTACGGCCAGGCCCTCGACGTGCCAGCCGCGCACCATCGACTCCCAGGACTGCGGCTCGGTGAAGGTGCCGTGCGCACGCAGCCCCTCGACGACGTTGGACAGCTGCGTGGTCGTGGCGACGTAGGCGCAGACGAGCCCGCCCGGGCGCAGCGCGCGCGACACCGCGTCGAGCACCTCCCAGGGCGCCAGCATGTCGAGCACCACCCGGTCGACGTCCGTCTCGTCCAGCGCCTGCGCAAGGTCGCCGACGGTGACGGTCCACGCCGGGTGCGGCGCGCCGAAGTAGCGCTCGACGTTCTTCTTGGCGATCTCGGCGAACTCCGCACGCCGCTCGTACGACGAGAGCCGCCCGGTGTCCCCCACCGCGCGCAGCAGGCTCATCGAGAGCGCGCCGGACCCGACGCCGGCCTCGACGACGTGGGCGCCGGGGAAGATGTCGGCCATCTGGACGATCTGGCCGGAGTCCTTCGGGTAGACGACCTGCGCGCCGCGCGGCATCGACAGCACGTAGTCGGAGAGCAGTGGCCGCAGCGCGAGGTAGCTCGCCGAGCCGATCGCGACGACGACGCCCTCGGGGCCGCCGATGAGGCTGTCGTGCTCGAGGATCCCCTTGTGGGTGTGGAACTGCTTGCCCGCCTCGAGGGTGATCGTGTGCATCCGTCCCTTGGGGTCGGTCAGCTGCACCTGGTCGCCGGTCTGCAGGGGTCCGCGGCGGCGGGCCGCCCCATGTGGCACGCGTCGATCCGCTCCGCTCGTCATGAGCAGACGAGGCTAGGCGGTGACGGCGGCGGCGACGTCGGCCGTGACGAGCACGCGCACCGGTCCGGAGGGGTCCGGCACGAGGTACTCCGAGGCGGGGAAGGCCCGCATCGCGGCCAGCAACGGCTCGCCCTGCAGCCCCCCGTCCAGGACCAGCCCGTCCTCGAGCCGGCGGGACACGGTCCCCACGGTGACCCAGGGACGCCGCTCCTCGGGCGTCGCGAGGACCGCGGCCTCGCTGACGACGGCCTGCAGCCGGCCCGAGCTGTCGGTCACCACGATGGCCCGGGCACCGGCCTCGTGCGCGCGCCGTACGGCCTCAGCGAGCGGGAGGTCGGCAGGCACCTCGAGCGCCGGTCGGGCCAGGGCCGCCACGGAGGCGCGCGGCAGCCGCTCGATGAAGCGGGCCCGCTTGAGCGACGCGGAGGCGCCGACGTAGATGAAGCCGGCGATCAGGGCGGTGAAGAGCACCGTGCTGACGTCCACGGCCGTGACCCCGACCGCGGGCAGGACCCCCAGCAGCAGTGCGGGGACGACGACCACGGCCACCGCGCGACCGGACCAGGCCGCGACGCGCGTGCTCTTGTCCGGGTCGCCGGTCAGCTTCCAGACGGCCGCCCGCAGGACGCGCCCCCCGTCCAGGGGCAAGCCCGGCAGCAGGTTGAAGCCGGCGACCAGGCCGTTGGAGATGGCCACGATCGCGGCCAGCAGGAACGGCATGCTGTCCGGTTCGAAGAGCTGCACGCTGGCCAGCCCGAGTCCGGCCAGCAGCAGCGACACCATCGGGCCGATGACCGCGACGGCGTACTCCCGCGCGGGTGTCTGCGGCGGTTCGGTGATCTCGGTGAGCCCGGCGAGGAAGGTCACCGTGATGCTGCGCACCGGCAGGCCGAAGGCCCGCGCGACGACGCAGTGGCCGATCTCGTGCAGCAGCACGCTGATCAGCAGCAGCACCGCGAACGAGGCGGCTCCGACGTAGGCCCGGGTGGTGCCGAAGCGGTCGGTCAGCGCGGGGCCGTAGCTCAGGACGATGAACCCCGCGAACAGCAGCCACGACGGCGAGACCAGCACCGGGACGCCGAGCACCCGGCCGATCTGCACTCCGCCGCTCACCTTCTCCCCGGCGTCGGCCACGCGGTCGAGCCTACGGCGCGAGCGGCCGCACCGCCGACCACGCGACGCGCATGCCGACCCGCTCGATGTGCCGCATCTCCAAGCCTTCCGCAGCGGCGACCCGGTTGGCCGCCGCGCTGTCGGCAGCCACCGCGACGAGCCGTCCGCCGCGGGCCAGCTTCGTCACCGCGGTCGGCACCTCGTACGCCGCTCCCGCGATGACGACCGCCGCGTCCTCGTCGACGAGCTCCGTGGTGCTGGTCATCGCGAGCAGAGCACGGGCGACCCTCGGCCCTGCGCCGACGACAGCCACCCGGTCGCCGGTGCGCGCACCGGCCAGCGAGCAGAGCACGGCAGCCAGCACGGGGTCGTCCACGGCGCCCCTCCTCTCGATGTCCTGTGGCACCCTCCCAGACCGTGCGCTGGTGCTCGTTCTCGACGACCCCCGGGGCGGCGCCGCGCCTGGGTGCCGTCGTGGCGCGGGACGGCGTGGACAGGGTGCTCGACGTCGGGGCGTGGGCGCGGAGCCGCTCCGCGGATGCGCCGCTGGACCTCGTCGACCTGGTCGAGGCCTCCCCCGCGGGTCAGGAGCGGACGACGGACCTGGTCCGGTCCGCGCCGCCGGACGGCACCGGGTGGGTGCGGTTGGAGGAGGTGCGCTTCGCGGCGCCGGTGCGCGCACCGAACTCGCTGCGCGACTTCCTCGCCTTCCGCGACCACGTGTCGCGCGGAGCAGCCCGGCGGGGCTCGGAGGTCCCGGAAGCGTGGGACCGGATCCCCGTCTACTACAAGGGGAACCGGCGCTCGATCGTCGGCCCGGACGACGTGGTGACCTGGCCGTCGTACACCGAGAAGCTGGACTACGAGTGCGAGATCGCCGCAGTGGTGGGGCGTTCCGGGCGCGATGTGCCGGCCGAGTCCGCCGGGGACCACGTCTTCGGCTACACGATCATGAACGACTGGTCGGCCCGCGACGTGCAGAAGGACGAGATGGCCTGCTGGCTCGGGCCGGCCAAGGCCAAGGACTTCGCCACCACGCTCGGCCCGTGGCTGGTGACGCCGGACGAGTGGTCGCCGGAGCAGCCGCACGCCATGGAGGTCCTGGTCGACGGGGTGGTCTGGTCCGCCGGTGTCACGACCGGTCGACGCTGGACCTTCGCGGAGATGCTCGCGTGGGTGTCGCGCGACGAGGACCTCTACGCCACCGACGTGCTGGGGTCGGGGACGTTCGGGGGCGGCTGCGGCCTGGACCTGGACCGTTGGCTGCCGGCCTCGTGCACGGTCGAGCTGCGCGTGGAGGGGCTGGGCTCGCTGGTGAACCGCGTCGTGCGCCG
>JBKJQQ010000221.1:0-3861 GCA_046593875.1 Mycobacteriales bacterium | reverse complement strand
GAGATCCTCGACCCCGCAGGGCAGGCGGTGCTCAACGCCCTGCCGGCGCTCGGCCTCCCGCCGGCCAGCAGCCTGCGGATCGGCAAGCACGTCGAGCTCTCGCTCGAGGCCGAGGACGAGACGGCTGCGCTCGAGCTCGCCACAAAGATGGCCGAGACGCTGCTGGCCAACCCCGTGATCGAGGACTTCCGCGTACGGCCGCGATCTGCCGGGTAGGCAGCCCTTCGTGGAGTACAAGCTGACGCTGGCCCTGCCCCGCGACGAGTTCTCCGTGCCGATCGCGCGCTCGGTGCTCCGCAGCGGCATGACGGTGCTCGGCGTCAAGGACGAGGTCGTGCAGGCGATCGAGCTCGCGCTGACCGAGGCCTGCACGAACGTCCTCGACCACGCCGCGGAGTCCGATGAGTACGAGGTGTCCGCGGGCATCGACGGGACCGCCTGCGTCATCGAGGTGATCGATCGCGGCGCCGGCTTCGACGGCAGCATGCAGGGCCTGGCCGACGCGGCGCCGAGTGCGGAGGACGGCCGCGGCATCCAGCTGATGCGCGCGCTGGTCGACAAGGTGACCTTCACCAGTCGCCCGCAGGTCGGCACCGTCGTCCACCTCGAGAAGCAGCTCGAGTGGCACGACGACGCGCCGATCAAGCGGCTCACGGAGGGCAAGCCGGCGACCGAGCACGGTCCCTGGTCGGGCGGGGAGACCATGAGGGACGCGCCGACCCGCCAGTAGTCTGGGCTGCGTGACGGCTCGCATCGGCGTGGTGACCTTCCCCGGCAGCCTGGACGACCGGGACGCCCAGCGCGCCGTGCGCCTGGCGGGTGGTGAGCCGGTCGTGCTGTGGCACGCCGACGCCGACCTGCAGGGCGTCGACGCCGTCGTGCTGCCCGGCGGCTTCTCCTACGGCGACTACCTGCGGGCCGGCGCCATCGCGCGCTTCGCGCCGGCGATGACCAGCGTCGTGGAGCAGGCCGGACGGGGGCTGCCCGTGCTCGGCATCTGCAACGGCTTCCAGGTGCTGTGCGAGAGCGGCCTGCTGCCCGGTGCGTTGACGCGCAACAGCCACCTGCACTTCATCAACCGCGACCAGCGCCTGCGTCTCGAGAGCACCTCGGACTGGACCGGCGACTACGCGACCGGTCAGGAGATCGTCGTGCCCGTCAAGAACGGCGAGGGCAACTACGTCGCGTCGGCGCAGGTGCTCGACGAGCTCGAGGCGAGCGGCCGCGTGATCGCGCGCTACGTCGGCAGCAACCCCAACGGCAGTGCCCGGGACATCGCCGGGATCCGCAACGAGCGCGGCAACGTGGTCGGCATCATGCCGCACCCCGAGCACGCCGTGGAGGACCTCATCGGCACCGCCGGCACCGACGGCCTGGGCTTCTTCACCAGCGTGCTGAAGGCGCTCGTTTCAACAGGCTGACCCTCGTCGCTGTCCCCGCACGAGCGGTGCGTGCACCGTCGTGACATGCCGAGCTGCGAGGAGCACGATGACCGCCATGACGACGTTGCCGTTCCGTCCCGACGGGTGGACCGTCGATGACCTCGAGTTTTTGCCGGATGACCCGCCGTTCCGCTACGAGCTCGTCGACGGGACGCTCGTCGTGAGCCCGCCCCCGCCGAACGCGCACAACCTGTTCGCCAATGAGCTGAGCCATCTGCTGCACGGTGCGCTCAGTCGCGACTGGCTCGTGCTCGCGCCGGGGGCGGTGGAGTTCGACATCCGCAACTGGCGGTCGCCCGACCTGCTCGTCGTCCGCCGTGAAGCGCTCCAGCGCAAGTACGCCGCACCGGGTGAGGCGCTGCTGGCGCTCGAGGTCATGAGCCCCAGCAGCATCAGCACCGATCGGATCACCAAGCCTGCTCAGTTCGCCGGCGCCGGCATCCCGCACTTTTGGCGCTTCGAGCCGGTGGCGCAGACGCTCATCACGTACGAGCTCGCCGGCGACGTCTACCGCGAGACCGCTCGGTTCACCGACGACGTGACCGTGGAGGTCCCGGTGCCGATGCGGTTCCGGCTCGCCGACCTCCTTCCCTGACCGCCGGTAGCCTCGGCGGCGTGACCGACACCGTCGAGCTGGCCGCGAAGGACCCCGACCTCGAGCAGCCCTACGCCGAGCTCGGACTGAAGGACGACGAGTACGCCGCGATCGGTGAGGTGCTCGGCCGCCGGCCTACGCAGACCGAGCTGGCCATGTACTCGATCATGTGGAGCGAGCACTGCTCGTACAAGAGCAGCAAGGTGCACCTGCGCCAGTTCGGCGAGCTGCCGAAGGGCGACCGCATGCTCGTCGGCATGGGCGAGAACGCCGGCGTCGTCGACGTCGGCGAGGGCCTGGCCGTCACGTTCAAGGTCGAGTCGCACAACCACCCGAGCTACGTCGAGCCGTACCAGGGCGCGGCCACCGGCATCGGCGGCATCGTGCGCGACATCCTCACGATGGGCGCCCGGCCGATCCTGGTCATGGACCCGTTGCGCTTCGGCGACGCGGACCACCCCGACACCCAGCGCGTGCTCCCCGGGATCGTCGCCGGCATCGGTGGTTACGGGAACTGCCTGGGGTTGCCCAACATCGGCGGCGAGGTCGTCTTCGACCCGAGCTACCAGGGCAACCCGCTGGTGAACGCACTCTGCCTCGGCGTCATGCCGGTCGAGCGCATCCAGCTGTCCGCGGCGCGCGGTGTTGGCAACGTCGTCGTGCTGCTCGGCGCCAAGACCGGTCGCGACGGCATCGGCGGCGTCTCCGTCCTCGCGTCCGCGACCTTCGACGCGGACGGCCCCGCGCGCCGGCCGAGCGTGCAGGTCGGCGACCCCTTCATGGAGAAGCTGCTCATCGAGGCCTGCCTCGAGATGTACGACGCGCAGCTCGTCGAGGGCATCCAGGACCTCGGCGGCGCGGGTCTCACCTGCGCGCTGACCGAGACCGCGGCCGCCGGCAAGTCCGGCATGCGCGCGCACCTTGACCGGGTGCCGCTGCGCGAGGCGTCGATGGAGCCGCACGAGGTGCTGGCCAGCGAGTCGCAGGAGCGGATGCTCGCGATCGTCACGCCGACGAACCTGCCTGCTGTGCTGGCGATCGCCGACAAGTGGGGCGTGCTCGCGACGGCGATCGGCGAGGTCGTCGAGGGCGACCGGCTGGTCGTCGAGTGGCACGGCGAGGTGGTCGTCGACGTGCCGCCCGGCTCGCTCGCCGACGACGGCCCGGTGTACGAGCGGCCGTTCGCGCGGCCGGCCGACCAGGACGCGCTGCAGTCCGCCTCGCTGCCCGCCTACCCCGGCACGGACGACCTGCAGGAGCTGCTCCTGCGCATGGTCGCCTCGCCGAACCTGTGCAGCCGCCGCTGGGTCGTCGAGCAGTACGACCGCATCGTGCTCGGCGACACCGTCTTGGCCTGGCCCGAGGACGCCGGGGTCGTGCGCCTGTCGGAGCAGACCAACCTCGGCATCGCGCTGGCGACCGACGGCAACGGCCGCTTCGCCCGCCTCGACCCGTACGCCGGTGCGCAGCTCGCGCTCGCGGAGGCCTACCGCAACGTCGCCGCCTCCGGCGCGGTGCCGATCGCCGTCACCAACTGCCTGAACTTCGGCTCCCCCGAGGACCCCGAGGTGATGTGGCAGTTCGCCGAGGCCACGCGTGGGCTGTCCGACGGCTGCCGCGCGCTGGCGACGCCGGTGACCGGAGGCAACGTCAGCTTCTACAACTCGACCGCCGACGTAGCCATCAACCCCACACCCGTCATCGGCGTCCTCGGCCTGTTCGACGACGTCGCCCGGCGTACGCCCATCGGCTTCCAGGAGCAGGGCGAGTCGGTGCTGCTGCTCGGCGAGACCCGCGACGAGCTCGGCGGTTCGGAGTGGGCGT
>JBKJQQ010000118.1:0-5009 GCA_046593875.1 Mycobacteriales bacterium | reverse complement strand
AGCTCGGTGTTGATGGTGTCCATGTCGTCCTTGGGCGAGACGCGCCCGTCGACGTGCACCACGTTGTCGTCCTTGAACACCCGGATGACCTGGCAGATCGCGTCGCTGTCGCGGATGTTCGCGAGGAACTTGTTGCCCAGCCCCTCGCCCTCGCTGGCGCCCTTGACGATGCCCGCGATGTCGACGAAGTCGACGGTGGCCGGGATCAGCTTCTGCGAGCCGAAGACCTCGGCCAGCCTGGCGATCCGCGCGTCCGGAACGCCCACGACGCCGACGTTGGGCTCGATCGTGGCGAAGGGGTAGTTGGCCGCCAGCACGTCGTTCTTGGTCAGCGCGTTGAACAGCGTGCTCTTGCCGACGTTGGGCAGGCCGACGATGCCGAGGGAGAGGCTCACGGCGTACGACGGTACCGGCGGGGCGGTCGTCGTGGCCCATGGCGAGCGCGCCTCTGCCGTCTTGTCGGAGGGCGCTGCCAGGGTCGGCCCATGACCGCACTCCTCTGCCTAGTCGCCGGCCTCGCCCTCGGGGTGCTGCTCGGCCGGCTGCTGACCCGCCGCGACGAGCGCGTCCTGCTCGCCTCCTTCGAGGGCCTGGCCGCCCGCGCCCTCACCGGCAGCCGTGAGGAGGCCGACCGCGAGTCCCGGCAGGCCGTCGAGCACCTCGTCGGGCCGATGCGCGAGCAGCTGCACCTGGTCGAGGCCCAGCTGCGCGGCCTGGAGGTCGAGCGGGCTCGCGGCCAGGCCGAGCTGCGTGAGCAGGTCGCCGGCGTCCGGCGCAGCAGCGAGCTGCTCGGCAGCCGGACCGCCTCCCTCGTGGACGCCCTGCGCCGCCCGCAGGCGCGTGGCCGCTGGGGGGAGGTGCAGCTGCGCCGGTGCGTGGAGTACGCGGGGATGGTCGACCGCTGCGACTTCTCCGAGCAGGAGTCCCTGCCCGGGGGCCTGCGTCCGGACCTGGTCGTGCGGCTGGCCGGCGGCCGCTCGATCGTCGTCGACGCCAAGGTCACGCTGGCGGCCTACCTCGAGGCCGTCGAGTGCGAGGACGAGCAGGAGGCGGCGACCCGGATGGCCGCGCACGCCCGCCACCTGCGGGCGCACGTCGACCGGCTCGGCGACAAGGAGTACTGGAGCGCACTGCCCGACTCGCCGGAGTTCGTGGTGCTGTTCGTCCCGGGCGAAGCCTTCCTCGCCCCCGCACTCGAGCACGACCCGGCCCTGCTCGAGCACGCCTACGCGCGGCGGGTCCACCTCGCCACGCCCACGACGCTGGTGAGCCTGCTGCGCACCGTCGCGCACGCCTGGCAGCAGGAGCAGCTCACCGAGAACGCCCGCGCGGTGGTGACCGCCGGCAAGGAGCTCTACGCCCGACTCGGCACCGTCGGCGGCCACGTCGACAAGCTCGGCCGCACGCTCAACAGCGCGGTCACCGACTACAACCGGACGGTCGCGTCCCTGGAGCGCAGCCTGCTGCCGAGCGCCCGCCGGATGGCCGACCTGTCGGGCCTGCCGGAGGAGCTCCCGGTGCCGCGGTCGATCGAGGCCGTCGCGACGCCCCCGGTGGCCCCGGAGCTCACGCTCCTGGAGCGGCCCGCTTAGGGCTGGACGTCGTACGCGGCGCAGAAGTCGACGGCCGCCTTCGCGACGACGCTCGCCGCGGTGGCGCCCGCGGTGTCGAAGTCCACCATCAGCCGGCGGGCGACCTCCGGCGCGTCCAGCTCGTGGATCGCTCGCAGGTGGTCCCACGCGGCGGTCGCGAGCTCGCGGGCCAGCAGCTCCGGCAGCCCCGGGTCCGCCGTCCGGGCGCTGTTGGCGACCCAGTCCGCGTCGTAGCTGCCCTGCGGCGGCCCGAACACCCGCTCGCCCTCGCCGTACGCACCGTCGTCAGGGGACACGCGGCACAACCTAGATCCGGGGATCAGTGGCCGCTACGGGGGTACCGTCCGAAGCCGTGACCGCACCCGCCCCGGCGCAGGGGCATGCCCGCCCGTCCGTCGGCGACCGCCGCGGGCTGACCGCTACCGGCGCCGTCGCCGTCGCGCTGGTGCTCGGCCTGGCCGGCGGCGCCTTCGACGTGCTGACCGGCTCCGGACTGCGCGAGGTCTTCGCCGTCAGCTTCGTGGGCGGCTGCGCGCTGGCCGCCTTCGCCGCGCACCGCGAGGACCTGGCCGCGACCGTGGTCATGCCCCCGCTGGTCTACGTCGTGCTCGCCCTCGTCGCCGGCACCGTCGAGAAGACGGTCGGCACCGGGTCGTTCCTGACCCAGCAGGCGCTCGAGCTGGCCAACGCCCTCGTGCTCGGGGCGCCGGTGCTCGCCGCTGCCACGCTGGCCGCCCTGGTCGTGGCCCTGATCCGCTGGACGGCAGGCCGGCGCTAGGACTCGGGGATGCCCGCCGTGCGCAGGTCGCGCCGCAGCTCGGGGGGCAGCGCGAACAGCAGGTGCTCCCGCGCCGACTCGACCTCCTCGACGTCGGCGTAGCCGCGCTCCGCCAGCCAGGCCATGACGTCCTCGACCAGGCTCTCGGGCACCGACGCGCCGCTGGTCAGCCCGACCGTGGTGACGCCGACGAGCCACGCCTCGTCGATCTCGGACGCGTCGTCCACGAGGTAGGAGGCGCGGGCACCGGCGTCCAGGGCCACCTCGACCAGCCGCACCGAGTTGGAGCTGTTGCGGGAGCCGACGACCAGCAGCAGGTCGGAGGCCTGCGCGATCTCCTTGACGGCGACCTGGCGGTTCTGCGTGGCGTAGCAGATGTCCGCCGACGGCGGCCCCTGCAGCAGCGGGAAGCGCTTGCGCAGCGCGTCGACGGTCACGTTGGTCTCGTCCACCGACAGCGTGGTCTGGGACAGGTACGCCACCTTGCTGGGGTCGCGGACCTGCACCTGCGCTGCCTCGTCGACACCGTCCACGAGGTGCATGTGCTCGGGGGCCTGGCCCGTGGTGCCGACGACCTCCTCGTGGCCCTCGTGCCCGATCAGCACGATGTCGAGGTCGTCCTTGGCGAACCGCTTGGCCTCCAGGTGCACCTTGGTCACCAGCGGGCAGGTCGCGTCGATCGTCTTCAACTGCCGCACCGCGGCCTCGGCGTGGACGGTCGGCGCGACGCCGTGCGCGGAGAAGACGACGGTGGCCCCCTCCGGCACCTCGTCGGTCTCGTCCACGAAGACCGCGCCCTGCGACTCCAGCGTCCGCACGACGTGGGCGTTGTGCACGATCTGCTTGCGGACGTAGACCGGTGCGCCGTAGGCCTCGAGCGCCTTCTCGACGGTCAGCACCGCTCGGTCGACGCCGGCGCAGTAGCCACGCGGCTTGGCCACCAGGACCCGCTTCGACGGGCGCTCCGCAGTCTCCGTCATGATGCTGATCCTACGTCGGCCGCGCCCCGCCGGCTGGCTGCCGTCGCGTGTACGCGACAGCGCCGCGGGCAGGCAGACGGCAGACCCCCCGTGCCCCGACCTGAAGGACGCCGTCCATGCCCAGCCCCGCCTCCCGCCCCGTCGCCGTCGTGCTGGGCCTCGTGCCGACCGTCCTCGGCGGGGCCCTCCGCCTGCCGGGCAAGGCCGTGCAGCTGCCGATCTACGCCGTGAGCCACGCGCTCACCAGCATCGGTGCGGCCCGGCAGGGGTACGACGACCTCGCCGAGCGCGGCGAGCGCCTGATCGCCCGGCTCCGGGGCACCTCCTTCGACGAGGTCGAGGACCGTGTCGAGGACGCGCTGCGCGGCACCCCGCTCGCGGGCGTGTACGAGAAGGCCGAGGATGCGGTCGAGGACGCCGCCGAGAAGGTCACCAGCATCGCCAGGGCGGCGACGAGCAAGGCGACCTCCGCACCGAGGTCCGCTCCCGCCTCCGCCGCGACGCCGGCCCCGAGGAAGGCCGCGACGCACACCCCCGACGCGGAGGCTGCCGCCAAGGCGGTCGAGAAGGCCCAGCGCGCCCTCGCCGAGGCGGCCGAGCGCGCCGAGCAGGCCGCCGCCGAGGCCGCCGAGAAGGCCGCAGCCGCCGGCCTGGACCCTGAGCAGGCCGAGCGCGAGCGCAAGAACCCCGCGCAGGCCGGCAAGGGCAGGCCCACGCCGAAGGCCGGCAAGGGCAAGGCCGCCAAGCAGGACGCGCCCGCCGACACCGCCGCCGCGCCCGCTGTCGTCGAGGCCGTCGAGAAGGTCTCCGCGCAGGTCGGCGGCGTCGTCCTGGAGCACGACCAGCTCCCGCTCCCCGACTACGACCACCTGACCCTGGGCTCGCTGCGCGGGCGCATGCGCAGCCTCGACCTGCCGCAGCTGGTGCAGATCCGCGACTACGAGAAGGCCCACGGCGACCGCCTCCCGATCGTCACCATGCTGGACAACCGCATCGCCCGGCTCGCCAACGACCCGACCGCCCCGCTGTCCGGCAGCGACCCGGCCCAGGCCGGCGCCGCCCCCGACAAGGCCCCCGCGAGCACGCCGGCCGCGAGCAAGGTCGAGGCGAAGACCGCGGACACCGCTGCCAGCACCCCCGACGTCGCCTTCGGCGGTCTCGGCAGCAGCCAGCCCGGCTCGTCCTAGGCTCGGCCTGGTGGGTCTGGCCAACAGCGCGGAGCAGCCGCTGCCCGTGCGGACCGTCGCCCGCTCGCTCTTGGAGTGGATCGACAAGCTCGGTCGCGTCTGGGTCGAGGGCCAGGTCACGCAGGTCTCCCGGCGCCCAGGCACCGTCTACCTGACGCTGCGCGACCCGGTCGCCGACATGAGCCTGTCGGTCACCTGTCCGCGCGGGGTCTTCGACGCGGTGGCCCCGCCGCTGACCGAGGGCACCCGCGTCGTCCTGCACGGCAAGCCGGAGTTCTACGCCGGCCGCGGCACGCTGTCGCTGAAGGCGATCGAGATCCGGCAGGTCGGGGTCGGCGAGCTGCTGGCCCGGCTCGAGCGGCTCAAGGTGCTGCTCGGCCAGGAGGGCCTGTTCGCCGCGGACCTGAAGAAGCCGCTGCCCTTCCTGCCGCGCCGCGTCGGCCTCATCACCGGCCGGGCCAGCGCAGCCGAG
>JBKJQQ010000226.1:0-13432 GCA_046593875.1 Mycobacteriales bacterium | reverse complement strand
GCGGTGACGAAGTCGGCGGTCGCGCCGAGGCCGGGCAGCGCGGCGTAGCAGCCCATGTGGCCGATGTGCAGCCGCTGGACCGCGTCGGTCATCCCGAGGTCGCGGGCGAGCAGGATGTCCAGGCCGGGCGTCACGTAGCCCGTGCACGAGACGACGGTGAACAGCCCGACGTCCTGGGCGTCGAGCCCGGCGTCGGCCAGCGCGCCACCGACGGCCTCCTTGCCCAGCGGCATCGCCTCGGTCAGGAAGCGCTCCATCCTGGCGGCCGTGCCCCAGGAGGAGATGTCCTCCTGGGTCGGGTCGACGACGCCGCGGCGGGTCGTGATCGCCGAGTGCTCCCAGACCTTGCGGGCCAGGCGGGCGCCGGCGTAGTGCTCCTCGAAGAAGCCGTCCCACAGGTGCTGCTGGTCCATGGGGGCGGGCAGGGCGTGCGAGGCACCGGTGAGGGCTGCGGTCATGAGGGTCCGTCCGGGGTCAGGGGTGCTTGCGGCCGTGCGCCTGGAACAGGCCGGCCGTCGAGCGGGTGGGGAGCATGCGCACCGAGGCCCTCCTGCCCGCCAGCCAGGCGAGGTAGTCGACGGCGCTGGGCCGGAGCCCGGCCATCGTCAGGAGCACGCCGCTCTGCGAGGCGGCCCGGGTGAGCGCCCGCCGGTCGACGAACAGCGCCGGGTCGTGCAGCCGCTTGGGCGGGCCGGCCGGGAGGCGCTCGCCGACGGTGATCGAGGAGAAGCGGCCCCACCAGGTCGCCGCGATCGTGTCGATCACCAGCGTCCCGCCGGGGCGCAGCACCCGGCAGGCCTCGGTCACCAGGGCAGGCGGGTCCGCCACGTGCTCGAGGACCTCACCGGCCACCACCACGTCGGCGACGCCGTCCGCGAACGGGAGCCGCGTCACGTCGCCGCGCACCGGGAGGACACCGTGGTCGCGGGCGAGTGGAAGGGCGGTCGGCGACAGGTCGACGCCGACGTGCCGATGGCCCTTGCCGGCGACGTGCGGCGCGAGCAGGCCGCCGCCGCAGGCGAGGTCGAGCAGGAGGCTGTCCGCCCGTACGGCGTCCGGGACCAGCCGGGCGCGGGCCTCGGCGATCCAGTGCAGCATCGCGAACTGCCCCCGCGGCGCCCACCACTGGTCGACGAGGTCGTCGTACTGAGCAGGGTCGTTGAGAGCGCGCAGCACGCGTCATGGTCACACTGCAGGTGTGCTCGTGCCCCTCGTCCGCGCCAGCCACCCGGAGCCGACGGCGGCCGTGACCGCGCTGGCGACCGCGCTCGCGGTGTCGACCGGGCTGGGTGGGCGGTCGCTGCTGGTGACGCTGGCGTTCCTGACCGGGCAGCTGTCGGTGGGTTGGAGCAACGACTGGATCGACGCGGCCCGTGACGCCCGGACCGGCCGGACGGACAAGCCGGTGGCTGCGGGATCGCTGCGGGTGCAGGCGGTGCGGACCGCAGCGCTGACGGCGGCGGCGCTGTGCGTCCCGGCCTCTCTCGCCCTCGGGCTTCGCGCCGGGATGCTGCACCTGGCCGCCGTCGCTGCCGCGTGGGCCTACAACGCCCGCCTCAAGGCCACCCTGCTGTCGTGGCTGCCCTACGCCTTCTCCTTCGGCGCGGTGCCCTCGATCGTCACGCTCGCGCGCGACGCGCCGGTGCTGGCGCCGTGGTGGGCGACCGCCGCCGGCGCGCTGCTCGGCGTCGGCGCGCACCTGTGCAACGTCCTGCCGGACCTGGCGGAGGACCTGGCGACGGGGGTACGGGGGCTGCCGCACGCCCTCGGGCCCGGCCGTTCGACCGCCCTGGCCGCCGGCCTGCTGCTGACTGCGGCCGTGCTGCTCGCCGCTGGACCGGGCCGTCCGGGGGCGCTGCCCGTCGTCGCCGTCGTCGTCGCGGCCGCGGTCACCGTCGGCGGCCTGGTGCGGGCGCGCCGACCGGGCTCGCGGGACGCCTTCCGGGCCGCGATCCTCGTGGCCGCCGTCTCCGTCGGACTGCTCGTCGCCCGCGGTGCCGTCCTCGTACCGACCTGAGACACTGGGTCCCATGCCCGTCCGCCGCACCGCCGCCCTGGGCCTGTGCGCCGTCCTGCTCTCCGGGTGCGCCGGCGCCTCGACGGCGAGCAGCAGCAGCGCCCCGACCGCGGCGCCGGCGGAGTTCCACGGCGTCGAGCCCCAGCCGGTTCCCGCACGCCCGTCGTTCGTGCTGCGGACCACGAGCGGCGAGCGGTACGACTTCCAGGAGCGCACCGGCGGGAAGCCGACGCTGCTCTACTTCGGCTACACCAACTGCCCGGACGAGTGCCCGACCGCCATGGCCGACATCTCGGCGGCGCTGCGCGCCACGCCGGCCGAGCTGCGCGACGAGGTCGAGGTCGTGTTCGTGACGACCGACCCCGAGCGCGACACCCCGCCGGTCCTGCGCACGTGGCTGGACGGGTTCTCCGCCGAGTACGTCGGGCTGGTCGGCACGCAGGCCGAGGTCGACGCTGCCCAGAGGGCCACCGGCATCGCGGCGGCGGAGCGCAGCGGGCCGGTGCCCACGCTGCCCGGACGGCCCGACGCGCACCCGGACGAGGAGGGGACGGCCCCGCACACGCACGCGGGCCCCCTTGGATACGGTGTGGGGCACGCCAACGTGATCTTCGCCTTCGACACGCAGGACCGGCTGCCCGTCCTCTACCCCGGAGGCGTGCGGCCCTCCGACATCGCCGCCGACCTTCCGCTCCTCGCTCAGACCCAGGGAGACGCCCCGTGACCACCCGCCGCCGCCTCACCACGACGCTGCTCGCGGTCGCGACCGCCGCCACGGTCAGCGCGTGCGGGGCGGGCCTGTCCGCGCAGACCTACCGCGAGCGCAACCAGGCCGAGTCGACCGACGCCAGCGTCGGCGCGCTGGAGCTGCGCAACGTCGGCGTCTCGGCCCCCTCGACCGCGGCGGGCTACGAGGTCGGCGACGACGCGACCGTGATCATCACGGTGACCAACGCCAGCACGGAGGAGGACCGACTGGCCGAGGTCACGTCCTCCGCCGCGCAGGAGGTGGTCGTGCTCGCCGGCGGCGCCGAGCGCGAGATGATCGTCCCGCCGCAGGGCTCGACCGGCAGCTTCGTCACCCTCGAGCTGCGCGGCCTGACCCGGCCGCTGCGTCCGGGCGAGTACGTCGACCTGAGCTTCCGGTTCGAGAGCAACGGCACCGCAGACCTGCTGGCGCCGATCGCCACCACCGGCGAGCCGGACCGACCGATCTACACCGGCGAGCGGCTGGAGGGCGGCGAGGAGCCGGCCCTGCAGGCGCCGACGGGCGGTCACTCCGAGGGCGAGGGCGAGGCCCCCGAGGGCGAGGCGGAGTAGAGCGGCGGCGGAGGCTGTCCACCGCCTCGGCGGGGCAGCCGGCCGCTGTCGCACCCCGCGGCTAGCGTCCGCCGCATGCCCGCCGCGACCCGCAAGGACCGCCCCGCGCACCGCTGTGCGGAGTGTGGGGTCAGCGTCACCAAGTGGGTCGGCCAGTGCCCGCAGTGCCAGGCCTGGGGCTCGATCGCCGAGGCCTCCGCGGTCCGCGCGCTGCCCGGGCTCAAGAGCGCCCGCACCGGATCCACCCCGGAGCACCCGGCCCGCCCGCTGGCCGAGGTCGTCGCGGAGCGCACGCCGCGTGAGCTGACCGGGCTGGCGGAGTTCGACCGGGTGCTGGGCGGCGGGCTGGTCGCCGGGCAGGTGGTCCTGCTGGCCGGCGAGCCCGGCGCCGGCAAGTCCACGCTGCTCGGCGCGGTCGCGCACGCCATGGCGCTGCGCAACCAGACCGGCAACGTCCTCTACGTCTCCGGGGAGGAGAGCGTGGAGCAGATCAGCGTGCGTGCACGGCGCATCGGCGCCACCGCCCCCGGCGTGCTGCTCGCCGAGGAGACCGATCTCGGCTGCCTGCTGGGGCACGTCGAGGCCCACGACCCGGTCCTGCTCATCGTGGACAGCGTGCAGGCCATCGCGTCCTCGGCGGTCGACGGCCGGGCCGGGGGCGTGACCCAGGTGCAGGAGGTCACCCAGGTCCTGGTCCGCGTCGCGAAGTCGCGCCGGATGCCGATCCTGCTGATCGGCCAGTCGACGCGGGAGAACGCCGTCGCCGGTCCGCGTGCCCTGGAGCACATGGTCGACACGGTGCTGACCTTCGAGGGCGACAAGCACACCTCGCTGCGCCTGCTGCGCGCGGTGAAGAACCGCTACGGCCCGGCCGACGAGGTCGTCTGCTTCGAGCAGTGCGACGACGGGCTGCGCGAGGTGCCCGACCCGTCGGACCTGTTCCGGAGCCATCGCGAGGTCCCGGTGCCGGGGACGGCGGTCGCGGTGGCCGTCGACGGCCGGCGCGCCGTCCCCGCGGAGGTCCAGGCGCTGGTCGCCGCGACCGCCTCGCCCAACCCGCGCCGCGGCGTCAGCGGCCTGGACACCTCGCGCGTGACGATGCTGCTGGCCGTCACCCAGCGCGACGCCGGCATCGTGCTGGACCGCGACGTGTTCGTGGCGACCGTCGGGGGCGCCAAGCTCTCCGACCCGGCCGCCGACCTGGCGGTCTGCCTCGCCGTCGCGTCGGCGGCGATGGGCGTGGCCATGCCCGCCGACGTCGCGGTCATCGGCGAGGTGGCCCTGTCCGGCGACATCCGCCCGGTGGGCCAGCTGAGCCAGCGCGTCGACGAGGCGGCCCGCCTGGGCTACCGCCGGATCCTGGTCCCGCCCGGGTCCAGCCGCCGGCTGACCCGCATCCCCACCGGCGTGCGCATCGTCGAGCTGGAGCACCTGGGTCGGGCGCTGGAGGCGCTGGCGGCCTACGCGGGGCGGTGAGCTGCAGGGTGACGAGCGCTCCGCCGGACACGCCGCTGCAGCCCTGGGGCGCCCCCGCTCCCTAGACTCGCGCCACACCGGCGGACAGGAGGAGCACCGTGGCCAGCGGCACCGACGACGTCGCGGACCTGCTGCGCTCCACCCTGGCGGCCGTGGCACCCGGAACGGCCCTGCGCGACGGCCTCGAGCGGATCCTGCGCGGTAACACCGGCGCACTGATCGTGCTCGGCCACGACAAGGTCGTGGCGAGCCTGTCGACCGGCGGCTTCGAGCTCGACGTCGACTTCTCCGCCCAGCGGCTGCGCGAGCTGTCCAAGATGGACGGCGCCGTCGTGCTCACCGGCGACCTCACCAAGATCGTGCGGGCCAGCGTGCAGCTGGTCCCGGACCCGACGATCCTCACGGAGGAGACCGGCACCCGGCACCGCACCGCCGAGCGGGTGGCCAAGCAGACCGGCTTCCCTGTCGTGTCGGTCAGCCAGTCGATGCGGATCATCGCGCTGTACGTGCAGGGGATCCGCTACGTGCTCGACGACAGCGCCTCGATCCTGTCGCGCGCCAACCAGGCGCTGGCCACGCTGGAGCGCTACAAGCTCCGTCTGGACGAGGTTGCCGGCACGCTGTCCGCGCTCGAGATCGAGGACCTCGTGACGGTCCGCGACGCGATGGCGGTCAGCCAGCGGCTGGAGATGGTGCGCCGCATCGCGACCGAGATCGAGGGCTACGGCGTCGAGCTCGGCACCGACGGCCGGCTGCTGTCGCTGCAGCTCGAGGAGCTGATGGCCGGCGTCGAGGGCGAGCGCGAGCTGGTCGTCCGCGACTACCTGGTCACCGGCAGCGGCCGCAAGGCGCGCAAGCTGGAGGACGCGCTCGCCGAGCTCGACGCGCTGTCGGCCACCGACCTGCTGGACCTGTCGGCCGTCGCCAAGGCGGTCGGCTTCCCGGCGACCGCCGACGCGCTGGAGACGGCGGTGAGCCCGCGCGGCTACCGCCTGCTGGCCAAGGTGCCGCGGCTGCCCGGCATGGTCGTGGACCGGCTGGTCGAGCACTTCGGCGGGCTGCAGAAGCTGCTGGCCGCCGGCATCGACGACCTGCAGGTCGTGGACGGCGTCGGCGAGACCCGCGCCCGGTCGGTGCGCGAGGGCCTGTCCCGACTGGCCGAGAGCTCGATCCTCGAGCGCTACGTCTGACCCTGCGCTCTCCGCGCTTGTCCGTCCGCAGCAACATCAACCGGGCTCGATGATGTTGCTGCGGTCGGACAAGGGCACGACGGGGGCACGGGGTCAGGCAGGCTGGCGCGCGCTGTCGACCATCTTCACCAGGTCGACCAGGAAGACCACCCCGAGCTCGCCGCGCAGCACCTCCACCACGTACGACGGGAGCACGCCCTGGTCGGGCGAGGCCCCCGCGGGCGCCAGCTCGCCGGCCTGCACCACCGCGCGGACCTGATCGACCGCCACCCCGATCGTGCTGCCGTCGACCAGGCCCTCGGAGCCGTCCGCGTGCTCGCGCTCCAGCACGAGCACGTCACCGCGGGAGCCGGCGACGACACCGGTGCGCAGGTCGAGCACGGGCAGCGCGGTCCCGCGCAGGTCCAGCACGCCGGCCAGCGGCGGCGTCATCCCGGGCAGGTCGGCCAGCCCCTCGAGCCGGACGACCTCGCGGACGTCGGACAGCGGCGTCGCGTACTCCCGCTCGCCGAGGCGGAAGGTCACCAGGCCGCTCATCGCTCGCTCCCCGCGGACAGCTGACCCTCCAGCTGGGCGCACAGCGCGGCGAGCTCGCGCGGGCTGCGGCCGCCGAGCTCGGGGGCGGTGGCGTCGGTCGTACGGCTGAGGGTCTGCGCGGCGGCGCGGTACTCCCGGGCGGCGGCCGCGCGGTCGCCGCACCGGGCGAGCGCGCCGGCCAGCAGGAAGTGCGCGAGGCCGTTCTCGCCGTCCAGGTAGACGGCCCGGCGCAGGGCCGGCAGCGCCTCGCCGTCGAGCCCCTGGTCGACCAGGGCCAGGCCCAGCAGGTAGTGCACCTCGGGCTCGAGCGGGTCGGCATCCCCCGCGAGCCGGGCCAGCCGGGCAGCGTCGTCGTACCGACCGGCGGCCAGCGCGTCGCGGACGGACTGCAGGGTCGGGGCGTCCGGCGGCGGGGCCGGCTCGGTGCGCGGGGCGGGCGCGCGGGTGACGGCCTCCCAGGCACGTCGCGCGGACGACCGGCGCTCGGGCGGCGGGAACGACTCGGCCAGCGTGCGGCGGTCGGGCAGGACGGCGCGGCGCTCGGACGCGGGCTCGTCGAGACGGCGGTAGACGAACGCCGCCGTGTCGCCGGAGCCGAGCGCCACCAGGCGGAAGTCCTCGCTCACCTGCCACAGCGTCTCGGAGTGGCCGAGGAACAGGTAGCCGCCGTCGCGCAGCGCGGTGTGCAGCCGGCCCATGAGCGCACGCGTGGTGTCGCGGCTGAAGTAGATCGTGACGTTGCGGCACAGCACGAGGTCCAGGCCGTCGGTGGGCGACGGGGCGTTGACGAGGTTGTGGTGGCGCAGCTCGACGAGCTCGCGCACCTCCGGCCGCACCTCGAAGCGCCCGCCCTCGAGCGGGACGAAGAAGCGCGAGACCTCGGCCGGCGTGGCGAGCTGAACGGCGCGCGCGCCGTACGTCGCGCGACCGGCGGCGGCCAGCGCGTTCTCGCTGATGTCGGTGGCGATGATCTTTATGTCCCAGCCGGCGGTGCTCGGCAGCAGCTCGCGGAGCATCATCGCGATCGTGTACGGCTCCTCGCCGGTGGAGCAGCCCGCGCTCCAGATGCGCAGCCGCCGGCCGTGCGTCGACGCGTGCCGGATCAGCTCGGGCAGCACGTGGGCGCGCAGGGCGCGCATCTGCGGGGGGTTCCGGAAGAAGTGCGTCTCCTGGATCGTGACCTCGTCGATGAGCCGCTGCCGCTCCAGCGAGCCGGGCGCGCAGACCTCGTCCAGGTACTGGGTGACGGTCCCGATGCCGGTGGCCCGCAGCCGCTCGCCGATCGAGTAGCCCATCGAGTCACGTCGGGACTCGTCGAAGACCAGGCCCGCGGCGCGGGACAGCAGCAGGCGCACCCGCGCGTAGTCGGCGTCGTCGAGGGCGACCTTCGTCGAGCTCATTCCGGGGCCCCCGCGGAGTCCTCGAGCGCCAGCGGAGCGACGTCGTGGGGTGTCCTCACGTCAGCGCCCGGCCCAGAGCCGTGAGCAGCGCCCCGCCGATCTCGGGCAGCGGGAGCTGGCGCTCGACGGCGCCGAGAGCGTGGGCCGCGGCGGGCATCCCGTAGACCGCGCAGGTGGCCTCGTCCTGGCCGATGGTCAGCGCGCCCCGCTGGCGCATGGCGAGCAGGCCGGCGGCGCCGTCCCGGCCCATGCCGGTCAGCAGGATGCCGAGCGCGTCCGCGCCCAGCGCGCGGGCGACGCTCTCGAAGGTCGCGTCGATCCCGGGCACGTGGAACTGCCCCGGGTCCGGCGGCGTGCACAGCACCCGCAGCCGGTCGTCCTGAACCAGCAGGTTGCCGCCGCTGGGCGCGATCGTGATGGTGCCGGGCGCCAGCCGCCGACCGCTCTCGCCGACGACGACGGGCATCGGGACCAGCCCGTCCAGCCAGGAGGCCAGGCCCGGGATGAAGCCGTCGGCCATGTGCTGCACGACCAGGACCGCCTGGTCCAGGTCGAGGGGCAGCTGGCCGAGCAGGGTGAGCAGCGCCTGCGGCCCGCCCGTGGAGGCGCCGATCGCGACCAGGCGGACCTTCCCGCGCGCGAGGTCGGGCTCGGACGAGGGCGTCGGGGCGGTGAGCGGCCGTCGTACGCCGCCACCGAGGGCGGGAATGGCGCCGGCCATGCCCTGCGTGCGGAGCCGACCGCGCGGGTGGGTGATGACGCGGACGCGGGCGGCGACGCGCAGCTTGCGGCGCAGCACGGCGGCGTACTCGTCGAGGGTGCCGGTGTCGTCCGGACCGGGCTTGGCCAGCACGTCGACGGCGCCGGCGGCCAGGGCCTCCAGGGCGTTCTCGCTGTTGGTCCCGGCCACGAACGCGCTGTAGACCAGGATCGGCGTCGGGGCGCTGCTCATGATCCGCTCGATCGCCTCGATGCCGCTCATGACCGGCAGGTCCAGGTCCATGAGGACCGCTGCCGGCCGGAGCCGCTCGACGAGGGCGACGGCGTCGCGGCCGTTGCGCGCCTCGCCGACGACGGTGAAGTCGTTCTCGGCCTCGACGGCGGCGCGCAGGAAGCGGCGCTGCACACCGGAGTCGTCGACGATGACGACGCTGATGGGCTCGGCGACGCTCACGTGGCGGCCCAGGCGCTGAGCCTGCTCGCCAGCTCGCGGACCAGGTCGGCGCAGCGGGCCGGATCGGGCTGGTCGGTGCCGAGCTCTGCCTCCAGCGCGCGGGCGGTGCGCGAGGCGTCGGCCTCGCCGACCACGACAGCACTGCTGCCGAGGGCGTGCGCGTCGCGCAGGGCGTCCGGGCCGGGCGGGCCGTCGAGCAGGGCGAGCAGACGCGGCAGCCGGTCCTCGACCTCCCCGGCGAACGCCTCGCGAAGGCTGGCGAGCGCCTCCGGCGGGAGGACGCGCGGGGCGCGCCGGCCGACGTCGGGCGCAGCGACGTCAGGCGGGACCTCGGACACAGCGCACTCCGACCTGCCGGCGGGGGGTCCCGGCTGCTGGTGTGTCGGCGCGACCCGGGAGGTGCTTGAGGTGTGCGGCGGTAGCCGGCGCCGTCAGTCCGTGAGCCGGAAGGCGTCGCCCTCGACGCGCAGCTGGCCGACCCGGGCGGTCACCCGGTAGGTCCCCGCCTGCGCCCTCGCCTTGCTGCCCTCGCAGCCGGGCAGCGAGCGCGTCCCGGACCACGTCACGCGACGGACGGCCGCGTCGCCCGGCTTCAGCATCGTGACGTCCTTCGGGCCCCCGGGCGCGCAGTCGTCGCTGGACCAGATGCGGTCGCTCCCGGAGAAGACGAGCAGCTCGATCGCGGACTGGCCGAGGTCCCGGGTGCAGGGGGTCGTGCCCTTGTTGGTGACCCGCAGCGACAGCTTCGGACTGCTGCCGACCGCGTAGCTGTCGTCGTCCACCAGGCCCTCGACGACCAGCGCGTCGGGCGGGCAGATCGCGGCG
Organism: Mycobacteriales bacterium; assembly: GCA_046593875.1. Classification (GTDB taxonomy): domain Bacteria; phylum Actinomycetota; class Actinomycetes; order Mycobacteriales; family SCTD01; genus SCTD01. The sequence goes on along the minus strand of JBKJQQ010000226.1, from coordinate 3,493 downwards.
TCCGCCGCCGCGCTGGCGCTGGGCACCGGCGTCGGTGCCGTCGACGGTGCTGACGGGCTCGCGGCGCTGGTCGCGGGCGCGCTGCCCCCTGGCTCCTGCGCGAGCTCCTCGGGGGCGTCGTCACCACCGGTCAGCAGGGCGAGCAGCAGGACGAGCACCACGACCGCGGCGACGGTCACGCCCGCACGCCGCAGCCAGTACGTGGGAGCGGGCTCCGGGCCGACCGGTCGCCAGTGCAGAGCCATCGCCCCCGGATGCTAGCCGCCTACCGTGGCGCCGGTGGGGCTCGCGCAGACGGTGACCGACTGGTACGCCCAGGCGCAGCGCGACCTGCCCTGGCGCCGGCCCGGCGTGGGCCCGTGGGCGGTCCTGGTCAGCGAGGTGATGCTGCAGCAGACGCCGGTCGCCCGTGTCCTGGTGCCGTACGACGCGTGGCTGGCCCGCTGGCCGACGCCTGCCGCGCTGGCCGCCGACGCGCCGGGCGAGGCGGTCCGGATGTGGGGGCGCCTGGGCTACCCCCGCCGGGCCCTGCGGCTGCACGCCGCCGCCGTCGCGGTCGTCGAGCGGCACGGCGGCGCCCTGCCCGCGACGGTCCCCGAGCTGCTCGCGCTGCCCGGCGTGGGCGACTACACGGCACGGGCCGTGGCCGCCTTCGCCCACCGGCAGCGGGTGCCGGTCGTCGACACCAACGTCCGCCGCGTCGTCGCCCGCGCCGTCGAGGGTCGGGCCGACGCACCCGTCACCAAGCGGGACCTCGCGCTGGTCGAGGACCTGCTGCCGCTCGACCCGGAGCAGGCGGCGACCGCGTCGGTGGCCCTGATGGAGCTGGGTGCGCTGGTCTGCACGGCCCGTGCCCCACGCTGCGCCCGCTGTCCGGTGTCGTCGTCGTGCGTCTGGCTCCGGGCGGGCTCGCCGGCCCTGGACGCTCCGGTCCGGCGACCGCAGGGTTACGCCGGGACCGACCGGCAGGTGCGCGGCCGGCTGCTGGCGGTGCTGCGGGAGTCGACGGAGCCGGTGGCGGCAGAGGTCCTGGCGCAGGTCTGGGACGAGCCGGTGCAGCGGGCCAGGGCGCTGGACGGCCTGGTGGCCGACGGCCTGGTCGACCCGCTCCCGGACGGCCGCTACGCCCTCCCCGGCTGACCCGTTCCCCGGTGATCGGCGGGCAGGACCCCGGCTCAGCGGCCGTGCGCCGCTCCGGTCGAACCTGCCGACGGGCCGGGGCACACGGGGCAGAACGCCGCGAGGCGGCCACCCCGACAGGGGTGCCCGCCTCGCGGGACGAGCTGGGGCTACCCGGCCTCGGCGGCCGGGTCGCCGGCCAGGTCGACCGGCGGGACGTCCGGGACCGCGGACGGCTTGGGCTCGCCGCGGAAGACGAACTTCGCCTCCTCGCCCTCGCCCTCGACGTCGACCACCACGATGTTGCCGGGGAGCAGCGTGCCGAACAGGATCTGCTCGGACAGGTTGTCCTCGAGCTCGCGCTGGATGGTGCGGCGCAGCGGCCGGGCGCCGAGCACGGCGTCGTAGCCCTTCTTCGCCAGCAGCTTCTTGGCCGCGGTCGTGACCTCCAGCCCCATGTCCTTGTTCCTGAGCTGGGTGTCGAGCCGGGCCAGCATCAGGTCGACGATCTGCAGGATCTCGTCCTCGGACAGCTGGGTGAAGACCACGATGTCGTCGATGCGGTTGAGGAACTCCGGCCGAAAGTGCTGCTTGAGCTCGTCGTGGACCTTGGCCTTCATGCGCTCGTAGGCACCGGCCGTGTCGTGGTCCTTGGCGAAGCCGAGGTTGAAGCCCTTGGAGATGTCCCGGGTACCGAGGTTGGACGTCATGATCAGCACGGTGTTCTTGAAGTCCACGACGCGGCCCTGGGAATCGGTCAGGCGGCCGTCCTCGAGGATCTGCAGGAGCGTGTTGAACACGTCCGGGTGCGCCTTCTCGACCTCGTCGAACAGCACCACCGAGAACGGCTTGCGGCGCACCTTCTCGGTGAGCTGGCCGCCCTCCTCGTAGCCGACGTAGCCGGGAGGCGAGCCGACCAGGCGCGAGACGGTGTGCTTCTCCATGAACTCGCTCATGTCGAGCAGGATCAGGCTGTCCTCGTCGCCGAACAGGAACTCCGCCAGCGTCTTGGACAGCTCGGTCTTCCCGACGCCGGACGGCCCGGCGAAGATGAACGAGCCACCGGGGCGCTTGGGGTCCTTGAGGCCGGCGCGGGTGCGGCGGATCGCCTTGGACACCGCGACGATCGCCTGCTGCTGGCCGATGACGCGCTTGTGCAGCTCGTCCTCCATGCGCAGCAGCCGGGCGGTCTCCTCCTCGGTCAGCTTGAAGACCGGGATGCCGGTCCAGATCGCGAGGACCTCGGCGATCTGCTCGTCGTCGACCTCGGCGACGACGTCCATGTCGCCGGCCTTCCACTCCTTCTCGCGCTGGGCCTTCTCGGCGAGCAGCGTCTTCTCCTTGTCACGGAGGGACGCGGCCTTCTCGAAGTCCTGCGCGTCGATCGCGGACTCCTTGTCGCGCCGGGCGTTGGCGATCTTCTCGTCGAACTCCCGCAGGTCCGGCGGAGCGGTCATCCGACGGATGCGCATCCGCGAGCCGGCCTCGTCGATGAGGTCGATGGCCTTGTCGGGGAGGAACCGGTCGCTGATGTAGCGATCAGCCAGCGTCGCCGCGGCGACCAGTGCCGCGTCGGTGATGGAGATCCGGTGGTGCGCTTCGTAGCGGTCGCGCAGGCCCTTGAGGATCTCGATGGTGTGGGCCAGCGACGGCTCCGGCACCTGGATCGGCTGGAACCGCCGCTCGAGAGCAGCGTCCTTCTCCAAGTGCTTGCGGTACTCGTCGAGGGTGGTCGCACCGATGGTCTGGAGCTCGCCGCGGGCGAGCATCGGCTTGAGGATGCTCGCAGCGTCGATCGCGCCTTCGGCGGCGCCAGCACCGACCAGGGTGTGGAGCTCGTCGATGAACAAGATGATGTCGCCGCGAGTCCGGATCTCCTTGAGGACCTTCTTGAGCCGCTCCTCGAAGTCACCGCGGTATCGCGAGCCGGCTACCAGGGCGCCGAGGTCGAGGGTGTAGAGCTGCTTGTCCTTGAGGGTCTCGGGCACCTCGCCCTTGACGATGGCCTGGGCGAGGCCCTCGACGACGGCGGTCTTGCCGACGCCGGGCTCGCCGATGAGCACCGGGTTGTTCTTGGTGCGTCGCGACAGCACCTGCATGACCCGCTCGATCTCCTTCTCGCGCCCGATCACCGGGTCGAGCTTGGACTCGCGAGCAGCCTGGGTCAGGTTGCGGCCGAACTGGTCGAGCACGAGCGACGTCGAGGGGGTGCCCTCGGCGGGGCCGCCGGCGGCAGCGGGCTCCTTGCCGGAGTAGCCGGACAGCAGTTGGATGACCTGCTGGCGCACCCGGTTGAGGTCGGCGACGAGCTTGTCCAGCACCTGGGCCGCGACGCCCTCGCCCTCGCGGATGAGGCCGAGCAGGATGTGCTCGG
>JBKJQQ010000191.1:0-16067 GCA_046593875.1 Mycobacteriales bacterium | reverse complement strand
CCGAGAGGACCCGTATGAGCAAGACCCTCAGCTTCTCCGAGGACGCCCGCCGCTCGCTCGAGCGCGGCGTCGACCAGCTCGCCAACGCCGTGAAGGTGACGCTCGGCCCGAAGGGCCGCAACGTCGTCATCGCCAAGGCCTACGGCGGACCGACGATCACCAACGACGGCGTGACCATCGCGCGTGAGGTCGAGCTCGCCGACCCGCACGAGAACATGGGCGCACAGCTCGCCAAGGAGATCGCCACCAAGACCAACGACATCGCGGGCGACGGCACCACCACGGCGACCGTCCTGGGCCAGATCATGGTCAAGGAGGGCCTGCGGGCCGTGGCCGCCGGCGCCAACCCGATGGGCCTCAAGGTCGGGATCGACGCGGCCGTCGAAGCCGTCAACGACGCCCTCATCGCCGCCGCCACCGAGGTGCAGACGCACGACGAGGTCGCGGCCGTCGCCGCCATCTCCGCGCAGGACGCCCTGGTCGGCCAGCTGGTCGCCGAGGCGATCGACAAGGTCGGCAAGGACGGCGTCATCACCGTCGAGGAGAGCCAGACCACCGGCCTGGAGCTCGAGCTCACCGAGGGCATGCAGTTCGACAAGGGCTACATCAGCCCGTACTTCGTCACCGACCCCGAGCGCATGGAGACCGTCCTCGAGGACGCCCTCGTGCTCATCGTCAACGGCAAGGTCAGCGCGCTGGCCGAGCTGCTGCCGCTGCTCGAGAAGGTCGTCGCCGCCCAGAAGCCGCTGCTCATCGTGGCCGAGGACGTCGACGGCGAGGCGCTGTCGACGCTGGTCGTCAACGCGATCCGCAAGACGCTCAAGGTCGCGGCCGTCAAGGCCCCCGGCTTCGGCGACCGCCGCAAGGCGATGCTCCAGGACATCGCCGTGCTCACCGGCGGTCAGGTCATCTCCGCCGAGGTCGGCCTCAAGCTCGACCAGGTCGGCCTCGAGGTCCTCGGCAAGGCCCGCACCGTCACGGTGACCAAGGAGCTGACGACGATCGTCGACGGCGCCGGGTCCACCGAGGAGGTCGCTGGTCGCGTCGCCCAGATCAAGCAGGAGATCGAGAACAGCGATTCCGACTGGGACAAGGAGAAGCTCTCCGAGCGCCTCGCGAAGCTGTCCGGCGGTGTCGGCGTCATCAAGGTCGGCGCCCACACCGAGACCGAGCTCAAGGAGCGCAAGCACCGCCTCGAGGACGCCATCTCGGCGACCAAGGCCGCGGTCGAGGAGGGCATCGTCCCCGGTGGTGGCGCTGCGCTCGTGCACGCCGCCGCCTGCCTCGAGGGCGACCTGGGCAAGGAGGGCGACGAGCGCACCGGTGTCCGCATCGTGCGCAAGGCGCTGGATGAGCCGGCGTACTGGATCGCTGCCAACGCGGGCCTCGAGGGCCGCGTCGCCGTCAACCGGGCGCGTGAGCTCGGTGCCGGTCAGGGCCTCAACGCCGCGACCGGCGAGTACGGCGACCTGGTCAAGCAGGGCATCGTCGACCCGGTCAAGGTCTCCCGCAGCGCTGTCCGCAACGCCGCCTCGATCGCCAGCATGCTGCTGACGACCGAGACGCTGGTCGCGGACAAGCGCGAGGACTCCGCGGGCGACGCCGGCCACGGTGGCCACGGGCACGCGCACTAGGCAGGACCTGTCTGCTCGGCTCCGTCGAGACGACCGCTCGACCGCCCGGTGCTCCCGCGAGGGGGTGCCGGGCCGTCGTGTTCCTGGGTCTGTGGAGGGGGGCCTAGCCTGCGAGCGTGGCCGTCGACGCAGTGGTGATCGGGTCCGGGCCCAACGGGCTGGTCGCCGCGACGCTGCTGGCCCGGGCCGGCTGGAGCGTCGAGCTGCTCGAGCGCAGCGCCGTCGCGGGGGGCGCGATCGGCAGCGACACGACCGACCGCAGCTACGTCCACGACTGGGGGTCGGCCTTCTACGGCGTGCTGCACGCGAGCCCGGTCCTGCGCGAGCTCGGCCTGGACCACCGGGTCGGCTGGGCCCACACCGGCACGCCGGTCAGCGCCACCTGGGGCGACGGCGGCACCGCGGTCATGCGCCGCACCGTCGACGGCACGGCGGACGGCCTGGGCGCCGACGGCGACGCCTGGCGGCGGCTGGTCGACTGGTGGCACCGGCTCGGCGTCCCGCTGTTCGGTGCGATGCTCGGCCCGCCCGGTGCTCCGCTGCCGCTGCTCAAGGCCGCGGCCCGCCTGCATGGCCCGCGCGAGGGGCTGCAGACCGCCCGGATGCTGCTCGAGCCGGTCGAGGCCTGGGTGGCGCAGGAGTTCGTCGGGCAGCAGGCCCGGATGCTCTTCGCCGCCAACGCCACCCACGCCGACGTGGCTGTCGACGCCGCCGGCTCCACCCCGCCCGCGATGCTGCTCGCAATGGCCGCGCAGGTGCACGGCATGCCGGTGCCGGTCGGCGGGGCGTCGCGGCTGGCCGAGGTGATGGTCGAGGTGGCCCAGGAGGCCGGCGTCGTCGTGCGCACCGGCGTCGAGGTGACGAGGGTCGTCGTCCGAGGCGGGCGTGCGGTCGGGGTCATGACGGCCGAGGGCGAGGGGATCGCCGCCCGCAGGGCCGTGGTGGCCGATGTCGCGCCCGGCACCCTCGCGCGGGACCTGGTCGGCGAGGAGCACCTGCCCGGGGAGTGGCTGGCCAGCCTGCGCCGGCACCGCTACACCAGCGGCTACTTCCGGGTGGACATCGACCTGGACCGGCCCGCCCCGTGGACCGACGAGCGGCTGACCGACAGCGTGGTGGTGCACGTCACCGGCGATCTCGACGAGCTGGCGATGTCGCAGGCCGAGGTGCGTCGCGAACGGCTGCCGACGCACCCCCAGCTGATCCTGGGCCAGCAGGACCGGGCCGACCCCTCACGCGTCCCGGCCGGCGGGGCGAGCCTGTGGGTCGAGTGCCACTGCCCGGCCCGGCCGAAGGACGAGGCTGCCGGCTGGGAGGACCGCTTCACCGAGCGGATCCTCGACCGGCTCGAGCAGCACGCCCCCGGCCTGCGCGAGGCCGTCGTCGAGACGACCACGACCAGCCCCCTCGGTCTGCAGGACCGCGACCCCAACCTGGTCGGCGGGGACGTCGGTGGCGGCTCCGCGGCGCCGGACCAGCTGCTGGTGTTCCGGCCCGTCGCGGGCTGGTCGTCGTACCGGCTGCCGGTGGAGGGGCTCTGGATGTGCGGCGCCGCGTCGCACCCGGGCGGCGGCGTGCACGGCATGTGCGGGCGCAACGCGGCCCGCGCCGTGCTGCGGGCTAGTTCTTGGGGCTGGTGAGCAGCGCGGCGAGCTCGAAGTGCATCGGGTCGGTGTACTGCCAGTCGCCGCCCCAGCGGAAGCCCCACCGCTTGAAGATGTTGACGACCTCGGGGTGCATGGTCCCCTTGATGCCGCGGTAGTTGGTCGCGGCGTCCATGTCGATGGCGATGCCCCAGGTGTGCAGCGAGATGCTGTTCTCCGGGTTGCGCTCGATGAAGCGCGGGACGTAGCAGCCGTCGTAGGTGTTGAGGGTGCTGGCCAGTCCGGCGTCGACGACGTCCTGCAGGGCGCCGCGCAGCTGCGTGATCATCAGCCGGTGGCAGGTGACCCGGCCCATGATCGGCAGCGTGGCGGTGCGGATGTTCTCGCGCACCCAGCGGTTGTCCGGCTGGATCGTGCCGTCCGGGAAGTAGCGGTAGGAGAAGGCGCCGAAGGCCTTGGCGGCCCTGCTGCCGGACAGGAACGCGACGGGGTTCGCGGCCGGCGGGGTGAGCAGGTCGACCTCGGCCTTGCCGGCGAGGCGCTCGACCTTGCCGGCGAGCGCGACGGGGTCCCTGTCCTTGCCGGCGCTCAGCAGCATGCCGGTGGCCTGCGGCAGGCCGAGGGCCTTGCCGGTCTCGTCGTCGACGACCAGGTCGGTGCCGGGGATGCCGGTGGTCGCCAGCGCGCCCAGCCGGAGGGGGAGGTCGGTGCCCGTGCCCTTCGGGGCGACGCGCAGCTCCTTGCCCAGCGCCAGCGCCAGGCCCTTCGCCGCCTCGTGGGAGGCGACGGCCTCACCGCGGGCGACGGACTGCCAGACGGCGTTGGACTCGGCGGTGCCGGCGGAGGAGAAGGTGCGGAAGGTCGAGGCGTCCACCCCGACGGCGCGGACGTCCTTGCCCGCGATGCGCACGGTGCCGGCCCGGAAGACGACGACGCCGTTGGCCGGTGACAGCGCCGTGAGCTTGGCGATGGCGCCGGGGGAGAAGGTGCGCGCTCCGGTCACCAGCACGTCCGGGCGGAGCCGGGCGGTGAGCGGCTTGACGGCCAGCGCGACGGGCGGTCGGGCCCGGGTGGCAGCCGCGGTGGCGGGCGGCGTGGTCTCCTCGGGGACGGCCTCGGCGACCAGGGCGCCGGTCTCCGGGCCCTCGACGGCCTTCGGCGTGCTCCCGGAGCAGCCCGTCAGCGCGACCAGACCGAGCAGGGCAGCCCAGCGGCCGACCTGAGAGGTCGTGGATCGTCCGGAGCCGTGCAGCACCGCGGGAGCTCCCGGCTGGGTCGGGGACGGGGTCGAGCGCAACGGTGCGCTCATACCCGGTCAACGATAGGTGACCCCTCGAGGTGACGGGTGTCCGGTTCGTCGTGTGCGGCCCAGCGCCGGATCAGCTCGCCGCGGCGACGCCCTCGCTCGCGTAGATGTCCTCGCGGTCGTGCTCGGACAGGCCGCCCCAGACGCCGTAGGGCTCGCGCACCGACAGGGCGTGCTCGCGGCAGGCCTGCAGCACCGGGCAGGTCGCGCAGACGGCCTTGGCAGCCGCCTCGCGGTTGGCCCGCCGCGGGCCGCGCTCGCCCTCGGGGTGGAAGAACAGCTCGGTGTCCTGGCCGCGGCAGGCCCCGTGGAGCTGCCACTCCCAGACCTCGAGCTGCGGGGCGGGGAGGCGCGAGATGTCGGTCATGAGGGTTCCCCTCGTCCACGGGAGCCGGGGTCTCGGGCTCCCTCTGCGTGCAACCTATAACCGATTCACAAGTTGTTCAAGCCTTCCGCAGAAGTTGTTCAGCGAACATGGTTCGCTCCACAGCCTGTGCGAGTTGGAGTTGTGCGGTCGTAGCGCTCACCCCATCCTTCGAGCATGAGCGCGTCCGGGATGGGTCAGGAGGAGCAGCGCTCCGCACTGCCCGTCTCCGCCCGGCTCACCGTGGCCGCCACGGCCCGCCGGCTGGGCGTCGCCCCCGGCACGCTGCGCACCTGGGACCGGCGCTACGGCCTCGGCCCGAGCGAGCACGCGGCCGGCGCCCACCGCCGTTACACGAGCGTCGACCTGGACCGGCTCGCCGCCATGCGCCGGCTCACCCTCGAGGGGGTCCCGCCCGCCGAGGCCGCCCGCGTCGTGCTGGGTCAGCCGCTGGTCGAGGCCGCCGGGACCGAGCCGCTGCCCCACGTCGACGGGGGCCTGCCCCGCCGCGGCGGCCCGGGCGGCCGGGTGTTGGCCCTGCCGGGCGCCGACGCCGCTGTGCGCGGGCTGGGGCGGGCCGCGATGGCGCTCGACGCCCGCGCCGTCCGCGCCGCCCTGCGCGACCAGGTCGACGCGCACGGGGTGCTGCACACCTGGGACCACGTCCTGCGACCGCTGCTCGTCGCCGTCGGCTCGCGCTGGGCGGCCACCGGGGAGGGCGTCGAGGTGGAGCACCTGCTCGCCGAGTGCGCGACGGACGTGCTGCGCGAGGTGGCCGCCCGACCGGTGGAGCCCGCGGGCCGGCGCCCCGTGCTGCTCGCCTGCGCACCCGACGAGCAGCACGCCCTGCCGCTGCACGCCCTGGCCGCCGGCCTGGGCGAGCGCGGGGTCGCGAGCCGCACCCTCGGCCCGGCCCTGCCGGAGAGCGCGCTCAGGGCGGCGGTACGACGGACCGGTCCGGCGGTGCTGTTCGTCTGGTCGCAGCTGCCGGGGACGGCCGATCCCGCCGTGCTGGAACAGATGCCGGTGACCCGGCCTGCGACCTCGCTCATCGTCGGTGGCCCCGGCTGGGTGGGGCGGTCGCTGCCGCGACGGGTCACGATGGCCGACGACCTGCCGCACGCCGTGGCCCTGGTCGACCAGGCCCTCGGCGCCTGACCCGGCGCCTGTCGGCGGGTCCGGTCCGCGCCCGAGGCCGTAGCCTGCGCCGCGTGACCCAGGACCGCGCCTCCCGCGCCGCCGCGACGGGCGGCCGGGGATGACCGAGCCCGCGGACCTCGCCGGCCTGCTGTCCGCCGGCGAGCACGCCGCCTTCCACGGCAAGCCCGCGGCGGCCGTCGGTGCGCTGGAGAAGGCCGTCGTGCTCGCCCAGTCACAGGGGCGCTCCGCCGAGGTCGCCGCTGCGGGCTGGCTGCTCGGCGTCGCCCTCGGGGCCGGCGGGCGGTACGGCGGCGCCCTGACGGTCCTGTCGCCCCTGGTGGACGCCGGCCGCGCCCCGGAGGCGCCCGCGGAGCGCCGGCTGTTCGCCGCGCTGGCCGCGGCCACGATCGCCAGTGTCCACCGGCAGCTCGGCCGGCACGCCGTCGCCCGCGCCTCCGACCTCGAGGGCCTCGCGCTCACCGACGGCAGCGGCGAGGCGGCCTTCGACGCCCTCGTCGGCCTCGCGTCCGACGCCGTCGGCCTGGACGAGCCGGAGGAGGCCGCTGCGCGGCTGGAGCAGGCCCGCGCCCTGGTCCCGGAGCGCTCCGACGAGTGGTGGCGGCAGCGGGTGCGCCTGGGCTGGGCCGAGGCCGAGGTGCAGCTGCTCGAGGGGGAGGTCGACGGCGCCGTCGACACCGCGCTGGCCGCGGTCCAGCGCGCGGAGGACGCCCGCGCCCCCCGGCACGTCGCCAAGGGCCTGCTCATCCTGGGCATCGCGCAGGTCAGCGGTGGCACCGGCAGCGACCCCGAGCACCAGACCGACCCGGCGCTGACCCTGCGTCGGGCGGCCACGCTGGCCGAGTCCCTCGGCTGCGTCCCGCTCATCTGGCCGGCCCGCGCGCTGCACGGCGCCCTGGTCGTCGAGGACGACCCGGCCGAGTCCGCGCGCAGCCTGACGGCGGCCCGCTCGGCCGTCCTGACGCTCGCGGCCGACCTGCCGCCGGGCGTGCGCGCCGACTGGCTGGCGCGTCCTGACATCGCTGCCCTCCTGCAGGGCTGAACCGGGCGCACAATCCCGGGCACGAGGCCTCACGTCGCGGCCCCCGCGTGCCGAAGGCTGGTACGACGGCCCGGCACGGGCCGCACCGACGAGCGGGGTCGCGCATGACGGAGAGCACGGTCACGGTGACCGTCCCGGTGCAGCAGCGCCGCACCCCGCCCGATGCGGATGCCGCTGCCCTGCTCACCGCTGCGGACGCCGACGCCGACGCGTTCGCCGACCGGCTGCACGACGGCGCCCTGCAGGCGCTGGTCGTCGCCCGCTACGCCGCCGACGCCTGCGTACGGGGAGGCGATCCGGTCCTGGCCCGTGACGCGGTGCAGGAGGCGCTGGTCGCCCTGCGCCGCGCGGTCTGGGACCTGCGCCCCCGTGGTGGTGCCGACCTCAAGACCTCCCTGACCGAGCTGGCCCAGCGCCGCGCCGCCTCCGGCTCGGGGGCGCTCTCGCTCGAGGTCGACGCCGAGGCCTGCCTCCGGCTCGCCCCGGCCGCCCGCACGGCGGCCTACCGCTTCGTCCAGGCCGTGGCGCCGTCCGACGGCGCCGTCACGGTGCTGCTGACCGCCGAGGGCGGCAGTGCTGTCCTCGACGCCGGGGGCACCCCCGACGACCTGCCCGGCTGGACGGCCCGCGCGAACGCGCTCGGCGGCCGGCTCGACAGCAGCGGGCCCACGGCCCGGCTCCTCCTCCCGCTCGACGACCACCTGCTCGACGACAGCGAGGACCCGTCATGACCACCGTGCTCATCTGCGACGACCACCGGATCGTGCGCGAAGGACTGCGCCAGTTCGTCGCCGGCGTCCCCGGCGTCGACCGCGTCGACACCGCGGCCTCCGGTGAGGAGGTGCTGGCGCGCTACGAGCACGAGCAGCCCGACCTCATCCTCATGGACGTCCGCATGCCGGGCCTGGGCGGCCTGGAGGCCACCCGCCGGCTCGTGCAGGCCCACCCCCTCGCCAAGGTGATCATGCTGACCGCCGCGGACGACCGCGACCAGGTCGCGGCCGCCGTCTCCTCGGGCGCCCGGGGCTACCTGCTCAAGGACGTCAGCCACGAGGAGCTGTGCGCCGCCGTCGCGCACGCCCTGGACGGCGCCGACCTGGTCGAGCCCTCCCTCCGTCGCGCCCTGGCGACCCGCGAGGCCACCCGCTCCACGCCCCCCGGCGGACAGCTGACCGAGCGCGAGCTGCAGGTGCTCACCGGCATGAGCCAGGGCAAGAGCAACGGCCAGATCGGCAAGGACCTCTACCTGTCCGAGGACACCATCAAGACCCACGCCCGTCGGCTGTTCCGCAAGCTGGGCGTCAACGACCGCGCTCAGGCCGTCGCGCTCGGCTTCCGCCGCGGCCTGGTGACCTGACCGCCGCTGTAACAGTGCGCCGACTCCGGACGAACGCTCCAGTGGTGGACGAGCTCGCCACCCTGGTGACCGCCGCGTGCGCGGGGGAGACCGGGGCCGTCGAGCGGCTCCTCGCCCGCCTGCGTCCCGGGATCGTGCGGTACTGCCGCGGCCGGCTCGGGCGCGCGGACGGCTCGTACGGGTCGGCCGACGACGTGGCTCAGGAGGTGTGCATGGCGGTGGTCAAGGCGCTCCCGCGCTACGTCGACACCGGCTCGCCGTTCGCCGCCTTCGTGCACGGGATCGCCGCGCACAAGGTCACCGACGCGCAGCGCACGGTCTACCGCGACCGCACCACCGCGACCGCGGAGGTCCCGGAGCGCGCCGACGACAGCGCCGGCCCCGAGGAGGCGCTGCTCGCCGGTGAGCGCGCCGCGTCCGCCCGTGCGCTGCTCGACCAGCTGCCGCCCACCCACCGCGAGCTGCTCGTGCTCCGGGTCGTCACCGGCCTGACCGCCGAGCAGACCGGCGCCGCGCTGGGCATGTCCGCCGGGGCCGTGCGCGTCGCCCAGCACCGCGCGCTGGCCCGGCTCCGCACCCTGGCCGCCGCAGGCACGCTGGAGGTGGTCGCATGACCGGTACCCGCGACGACGACCCGCTCGACCTGACCGCCGTCGACGCCGACGAGCGCGCGATCGAGGCGCTGCGCTCCGGCCGGCCCCCGCACGACCCGGAGCTGGCGCTCGACCTCATGCACGCCCTGCTCCAGGACGTCGAGCGCGACCTGCCGGCCGACCGTCCGGTGCCGCACGGGACCACCGTCATCGCCTTCGCCACCCCGCGACCGGAGCGACGCCTGGCCCGCAACGGCACGGCCGTCATGGCCCTCGCGGCCGGCCTGCTCTCGCTCGGCGGGGTGGCTGCGGCGAGCACGCTGGCACCTGCGGGCAGCCCGCTGCACGGACTCGGCCAGGCGCTGCGGTCCGCAGGGGACGCCGTCGTCGGCGTCGTCGCCCCGCCCGAGACCCCCGGTCGCCCGGTCGCGACGCCGAGCACCACGGCGTCGACCGCTGCGGAGGCACCGGCGAAGACCGTCGTCGTCGCGCCGAGGATCCCGGGAGCCTCGGTCTCCGCGGCCGCGCGGTCCCTGGCCGCCGCCCGGCAGGTCGACCGCCTGCTCGACGAGGCGGACGCCCTGCTCGACGACGGTCGTACGACCTCCGCGGTCTCCCGGCTCGACCTGGCCGAGCGCAAGCTCACCGAGGTGCTGGCGCCGGACCGCGCCGACCTGCCGGAGCGCCTCGCCGCGCTGCGCGCGCAGGCCGTTGCGCCGGACGCCGAGCGCGCGCGTGAGACCGCGCCTGCCCGGTCCGAGCCCGCTCGGAAGGCTGAGCCCGCCAAGAGGGCCGAGCGGGTCGAGCCCGCGGACGCGCCGCGTACCTCCGCACCGAAGGGCAGGACCGTCCCGGATCCCGCTCAGCTCTCGAGGGACGCGTCCCTGAAGCCGCGGGCGTAGTCCCAGGTCACGTAGTCGCTCGGGTCCGGCGCGGACGCCGGCTCGTGCACGGGCGTGGTCCCGGCGTCGAGCAGCTGGCGCAGGTTGGCGCGCAGCAGCTCCCAGGACAGGTAGTGGGCGTCGTCGCAGTCGGCGCAGTGGGCCACCACGCCCCGTACCCCTCGGTCGGCGAGCAGCGCCTCGAAGACCTCCACGTCCTCGAGGTCGGACAGGACCTCCTCGCGCTCGTCGGGCGCGAGCGGCTCCCGCACGGCGTCGTCGTCGAGCTCGCGGGCCGGGTCGTGCGGGTCCCCGGCGAAGGGGTCGAGCGGCGCGTCCACGGCGTCGAGCCTAGGTCGGACGGCTAGAGTGAGGTGCTTCCCCATCGAGCCACCGGGAAGGCGCAGATGATCCCCGACGAGCCCACCGCCGCGGAGGACCGCGCCGCCTACGAGGCCAAGTTCCCGACGCTCGGGCTGACCTACGACGACGTCCTGCTGCTGCCGGGCGAGACCGACGTCATCCCCAGCGAGGTCGACACGACCACCCGCCTGACCCGTGGCATCTCGCTGCGGGTGCCGCTGGTGTCGAGCGCGATGGACACCGTCACCGAGTCGCGGATGGCGATCGCGATGGCCCGTCAGGGCGGCATCGGGATCCTGCACCGCAACCTGTCGATCGACGACCAGGCCTACCAGGTCGACCTCGTCAAGCGCACCCAGACCGGCATGATCAGCAACCCGGTGACGATCGGTCCGAAGGCCACCCTGGAGGACCTCGACGAGCGCTGCGGGCAGTACCGCGTCTCCGGTCTGCCGGTCGTCGACGACGACGGCACGCTCATCGGGATCATCACCAACCGCGACCTGCGCTTCGTGCCCGTCGCGGAGTGGGCGACGACGCTGGTCGCCGACGTGATGACCCCGATGCCGCTGGTCACCGCGCCGCTCGGCATCTCGCGCGAGGACGCGACGACCATCCTGCGCAAGCACAAGCGCGAGCGGCTGCCCATCGTGGGTGCCGACGGCCGGCTGGCCGGGCTCATCACGGTCAAGGACTTCGTCAAGTCCGAGCAGTTCCCCTACGCCTCCAAGGACGACAGCGGGCGGCTGCTGGTCGGTGCGGCGATCGGCTACTTCGGTGACGCGTGGGAGCGCGCGACGACGCTGGTCGACGCGGGCGTGGACGTGCTGGTGCCGGACGTCGCGAACGGCCACGCCCGGCTGATGCTCGACATGATCGCCCGGCTCAAGAAGGACCCGGCGACCCGCCACGTGCAGGTGCTGGCAGGCAACATCGCGACCCGTGCGGGGGCGCAGGCGCTGGTCGACGCGGGGGTCGACGGGGTCAAGGCCGGGGTCGGTCCCGGCTCCATCTGCACCACTCGCGTGGTCGCCGGGGTCGGTGTCCCGCAGGTCACCGCCATCTTCGAGGCCTCCCGCGCCTGCGGGCCGGCCGGCGTGCCGGTGGTCGGCGACGGCGGCCTGCAGTACTCCGGCGACATCGCCAAGGCCCTGGTCGCCGGCGCCGACACCGTGATGGTCGGCTCGCTGCTGGCCGGCTGCGACGAGAGCCCCGGCGAGATGGTGTTCGTGGGCGGCAAGCAGTACAAGAGCTACCGCGGCATGGGGTCGCTGGGCGCGATGGCGTCCCGCGGCAAGCGGTCGTTCTCCAAGGACCGCTACTTCCAGGCCGACGTCGCCTCCGACGAGCTGATCGTGCCGGAGGGCATCGAGGGCCGGGTGCCCTACCGCGGGCCGCTCACGTCGGTCGCCCACCAGCTCGTCGGCGGGCTGCACCAGTCGATGTTCTACGTCGGCGCGCGCACGATCGGCGAGCTCAAGGAGCGCGGCCGCTTCGTGCGCATCACCTCCGCCGGACTGAAGGAGAGCCACCCGCACGACGTCACCATGACCGTCGAGGCGCCGAACTACGGGAGCCGGAGCTAGTGGCAGAGGTCGAGATCGGGATCGGCAAGAGCGGCCGTCGGGCCTACGGGTTGGACGAGATCGCGATCGTCCCCTCGCGCCGCACCCGCGACCCCGAGGACGTGTCGATCGCGTGGGAGATCGACGCCTACCGCTTCGAGCTCCCGTTGGTCGCCTCGGCGATGGACGGCGTCGTCTCGCCCACCTCCGCCATCGAGATCGGCCGGCTCGGCGGGCTCGGCGTGCTCAACCTCGAGGGCCTCTGGACGCGGTACGACGACCCGGAGCCGCTGCTGGACGAGATCGCCGCGCTGCCTGAGGACGTCGCCACAGCCCGCATGCAGGAGATCTACAGCAAGCCGATCGAGGCCGACCTGATCACCGCGCGGGTCAAGCAGATCCGCGACGCCGGCGTCACGGTGGCCGCGTCGCTGACGCCGCAGCGGACGGTGCAGTTCGCGCAGACGGTGCTCGACAGCGGCGTCGACCTGTTCGTCATCCAGGGGACGGTCGTGTCTGCCGAGCACGTGTCCTCGCGCTCAGAACCGCTGAACCTCAAGCGCTTCATCGCCGACCTCGACGTGCCGGTGCTCGTCGGCGGCTGCGCGACCTACCAGTCGGCGCTGCACCTCATGCGCACCGGCGCGGCCGGCATCCTGGTCGGCGTCGGCCCGGGTCAGGCCAACACCACCCGGGGCGTGCTCGGCCTCGGCGTGCCGATGGCGACCTCCATCGCCGACGCAGCAGGAGCCCGTCGCGACTACCTCGACGAGTCCGGCGGGCGCTACGTCCACGTCATCGCCGACGGCGGCATGCGCACCGGCGGCGACGTCGCCAAGGCGATCGCCTGCGGCGCCGACGCCGTGATGATGGGCTCGCCGCTCGCGCGCGCCTCTGACGCCCCCGGCCGCGGCTGGCACTGGGGGCACGGGTCCTACCACCCCGAGCTCCCGCGCGGGACCCGCGTGAAGGTCGAGCCGGTCGGCACCCTCGAGGAGGTGCTGCTCGGTCCGGCCCGCACCGACCAGGGCACGACGAACCTGTTCGGCGGCCTGCGGCGCGCGATGGCGATGACCGGCTACAGCTCCATCAAGGAGTTCCAGCGGGTCGAGGTCATGGTCGCGCCGTCGGTGACGACGGAAGGCAAGAGCCTGCAGCGTCAGCAGGGCGTCGGGATGGGCGCGCGGTAGTCAGACGTCAGGCTGCATCACCGAGAAGCCCGGCCCCGGGGAGCTTCCAGCACGGCGAACCGGCCGTAGGGCGAGTCCTGCGCCGGCATGAGTACCGTGCCGCCGCCGGCCTCGACCCTCGCGACCGCGTCGTCGGCAGAGGTCACGGCGAAGCAGGTGCTCCAGCCCTTGCGCATCCCCGGCTGGTGCGCGCTCAGCCCGCCGAGCGGGTCACCGCCGCGGGAGAACGTCGTGTAGCCGCCCATCTCCGGGACCTCGTCGCCGCTGAGGTGGAACACGCTGCCGTGGAAGCCCCGCGCCGCGTCTGGGTCCTCGGTGGCCGCGTCGTTCCAGAGCAGCGCGCCCGGCTCGTTGTAGATGCGCACGCCCGCGTGCTCGCCGGCGGCGGCCCGACCGCCGCCGCCATCCACCCAGCAGGGCGTCCCCGCGGGCCAGGCGGTGTCTCGTACGGGCTGAGCTCTCCTCGGTGGTCGGTGCCGCCACGATGCCACCGACCTCCGACAGGATCCAGAGCCGTACGCGGGCTCGTCGGGCGGGCCGGGCAGGAGAACGGCTCGCGCCGCCGAACTCTCCCGGCTACTCGTCCACGACCGCGTCCCCCAGGAGCCCGCCCGTGCGCTCGTCCCTCTCCGTACGCCGTGCGTCCTACGCCGCCTTGTCGGCGGGGCTGCTCGCCGCCGTGCTGGTCCCGCTCACGGCATCGGCGGCGACGGCCGTGTGCCCGACCTACGTCGACCCGGAGGGTGACGCCGCGCCGATCGAGCCGGCCGTGACCGGCGCGCTGCAGGACGACGGCCTGGATCTGCTGGCCATCACGCACAGCACCGCGGGCGGCGTCTTCTCCAGCACGGTGAAGACCGTCAAGCTGCTGGAGTCCGGTTCGGACAACTCGTTCGGCGACTGGTTCGAGGCCCGCTTCACCGTCGTCGGGAAGGCCGTCATCGTCCGCGTCGTGCGGGACGCGAACCTGACCCGGACCACCACGACGCGTCTCACCGTCGACGGCGTCACCGCAGAGGCGGTCCCCGAGGCCGTGTACGACTTCAAGGCCGCCACCGTGACCCTCAAGGTCAAGCAGGCCGATCTGGAGAAGGCCGTCGGTGCCAAGCTCGCGGGCAAGCCGTTCTCGGCGATGCAGACCCTGGCCTACGGCAACTACGCCAACCGCGGACTCCTGTTCGACGATGCGGTGGCCGACGAGAAGGCGTCGTATGTCTTCGGGACCGCCTGCAAGGGCAGCGCCACGGCGAAGCCCGCGGCCGCTCCGGCTGCGGTGGCGTCGCCGAGCTCGGGCGCGTCCCCGACGGCCGCACCGTCGGCGTCCGCGTCGGCGCGCCCCAGCGGATCAGCCTCGCCGTCGGCGTCGGCCTCGGCGTCCGCCTCGGCCAGCCCCGCCGGTCCGCCCCCCGCACCGCAGCCCACCGTGCCGGTCCCGGCGGCCGGGTGCTTCGGCTTCGAGGACCCGAAGGGTGACGCACGCCCCGGCGCGCAGGCGCCCAACGACGCCGATCTGGACATCCTGTCCGTCACCGGGCGCACGTCGTCAGACGCGCTCGCCGGCCACCTGCGCATCGACAAGCTCGCCGCAAAGCCGGCGCTGCCCGTCTTCTCCGGTCACCGCTTCGAGTACCAGTTCACCGTCGGCGACAAGGTGGTCCTGCTGCGCGCGAGCGCCGAGGGCGTGGGCACCGGTCTGGTCGGCGGCGTCGCGGCGCCGGACCTGAAGGTCACTGCCGCCTTCGACACGGTCAGCAGCCAGGTCGTCCTGTCCGTCACCCGCGACAGCCTGGCCACGGTGCTGGGACGCGAGCTCCCTGACGGCACGTTCCTCGAGGCGCAGACCGGTCGCAGCGCAGCGCTCAGCCCCGGCCTGGCCTTCGCCGCGGACACAGCCACGACCGACGACGCGAGCCGCGCGCGTTACACGGTCGGCGACAACACCTGCTTCGCACCCAGGCTGAGCGTCTCCCTGCCGGGCGAGGTGCAGACAGGTGACGGCGCCGTCATCACCGTCGCGCTGACCACCTCCGACGGCCGGGTGCCTGCCGGTCAGACCGTCACGGCCCAGGTCGGCAGCGGCCGCATGGTCAGCGCCAAGACCGACGCGCAGGGCAGTGCCACCCTGGTTGCGCCCGTCCGGGACGAGGCCGGCCCGCGGCAGCTCGTCGTGCGCTCCTCCGGCAGTGCCGGGAAGGGCGAGCTGGCCGGGTCGCTGCGCGTCGTGGCCGAGCGGACGCTGCTCCGCGTCGTCGCCGGGGGCGCCGGCACCGTCACCGCCACGCTCACCGACGACGACGAGCCCCGCCGTGCGCTCGCCGGGCAGCGCCTGGTCTTCCGCTTCGACGGCCGCACGCTGACCGGTACGACGAACGAGTCCGGGCGCGCCGTCGTCCGCGTGCCCACGGGCAGCGTCGTCGAGGTGTCCTTCGCCGGACGTCGCGGCCACCTGAGCGCGACGGCGGCGACGGTCACCGCCCGGTAACCCGGCTCAGCCGAACAGCGGCTCGTCGACCCACGGCTTCACGTCGAGCGGGAAGCCGTCCTGCGGCAGCACGGTCAGCCACTGCTTCTCGATGCCCGGCGTCGGCGCCGTGCTGGAGGGATGATCGTCGGACATCGCCGTGACGATCACCCGCTGCAGCGGCAGCCGGTAGGAGTGCGCGAGTACCGGCCCAAGAGGAGTACGAGGCTCAGCAGCAGGGACCGGAGGCGCACCTGTCGAGCATGGCTGTGCCTGATGGGTCCCGCCAGGGCGGGGCAGCTGCGGCCAGCGCTCGAGCGCGGGTCAGCGCAGTGGCGGTAGCGGCTTGTCGATCGGTGGTGGGACGGTGCGTTTGGGTCGTCGCTGGTAGACGCCGCGGGTGGGGCTGGTCCAGGTGAGGGTGCCGTCGGGTTCGAGGTGTGACTGCCAGCCGTTCTGCTTGGCGCGGTGCCAGCGGCGGCTGAGGTTCTGCAGGTTGTCGGGGTCGGTGGGTCCCAGTGGCCAGGGGGTGCGGTGGTCGCGGTCGCA
>JBKJQQ010000178.1:0-4020 GCA_046593875.1 Mycobacteriales bacterium | reverse complement strand
ATCACGTCGGGCAGCCGGCCGGTGCGCTCGAGCACCTGCTCGCGCGCCTCCAGGCCGATCACCCGGTGGAAGTCGCGGACCATCATCGGGAACGGGTGCGGGCCGACCACCGAGCCGATGATGTAGTGCGTGGTGTCGACGTTGGTCACCCAGTCGCGCATCGCCTCGTTGGTGGCGTCCTTCAGGGTCTTGGTCCCGCTGGTGACCGGGATGACCTCGGCGCCGAGCAGGCGCATGCGGGCGACGTTGAGGGCCTGGCGGCGGGTGTCCTCCTCGCCCATGTAGACCGTGCAGTCGAAGCCGAACAGCGCGCAGGCGGTGGCCGTGGCGACGCCGTGCTGACCGGCGCCGGTCTCGGCGATGACCCGCTTCTTGCCCATCTTCTGGGTGAGCAGCGCTTGGCCGAGGACGTTGTTGATCTTGTGACTGCCGGTGTGGGCGAGGTCCTCGCGCTTGAGCAGGATGCGGGCGCCGCCGGCGTGCTCGGCCAGCCGCTTCGCGTCGGTGAGCGGGGTGGGGCGGCCGGCGTACGTCGTCAGCAGCCGGTCCAGCTCGGCGGTGAACTCCGGGTCGGTCTTGGCGGCGGTGTGCGCGGCGGTCAGCTCGTCCAGCGCGGCGACGAGGGCCTCGGGGACGAAGCGACCGCCGTACGGGCCGAAGTGGCCTGCGGCGTCGGGGGACTCGCTCACGATTCCTGGCCACGGGTCGACGGGTGGTTGCCGGCGGTGACCAGCTCGGCGACGGCCTGCCGCGGGTTGCCGCCGGTGACGACGCCCTCCCCGACGAGCACCGCGTCCGCGCCCGCGGCGGCGTAGGCCAGCAGGTCGTGCGGTCCTCGTACGCCGGACTCGGCGACCTTGACGATCCCGTCGGGGATGCGCGGGGCCAGCCGGGCGAAGACGCCGCGGTCGACCTCGAGGGTCTTGAGGTCACGGGCGTTGACGCCGACGACGCGGGCGCCGGCGTCGAGCGCCCGCTCGAGCTCGGCCTCGTCGTGGACCTCGACCAGCGGGGTCATGCCGAGGGACTCGCTGCGCTCGACCAGGCTGACCAGGGCCTCCTGCTCGAGGGCGGCGACGATCAGCAGCGAGAGGTCGGCGCCGTGCGCGCGGCCCTCCCACAGCTGGTAGCTGGTGACCACGAAGTCCTTGCGCAGCAGGGGGACCTCGACCCTCGCGCGGACAGCGTCGAGGTCGGCGAGGCTCCCGCCGAAGCGCCGGCTCTCGGTCAGCACGCTGATGACACTGGCGCCACCGGCCTCGTAGTCGGCGGCGAGCCCGGCCGGGTCGGTGATCGCGGCGAGGGCGCCCTTGGAGGGGCTGCTGCGCTTGACCTCGGCGATGACGGCGACGCCCGGCTGGGTGAGCGCGGCGGCCCCGTCGAGCGCGGGCGGAAGGGCGGCGGCGCGCTCCTTGAGCTCGTCGAGCGGGGTGATGGCCTGGCGCGCCGCGAGGTCCTCGCGCACGCCGACGAGGATGTCGTCGAGCACGGTCATGCGCGTCGTCCCCTCGTCCGGTGCGGTTCCTGCACGCTATCCGCGGGGGGTCGGTCCCTGCCCCCCGGGGTCCGGGGTGGTCGGATCGGCCGCGGTCGGGTCGTCGCCGCGGTCGAGGGCCTCCCACAGGTCGCGCTCGCCGGGCGGACGGGTCGCGGCTGCTGCCGGCGCCTCGTACCTCTGACCGAGCGCCGCCCAGCGACGGCCGCGCGCGGCGACGAAGAACCCGGCGGCGGCGACGGCCAGCCCGCCGAGGCCGCAGGCGTACGGCCACACGGTGCCGCGCGTGCTCTCGCCCTGGACACCGCCGGCCTCGCGGACCGCGTCGCTGTCCTGCACCGCGGCGAACAGGTCGCTCACCACGCCGTAGGCAGCGGCCACGACGCCGACGCCGATCAGGGCCAGCAGCAGACCGACGACGATGCGGCCCCAGCGCTTGGTGGCCGGGATCGCCACGACGCCGGCGAGCGCGACCAGACCGAGAGCGCGCACGCCGGGGGCCAGGTCGCTGCCGTCGACGGCCAGCTCACGCGCGGGCAGCAGCCCGGTCCCGGCGACCTCCACGAGGGCCCACTCACGGCCGGCGGCGACCAGGACGACGAAAGCGCCGACCAGGCAGAGGAACGCGGCCAGCAGCGGCTCGCGCCTCACGTCACCGCGTGCAGGGTCGACGCGATGGCGATCGCCCGCAGGACGGCGGCCGCCTTGTTCTCGCACTCCGCCTGCTCGCTGGCCGGGTCGCTGTCGGCGACGATCCCGGCGCCGGCCTGGACGTAGGCCGAGCCTCCGTGCAGCACGGCGGTGCGGATGGCGATCGCCATGTCCATGTCACCACCCGCGTCGAAGTAGCCGACGGTGCCGGCGTAGAGGTTGCGGCGGTGCGGCTCGAGCGCCTCGATCACCTCCATGGCCCGGGGTTTCGGAGCACCGGAGACCGTGCCCGCGGGGAAGGTCGCGCGCAGGACGTCGAAGGCCGTCCGGCCCGGGATGAGCCGGCCGAAGACGGTGGACACCAGGTGCATGACGTGGCTGTAGCGCTCGACGCGCATGAAGCCGCTGACGTCGACCGTGCCCGGGACGCAGACCCGGCCGAGGTCGTTGCGCGCGAGGTCGACGAGCATCACGTGCTCGGCGCGCTCCTTGGGGTCGGCCCGCAGCTCCTCCGCAGCCCGGACGTCGAGCTCCTCGGTCGCGCCGCGCGGGCGGGTGCCGGCCGGCGGGTGGACGACCGCGCGGTCCCCGGTGACGGTCACGAGGGCCTCAGGGCTGGAGCCCACGACGTCGAAGGGCGACTCGCGGCCGGCGAAGCGGAGCAGGTACATGTACGGCGACGGGTTGCTGTTGCGCAGGACCCGGTAGAGGTCGAGGGCGTCGACGTCGGTCTTCACCTCGAACCGCTGGCTGAGGACGACCTGGAAGACGTCGCCTGCGCGGACGTGCTCCTTGCCCGCTTCGACGGCGCCTTCGTAGGCCTCGGCGGTCGTCCGCCGTACGACCGCCGGCCGGGCATCGAGGTCGGCAGTGCAGACGGTGGCGGGGGCGGGGGCGGCGAGGGCGGACGTCATGGCGTCCAGCCGCGCGACCGCGTCGTCGTAGGAACCCCCGGCCAGGACGTTCGCGATCAGCAGGACGGTGCCGTCGCCGTGGTCGAGGACGGCCAGGTCGGTCACGAGCATCATCGCCAGCTCGGGCATCCCGAGCTCGTCCGGCGCCGTGCTCGGCAACCGCTCGATGCGGCGGACGACGTCGTAGCCGAGGTAGCCGACCAGGCCTCCTGTGAGCGGCGGATCGTCCGGAGCCTTCGGGCTGCGCAGCAGCTCGACCGCCTCGCGCACGGCCTCGAGCGGGTCCTCGCTCGTCGTCGGCAGACCCTCCCCCACCCACAGCGCCTTGCCGTCCTGCTCGGTGAGCACCCCGGCACTGCGGACGCCGACGAAGGACCAGCGCGACCACTGCTTGCCCTGCTCGGCGGACTCCAGCAGGAACGTGCCGGTGCGTCCACCGGCGAGCTTGCGGTAGACGCCGACGGGGGTCTCGCCGTCGGCGAGCAGGCGGCGGGTGACGGCGCGGACCGGGTGGTCGAGGCGTTCGAAGTCCTCGCGACTCGGGGAGGTCGTGCCGAGCGTCACGGGTTGCCGGTGACCGCAGGCAGCGAGATCGCGTCGAAGCAGGTGCGGTCGCCGGTGTGGCACGCGCCGCTGCCGACCTGGTCGACCTTGACGAGCAGCGTGTCGCCGTCGCAGTCGAGCGCGACGGCCTTCACCCACTGCTGGGAGCCGGAGGTGTCGCCCTTGACCCAGTACTCCTGGCGGCTGCGGCTCCAGTAGGTGCAGCGGCCGGTGGTCAGCGTGCGGTGCAGCGCCTCGTCGTCCATCCAGCCGACCATCAGCACCTCGCCGGTGTCGTGCTGCTGGGCCACCGCCACGATGAGCCCGTCGCGGTCGCGCTTGAGCTGCGCGGCGATGGACGGGTCGAGGTCGGTGGGGCGGACGGCGTCGCTGGTCATGCGACCAGTCTGCCGGATC
>JBKJQQ010000153.1:0-4359 GCA_046593875.1 Mycobacteriales bacterium | reverse complement strand
GCCAGCTGGAAAAGTGCGGCGAAGCGCCGTTCTACACGCTCGGCCCACTGACCACCGACATCGCGCCCGGCTACGACCACATCACCAGCGCCATCGGCGCGGCGCAGATCGGCTGGTACGGCACCGCGATGCTGTGCTACGTCACGCCGAAGGAGCACCTCGGCCTGCCGAACAAGCATGACGTGCGCGAAGGCCTGATGGCGTACAAGATCGCGGCGCACGCGGCCGACCTGGCCAAGGGCCATCCGGGCGCGCAGGTGCGCGACAACGCGCTGAGCAAGGCGCGCTTCGAGTTTCGCTGGGAGGACCAGTTCAACCTGGGGCTGGATCCGGAAAAGGCCAAGGAATTCCACGACGAGACCCTGCCCGCCGCCGCCGCCAAGGGCGCCCACTTCTGCTCGATGTGCGGCCCGCACTTCTGCTCGATGAAGATCAGCCAGGACGTGCGCAAGTACGCCGCCGAGCACGGGGTGGACGAGGCCGCGGCGCTCGAGCTCGGGATGAAGGAGAAGTCCGCGGAGTTCACCGAGCAGGGGAGCCGGGTCTACCTGCCCGTCGTCGACTAGCCGTCGCGTCGGGGTTGCGCTCTGGCCAGAGTTGTGTCGTGTCCCGGTTCCTCGCCCGCTGTGGGGGCAGGGGAGTGGTTGTCCGCGTCCGCGGGCCCCGACTCATCCTGTGCGGCCTACAGCGACGAGGTGCTCGGCGTGCTGCTCCGGCAAGAGGTGACCGACGGGGTCGAGGTGCTGTCCGTCCGAGGCCCCGTCACCGCGGAGGACACCCAGCCCCTGCGGCGGGCGGTCCTCGAGGCGCTGACCCACGAGGCGCACGCCCTGGTGCTGGACCTCGAGCACGCCGGCGCGCTCTCGGCAGAGACCTGCAGCGCCCTGGCCGACCTGCCAGCCCGACCGGAGAGCTGGCCGCCCGCCTCGCTGGTCGTGTCGCCGCTCGGCGGCGGCCCGCAGGTGCCCGGCTGGCTCAGCGCCGCCGGCGTCGTGCAGGCCCTGCAGCAGCTCGAGCGGCGCGCCCAGCCGCGCACCCGGATCGACGTCGAGCACAGCGACCAGGGGCCCGGGCAGGCCCGCGCCGCCGTCACGGCCCGCGCGCAGGAGCTCGGGCTGCCGGACGACGTCTGCGAGGACGTCGTGCTGCTGGTGAGCGAGCTGGTCACCAACGCGATCCGCTACGCGTCGCCGCCGGTGCGCCTCGAGCTGCAGTCGTGCGACCAGGACGTCGTCGTCGCCGTGACGGACGGCAGCTGCGAGCACCCCACGGCCCGCCAGGCCGACGACCAGGCAGAGGGCGGTCGCGGGATGCTGCTGGTGGACCGGCTCGCCAGCGACCACGGCGTGCGGGTGGACGCGCCCGGCAAGGCCGTGTGGGCCCGGGTGCGGCGCAGCCCCGACTCCTAGGCTCCGGGCCATGCCTTCCCTGCGCGTCCGCCTCCCGTCCGGCACGCTCGACCTCGACGGGCTGCGCACCGAGCTGGAGGTCCCCGGCGACTTCCCGCCCGAGGTGCTCGCCGAGGCCGCCGCCGCGGCCGCCGCCCCGCTCCTGCCCGCGCTGGACCGCACCGAGCTGCCGCTGATCACCATCGACCCGCCCGGCAGCCGCGACCTGGACCAGGCGCTGCACCTGGCCCGCGACGGCTCCGGCTACCGGGTCTCGTACGCCATCGCCGACGTCGCGGCCTTCGTCACGCCCGGTGGGGCCCTGGACGCCGAGGTCTTCCGGCGCGGCGTGACGCTCTACGCGCCCGACAGCCGGGTGCCGCTCCACCCGCCGGCGCTGGGCGAGGACGCGGCCAGCCTGCTGGCCGACCAGGTCCGGCCGGCGCTGCTCTGGACGCTCGACCTGGACGGGTCCGGCGAGCTGGTGGGCACGGACGTACGGCGGGCGACCGTGCGCTCCACCGCGCGGTTGGACTACGCGCAGGTGCAGGCCTGCCTGGACGACGGCACCGCGAGCGAGGTACTGCAGCTGCTGCGCGAGGTCGGTCAGCTGCGCGAGCAGCGCGCCGCCGACCGCGGCGCGGTCGACCTGCCCACCCCCTCGCAGGAGGTGGACGTCGACGCGCAGGGCCGACCCACGCTGGTCTGGCGCGCGCAGCTCCCGGTCGAGGGCTGGAACGCCCAGATCAGCCTGCTGACCGGGATGGCCGCCGCCCGGCTCATGCTCGACGCGCAGGTCGGCCTGCTGCGGACGCTGCCGCCGGCGGACGAGCAGGCCGTCGAGGCGCTGCGACGCAGTGCGCTCGCCCTCGGCGTCGCGTGGCCGGAGGGGACGGACCACGGCACCGTCATCTCCGCGCTGGAGCCGACCGTGCCGGCGCACGCCGCCCTGCTCACCCTGGCCACCCGGCTGCTGCGCGGTGCCGGCTACACGGCGTTCGACGGGGCGCCGCCGGAGCAGCCGCTGCACTCGGCGGTCGCCGCGCCGTACGCCCACTGCACCGCCCCGCTGCGCCGGCTCGCCGACCGACATGTCGGGGAGGTCTGCGTGGCCGCCTGCGCCGGGACGCCGGTCCCCGAGTGGGCCCGCACCGCGCTGCCCGAGCTGGTCGAGGTCATGGCCGGCGCCACCCGACGCGCCAACGCGCTCGAGCGTGCGGTCGTCGATGCGGCCGAGGCCGTCGTGCTGGCGCCGCGGGTGGGGGAGCAGTTCGACGTGGTGGTCGTCGAGACCGGTCCGCGCGGGTCGGTCGTGCAGCTCCAGGAACCGCCGGTGCGGGCTCGCTGCGAGGGCGACCTGCCACTGGGTCAGCAGGTCCGGGTGGAGCTGGTCGCCGCGGACGTCGCGAAGCGCGAGGTCCGGCTGCGCCCGGTGGGGGACTAGACCCCGGGGACGCCGTCGGTCGGCAGTGGCCCGTCGGGGTCTTCGCTCGGCTGCGTCGTCGGCTGGCTGGTCGGGCTCGGCTGCGAGGCCGGCGACGGCGACGCGGTCGGGGACGGCTTCGGGCTGGTCGTCGGCTTAGGGCTGGCCTTGGGAGCCGGCGAGCTGCTGGTGCTGCGCTCCCGTTCCTGCTCCACGCGGGGGACGACCGGCACCACCGGTCGGACCGCCGGGCGGGCCGGGCGCTTGACGACCGGGAGGGCCTCGCGCAGGAGCTGCCGCAGCGCGCGCGTCTCGGCGATGACGCCGCGCAGCACGCCGCTGTCGCCCTGGCTGGCCAGCACCTGGCTGGTCCGGTCGAGCAGCATCAGCGCCTGCTGGGCGGCAGCGGGATCGTCGGCGGCTTGCGCGATGAGCACGGCCAGCTCGTCGTTGAGCTCCTCGGCGGCGACGCGGAGCTGATCGTCGGTGGCGCCGGCGGAGGCCAGCCGGTCGAGCTCGTAGCCGGCCATCGCCGCGTTGGTCAGGCTGGTCTCGGGAGTGGGTGCCTGCCGGCCGGGGCTGAAGGCGACGAAGCCGATCAGCGCGGCGGCGGCGGCCATCAGCGGGGCGGCGGACAGGATGCGGCGCCTGCGGATCGGCACCAGCACCGGCTGCTCGTCGGCCGGCAGCACGCCGGTCCGCTCGGCGTCCAGGCGGGCCAGGTGGTCGGCGGCGCGGCCGGCGAAGGCCCGCACCTCGAACAGGTCGCCGTCGACGAGCTCGGCGGCCAGGTCCTGAGCGCCCTCCTCGAGGGCGGCCGCCGCAAGGCTGAGATCGGTCTGCAGGGTGAGGCGCAGGGCGTCGATGTCGCCGAGCAGGGCGCTGAGGTCGGCTACGCGGGGGGCGTCGACGTCCGGCAGCCCGAAGGGCAGGGAGGTGGGGGCGTCCGGCCGGCGGCGCCGCGGCACGGAGGCGCGCCGGGGGGCGGGCACCTGACCGTCCTGCGCGTCCATCCTGGCCTCCTCGCCGCGTCCTGCTCGTGTCGTCAGAGGTGTGTTTCGCCGTGCCGCCCCGGACTCCTGCTGGCGGATCGCACCGGGTTCGTGACCTGCGTCGCCCGGAGGTGCCGGGGTCCGGGCCGGCTGACAGACTCCGCGCATGACCGCACCTGCCCCCCACCTCTCGACCCTGGTCGTCTCGGTCCTCGGCGGCACCGGGGAGCAGGGCCGGGGGCTGGCACGCCGCTTCGCCCTGGCGGGCGTGCGGGTGGTGCTCGGCTCGCGCGATGCCGCCCGTGCGCAGGCCGCCGCCGAGGGCCTGCCCGGTGACGTGACCGGCGCCGACAACGCCGGGGCTGCCCGCGCGGGGGACGTCGTGGTGGTGGCCGTGCCCTGGGACGGCCACCGCGAGCTGCTCGCGTCGCTGGCCGGTGACCTGGCCGGCAAGGTCGTCGTCGACTGCGTCAACCCGCTGGGGTTCGACAAGCAGGGGGCCTACGCCCTGTCCGTCGAGGAGGGCAGCGCGGCCCAGCAGGCCGCCGCGGTGCTG
>JBKJQQ010000122.1:0-4446 GCA_046593875.1 Mycobacteriales bacterium | reverse complement strand
ACTAGCACCAGGGGGCGACACGCCCATTCCGGACAAACCACGCCGCAAAATCGGGAATTCACCCGACCAGGGGCTCAAGGTCGCCGTGACGACCGTCGATCAGGCGTCAGCAGCGGTCTTCGCCCGGGTCAGGACGGCGTCGAGCATCGCCTCGGTGAGCCGGCCGGTGAAGGTGTTCTGCTGGCTGACGTGGAAGCAGCCGAGCACGGTCGGCCCCCCGTCGAGGACCACCTCGGCGCCGTGACCGAACGCCGGCACGGGTGTCGGCACCCGCTCGCCGACCGCACGCAGCACCGGCCACAGCGCCGACCAGCCGTACCCGCCGAGCACGACGACCGCCTGGACCGTCGGCTGCAGGAACCTCCACTCCGCCGTCAGCCACGGCGAGCAGGCGTCGCGCTCGGCCGGCAGGGGCTTGTTCGCCGGCGGCGCGCAGCGGACGGGGAGGGTGACGCGGGTGTCGAGCAGCTCCAGCCCGTCGGAGGCGTCCAGGGAGGTGGGCTGACTGGCCAGCCCGGCGCGGTGCAGCGCTGCGAACAGCCAGTCGCCGCTGCGGTCGCCGGTGAAGATGCGCCCGGTGCGGTTGCCGCCGTGCGCCGCGGGCGCCAGCCCGACCACCGCGATCGGCGCGTCGGCCGGCCCCCATCCCGTGACCGGCCGGCCCCAGTACTCGTCGCCCGCGTACGACGCCCGCTTGGTCAGCGCGACCTCCTCGCGCCAGGCGACCAGGCGGGGGCAGGCACGGCAGACCGAGGAGCGGGCGTCGATCTCGTCCGTCGTCGTCGCCTGCCCCGCCAGCCGGACGACATCCGCGGCCGTACGGGCGACCGGCGTCCGCGGGTCCGCGTGGTCGCGCGGGTGCCCGGTGCCGGGCGGGATCACGGCGCCGACGTCCCCTGCCGGCCGTAGCGGTCCTCGAGCCGGACGACGTCGTCCAGGTCGGTGGTCGAGGCCTCGAGCAGCACGGAGTCGACCAGCGCGGTGACGCGGTGGCGCATGCCCGGGCGGAGGTGGATCGACTCCCCCGGCAGCAGCTCGAACTCCTCGAGCGAGGACTCGTGCTCCCCGACCTCGACCGTGATCCGGCCGGAGAAGACGGAGATCGTCTCCTCCTTGCGCTCGTGGTACTGCAGCGACAGCGCATGGCCTGCGGTCACGTGCAGCGCCTTGCCGGCGTAGCGGCCGTCGACGAGCGCGAACAGCGACTCGTGCCCCCAGGGCTTGTCGGTGCGCGGCGCGGTGGTGATCCAGTCAGACCTCATTGCAGCTCCAGGCGATGCCGTCGAGGATGTCGGACTCGCTGACCAAGACCTCGGACAGGCCGAGGCGGTCGACGAGGGTGGCCAGCACCAGGGCCCCGGCGCCGATGACGTCGACGCGGCCCGGGTGCATGACGGGCAGGGCGGCGCGCTCGGCGCGGGTCATCGCGAGCAGCCGGCCGGTGACCGCCCGGACGTCCGCGGCCTGGAGGCGGGACAGGTGGATCCGCTCGCTGTCGTACTGCTCGAGGTCCAGGGCGAGGGCCGCGACGGTGGTGACGGAGCCGGCCAGGCCGACGGCGGTACGCGCCTGCTCCACCGGGACGACCTCGCGGACGAGGGCGATCGCCGCGTCGACATCGCCCTCTGCTGCGGCGATCTGGTCGGCGGTCGGCGGGTCGTCCACGAGGTGCCGCTCGGTGAGGCGGACGCAGCCGACGTCGACGGACCGCGCCGCCTCGACGTGCTCGGTGCCGAGGACAAGCTCGGTGGAGCCGCCGCCGATGTCCATGACCAGGAACGGCCCGTCAGCTCGGTCGAGCCCGCGGATAGCGCCGTCGAAAGACAGCGCGGCCTCCTCGTCGCCGCTGATGACCTCGGGCTCTGCGCCGAGGACCTCGACCACCATGTCGCGGAAGTCGCGGCGGTTGCGCGCATCTCGACTCGCACTGGTGGCGACCATGCGCGTCCGTTCGACGCCCAGCTCGCGGCAGGTCGCGGCGTAGTCGAGCAGAGCGAGGCGGGTCCGCTCGATCGCCTCGGGCGCCAGCTCGCCGGTGCGGTCCACGCCCTGGCCGAGTCGCACGACGCGCATCTCGCGGTGCACGTCGACCTTGGCCCGGCCGTCGACGTCGGCCACGAGCAGGCGGATCGAGTTGGTGCCGCAGTCGACGGCGCCGACCCTCACCGCGTCTTCTTGCCGGGGCGGGCCTCCGGGTCGTCGGGGTCGACGCACGGCCCCTTCGCCCACCACTCCGGCAGGCGCTCGAGCGCCTCGTCGCCGAAGGGATTCACGCCGGGCCCGACCGCCAGGCTGTGCGCGACCAGCACGTGCAGGCACTTCACCCGCGTGGGCATGCCGCCCTGCGCCGGCACGTCCTCCAGCACCTCGAGCCGGTCGCGACGCGAGACGTAGTCCTGCGCCGCCGCGTCGTAGCGCGCCTGCAGCGCGGGATCCTCGGCCAGCCGGGCGGTCTGCTCCTTCATCAGCCCGTCGGCCTCGAGCGTGCCGATGGCCGAGGCCAGCCGCGGGCAGGTCAGGTAGTACAGCGTCGGGAACGGCGTGCCGTCCTCCAGCCGCGGCTTGGTCTCGACGACGTCGGGCAGCTGGCAGGGGCAGCGGTGGGCGACGCCGGTCATGGCGCGCGGGGTGCGACCGAGCTGGAGCCCGACCGCGGTGACGTCGCGCGGGTCGGGCGCGGTCACCGCTTCGGCGGGGAGGGGCGATCGGCCTCCTGGACGCTGCCCCAGACCTGGGAGTACCAGGGGGCCTGCGCCGCCTCCGCCTCCTGCTGGTCCTCGACCGTCCCCGGCTCGGGGGCCAGCACGACGTAGGCCGTCTCCCCGGGCAGGACGAAGTGCAGGCGGCGACGGGCCTCGGCCGCGACGTAGGCCGGGTCCTGCAGCCGCTGCTTCTCGGCCTCCAGCTCGGCGACCCGCGCACGCTGCTCGGTCTGGGACGCCTCGAGCGCGGCGATCTCGCTGCGCTGGTTGACGTACTCGCGCATCGGCAGGGCGGCGCTGGCCAGCAGTCCGGCCGCGACCAGGGCGAGAACGGCGGCGCGCGGCGTCAGAGGGTTGCGGCGCGGGGGGGTCGGCTCGCGCTGCGGCCGGCCGGCGACCGGGGTCGTCCGCGCCGCGGCCCGCGCGGTCGCTCGCGTCGCCGGCCGGGCGGGCCGACGACCCGCGCTCGGCCGACGAGGGGTGCTCATGCCTGCGCGAACCTCGGGAAGGCGGTCGCACCGGCGAAGCGGGCGGCGTCGTCGAGCTCCTCCTCGATGCGCAGCAGCTGGTTGTACTTCGCGACCCGCTCGGAGCGGGCCGGGGCACCGGCCTTGATCTGGCCGCAGTTGGTGGCGACGGCCAGGTCGGCGATCGTCGTGTCCTCGGTCTCGCCGGAGCGGTGGCTCATCATCGAGCGGTAGCCGCTGCGGTGGGCGAGGTCGACGGCGTCAAGGGTCTCGGTGAGCGTGCCGATCTGGTTCACCTTGACCAGCAGGGCGTTGGCGCAGCGGCGGTCGATGCCGTCCTGCAGGCGGGCCGGGTTGGTGACGAACAGGTCGTCTCCGACCAGCTGCACGCGGTCGCCCAGCGCGGTGGTGAGCCGCTGCCAGCCGTCCCAGTCGCTCTCCCCGAGCGGGTCCTCGATGCTCACCATCGGATAGCTCGACACGAGCTCGGCGTAGTAGGCGGTCATCTCGTCCGCGGTCTTGACGCCGCCCTCGAAGCGGTAGCCGTCGTCGCCCAGGAACTCCGTCGCGGCGACGTCCAGCGCGAGCGCGATGTCGCGGCCGGGGGTGAAACCGGCGGCGGTGATGGCCTCGAGGATGAGGTCGAGGGCCGCCCGGTTGTTGGTGAGGTTCGGCGCGAAGCCGCCCTCGTCGCCGACCGAGGTGGCCAAGCCCTGCTGCTTGAGCACGGCCTTCAGGGCGTGGTAGGTCTCGGCGCCCCAGCGCAGCGCCTCGGCGAAGGAGGCGGCGCCGATCGGCGCGATCATGAACTCCTGGACGTCGACGTTGGTGTCGGCGTGCGCACCGCCGTTGAGGATGTTGAGCATCGGGACGGGCAGCAGATGGGCGTTCGGCCCGCCGACGTAGCGGAACAGCGGCAGCCCGGTGGAGTCCGCGGCGGCCTTCGCCACCGCGAGGCTGACGCCGAGGATCGCGTTGGCGCCGAGCCGGCCCTTGTCAGGAGTGCCGTCGAGGTCGAGCAGGACCTGGTCGACGATCCGCTGCTCGGTGGCCTCGATGCCCAGCAGCTCCTGGCCGATGACGTCCAGCACGGCGTTGACCGCGCCCGCCACGCCCTTGCCGGCGTAGCGCTCACCGCCGTCGCGCAGCTCGACCGCCTCGTAGGCGCCGGTGCTGGCGCCGCTGGGGACCGCCGCCCGGGACAGCGTGCCGTCGTCGAGGGCGACCTCGACCTCGACGGTGGGGTTGCCGCGCGAGTCGAGGATCTCGCGGGCGCC
>JBKJQQ010000080.1:0-4258 GCA_046593875.1 Mycobacteriales bacterium | reverse complement strand
TCTCGGCGGGTTCCCAGCCGTCCCTGAAGGATCCACCAGGGTGGCCGGTCGGACCACTCCAGCGCCGAAGCGCCGGGCCGCGCGGTCCACCGCCTGCTCCGCGTCGCGCCAGCCGTGCTCCCTCTCCCCCAGCGCGAGCTGGTGCGGGGCGTCGGCCGCGTCGGAGATCCCCTCCACCCGGACGCCGACCAGCCGGATGCGCGCGCGCTCCAGGCCGAGCGCCTCGTACAGGGCGGTCGCGGTGTCGTAGACGACCCGGCCCACGTCGGTCGACTCGGCGAGCGTCTTGGCCCGGGTGATGGTCGTGAAGTCCGCGAAGCGGACCTTGATCGAGACGGTACGACCGACCTGGTCGGAGGCGCGCAGTCGCGCGGCCGTCCGCTCCGACAGGCGCAGCAGCTCCCGGGCGATGACGGCCGGGTCGTCGACGTCGGTCCCGAAGGTGTTCTCGGCGCCGATGCTCTTGTCCGGCTCGTGCGGGACGACCGACCGCGCGTCGCGACCCCACGCCAGCGCGGACAGGTGCTTGCCGGCCGCCGGGCCGAGCGCCCGCTCGAGGGTGGCCAGCGGGGTGTGGGCGATGTCGCCGACGGTGTGCAGCCCGAGTCCGCGCAGCACGTCCTCGGTCTTGCCGCCGACGCCCCACAGCGCGCCGACCGGCAGCGGGTGCAGGAACGCCACGACCTCGCCGGCAGGCACGACCAGCAGCCCGTCGGGCTTGCACCGCGCGGAGGCGAGCTTGGCGACGAACTTGGTGCTGGCCACACCGACCGAGCAGGTGATGCCCTGCTCGTCCTCGATGGTCGCGCGGATCGCCTCACCGATCTGCCGGGGCGTCCCGAGCCGGCGGGCGGCGCCGCGGACGTCGAGGAAGGCCTCGTCCAGCGAGATCGGCTCGACCAGCGGCGTGATGCTCCGGAACACCTCCATCACCCCGTGCGAGGCGCGGGCGTAGGCGTCGTGGTCGGGCGCGACGACGACCGCCTGCGGGCACATCCGGCGGGCCCGCATCATCGGCATCGCGCTGTGCACGCCGTGGACCCGGGCCTCGTAGGTCGCGGACAGCACCACGCCGCGGGTCCCGCCGCCGCCGACGATCACCGGCTGACCGCGCAGCTCGGGGCGCGCCAGCAGGGAGACCGAGGCGTAGAAGGCATCCATGTCGACGTGCAGCACGGTGCAGCCGGTGTCGTCGCCGGGCGGCCCGGTGGGCGGTCCGACGGGCGGGACAGAGCCGCGGCTCACGGGCTGCCCGCCGTCACGAGCCCGCCCGTCACGAGCCCGCCCGTCACGAGCTCAGCGGCGGACGGCGAGCAGGTGCAGCGAGGTGGCCAGGTCGCGGTACGGCGCCCGGTCCGACAGCGCGCGCTCCAGCGCGAGCAGCGCCGCGGCGGCACCGGGCTCGGTGTCCAGCACCGCGCTCGGCACCAGATCGCTGACGACCCGCACCCCGTGCAGCTGCTCGACGACGAGCCCGGCTGCGGCGACCAGCTCGTGCAGCGCGTCGGCGGTGAAGCGGCGCCGCACGCCGTCCGCGGGACCCCAGCGGCCGGCCGGGTCGGTGAGGGCGCGCGCGGCCTCCTCCGGGTGACCGGCCAGCGCGCGGGCCAGGACGGCGGCGGCACGGTTGGCGGCCAGCAGGCTGAGCCGCCCGCCGGGACGCAGCACCCCGACGATGCCCGCCAGCGCCTCGGCCGGGTCGTCGACCAGCTCGAGGACGCTGTGGCACAGCAGCAGGTCGACGCTGCCGGCGGCAACCAGACCGGGCAGCTCGTTGAGGTCGCCCTGGACGCCGGTGACCCGCTCGGACAGCCCGCGCTCGGCGGCGCGCCGCTGCAGCGCGGCCAGCGAGTCGGGGCTGGGGTCGACAACGGTGACCCGGTGACCGGCGGCCGCGAGCGGCACGGCGAACCCGCCCGTGCCGCCGCCGGCGTCGACGACGTGCAGGTCGGCGCCCGCCTCGGCGAGCACGGCGGACAGCACCTCCCACACGACGGCGGTGCGGGCCGAGCCGGCGGGACCCGCAGCGGGGGCGACCGGCGGGCGCACCGGACCGGGATCCGGCGTGTCTGCGGCGGCCACGCGGCACCCCTTCCCGGCGCGGTCGAGGACGACGCGCTCCTGGGCGAGCCTAGTGACGCCGCCACGGGCCGGGCAGGCCCTTGACGGCGGTGCGCCGGCGCTCCATCAGCGCGCGACGGTCGACGACCGGCTCGCTCACCCCGATCGTCGCGGTCGCCGTCGCGGACGTGGGCGGCGGGACCGGTCGCTGCAGGACCGGGGACACCCGGCCGCTCCAGTACGACGTCTCGCCCAGCGCGCCGGCCCACGAGAAGGAGACGTGCACGTGGTCGGTGTGCGGGCTGGCGCCGGCGTAGGGCTGCCAGCCGCGCGAGGCCTGGTAGGCCTTCCAGATCCGGGAGTCCCAGATGACGTACATGACGCCCAGCCGGCGGGCCATCGCCCCGTCGTTGCCGAGCTCGTCGGGAGCCAGCAGCCAGGTCAGCAGGTCGTCGACCTGCAGGACCTGCGCGGGGTCGCTCGCGCTCACCCGCCAGTCCCAGGCGCGGCCCTCCTTGTGCTCGCTCACGCCGCCGATCGCACAGCTCCGCGCGATGCCGGCGTCCCCGGTGCCCGGATAGGCGGCCAGGACCAGGTCGCGGAACTTCAGCACGCCGGCGCGCGCGACCGGGTCGCAGGCGCTCTGACCCTGGTACGGGGAGTAGGCCTCCAGACCCTGGTCGGCCGGCAGCACAGCGGGGCCGGCCGGGGCCGCGGTCGCCGCGGTGACCGGCAGCAGCACAGCCACCAGCACCGCCATCACGACGCCGAGCGCGACGATCGGTGAGCGGCGCAGGACGCGCGGGACGGAGCGGCGGCGGGCGTTGGAGCGCGGCACGGCACAGGTCCCTTGCGGCAGGGGGCATCGGGGCGGGCGCGACCCCCGCGACGCGTGCGGGGCCGGGCAGCGCCGAACGCGGCGCACCCTCACCTTCGACCCGCACGGCCGCGTCATGGAGCGGTCCGAAGCGTTTCGTTCCCCAACTGTGACGCACGGGACGGGTGGGACTCGCCCGCGGGCGTCCCGGTCGTAGGGTCCGACCGTGCCCGCCGAGGTGACTGCGACCATGACCGTGACCGCCGAGCTGTGGCGCTACCCCGGCACCAGCGGCTGGCACGTCGTGACGCTGCCGCCGGAGGCGGCCGAGCAGGTCGAGGACGCGCGCGAGCGGGCCGGCGGCGGGCCGGGCTTCGGGTCGGTGCCGGTCGAGGTGACCGTCGGCGACACCACGTGGCGGACGTCGGTCTTCCCGGACAAGGCGTCGGGCGGCTTCCTGCTGCCGATGAAGGCGGCGGTGCGCCGGCAGGAGGGCCTGGACGAGGGCGACGCGGTGACGGTGCACCTGCGCACGCACCCGGACACGCATGCCTGACGGGGTTGTGGTCATCCGCCGGAGCTCCCCTGGCTGGAGTGCCACAGCGTGCGCGGCGGTCCCTTCGTCGGCAGCGGCACCGGACGGCCGCCGGAGGTCCCGGTGCCGTCTCCGGCGGGCTTGACGTCGGCGTAGGGCGAGGCGCGGAAGCCGGTCGCGTAGACGTGCACGAAGCCGCCCACGCCGGAGTGGCCGGCCCCGCCTCCGACCAGCGGGGGTGAGGTCATGACCGGGCGGCTGGACCGGCTGGCGGCGGCGCCCTGCACCGCCGCCTCGGTCACCAGCGTCGGCGCGGCCATCAGCGCCCACACCGCGTCCATCCCGCCGGACAGCCAGGCGGCGTGCAGGGCCGGCAGCTCCCAGCAGCCGACCGCCTGCATCGAGATCCCGCGCGGACCGGTCCGGCGGACCAGCCCCTGGACGACCAGCAGCCAGGAGTGGAAGACGGTCGTGGCGTAGCCGACCTGGGCGTCCTCGAAGAAGGTCGCGTCGAGCGGGCCGGTCGCGTCGTCGAGCGTCACGAAGATGACCCGGCGGCCGGACCGGATCGGCGGCGTCTGGGTCGCCACCTTGACCCCGGCCACCAGCACCTCCTGCCGGGAGCGGCAGCCGAGCAGGTCGCGCGCCCTGGTGGTGCCGAGCTCGTCGAGGAACGGCCGGTAGGCGTCCATCACGTGCGCGCTCACGTCCAGGCCGAGCACGTCGAGCTCGGCCCGCACCCGCTCGGCCTGCGTCATCTCGGGCAGCCCGCTGGAGGTGGTCTGCTCCGGGGCGTCGCCGAGGTCGAGGGCGAGCTGCACGTCGACCGGCTCCGGCACGGCGGG
>JBKJQQ010000109.1:0-7423 GCA_046593875.1 Mycobacteriales bacterium | reverse complement strand
GCTCGACGCACTGCGGGCCGTGGGCGACGCCCGGGTGGTGCTGCTGACCAGCGCCGGCGACCGGGTGTTCTGCTCCGGCGCCGACCTGGTGCAGATGGCGCCGGACGCCACCGGGCTGGAGGTCCACGAGGGCCGCGGCCTGCTGCGCGAGGTCGTCCTCGCGATGCGCGCCTGCCCCGTACCGGTCGTCGCCAGCGTCCAGGGGCTGTGCCTGGCCGGCGGCGTCGGCCTGGTCCTGGGCTGCGACCTGGTGCTGGCCGCCGACGACGCCGCCTTCGGGCTGCCGGAGGTCGACCTCGGGCTGTGGCCGTTCATGGTCAGCGCCCTGCTCGGGCGGCACGTCAGCCCCAAGCGGGCCATGGAGATGATGTTGTCCGGCCGGCGCGTCCCCGCCCGGGAGGCGCTCGAGATGGGCCTGGTCAGCCGGGTCGTGGCCGACCTGCGCGGCGAGACCGAGGAGCTGGTCGCGGCGCTGGCCGCCAAGCCGCCGGTCGCCGTGCGGCTGGGCAAGGCCGCCTTCCTGGCCGCGATGGAGACGACGCTCGCGCCCGGGCTGGAGGCCATGCAGGCCCAGCTCTCGCTGCTCAACACCACCGAGGACGCCGCCGAGGGCGTCGGCGCGTTCCTGGGCAAGCGCACCCCGCAGTGGAAGGGGCGCTGAGCAAGATGGTCACGACTGACCATGGGCAAGCCGGGCGAAGCGGGACATCCTGGCGGGAGACCGAGGAGGTTCCCATGAGCACCGACACCATCGAGCGCGTCGCCTGGCAGTCCTACGCCGACGCCTGCCTGGAGCACGACGGGCGGCACGCCGAGCGGGCTGCCGCCGAGGTTCTCGAGCTGCTCCCGCCGCAGCGCCGCACCGGGCGAGACGGCGGTCGTACGCTCGGCAGGTGAGCGACGACCAGCCCGTCCACCAGGACACCCCCGGCACTGCCAGTCACGACCCGGACCGGCCCGCCGCGCTGCTGGAGTTCATGGCCACCGGCTGGGCGCCCCGCGAGGAGACGCTCCCGGCCGAGCACCCCGCCGCCCCGTACCGCTCCGTCCGCCGTGCCGCCCTCGCGCACCGCTTCCAGGGCGAGCGCCTGGTGATCCCGTCCGGCGGCTACAAGACCCGCAGCAACGACACCGAGTACCGCTTCCGCCCCGGCACCGACTTCACCCACCTGGTCGGCTCGTCCGAGCCCGACGCCGTGCTGGTCGTCGAGGACGGCCGCAGCGTGCTCTACCAGGCGCCCGTGATGGACCGCTCCACGCCGGCCTTCTTCACCGACCGGGTCTACGGCGAGCTCTGGGTCGGTCCGCGGCCGTCCCTCGACCAGGCCCAGGCGCTCCTCGGCGTCGAGACCCGGCCGCTGGAGGAGCTCGACAAGCTGTCCGGCCCGGCCCGCGTCCTGCGCGGCCAGGACGCGCGGGTCGAGGCGCTGTTCGAGACGCAGGAGGAGGCCGACGGCGAGCTGCGCGAGTTCCTGTCCGAGCTGCGCCTGGTCAAGGACGCGCACGAGATCGCCCAGCTGCAGCTGGCGGTCGACGCGACGGTCAAGGGCTTCGAGGACGTCGTACGCCAGCTCGACCGGGCCAAGGACACCTCCGAGCGCTGGGTCGAGGGGGTCTTCGGGCTGCGCGCCCGGGTCGAGGGCAACGACGTCGGCTACGGCAGCATCTGCGCCGCCGGCGCGCACGCCTGCACGCTGCACTGGACCGACAACGACGGCCCGGTGCGCGACGGCGACCTCGCGCTGCTCGACATGGGCGTCGAGAGCCACGAGCTCTACACCGCTGACATCACGCGCACCCTGCCGATCAGCGGCACCTACAGCCCGCGCCAGCGGCAGGTGTACGACCTGGTCTTCGCAGCTCAGGAGGCCGGCATCGCCGCGTGCCGCGCCGGGGCGGACTTCCTGGACCCGCACCGCGCCGCCATGCAGGTGCTCGCGCACGGGCTGGTCGAGCTGGGCGTGCTCGAGGACGCCGAAGCCGCGCTGGCCGAGGACCAGCAGCTCTACCGCCGCTACACGCTGCACGGCGTCAGCCACATGCTGGGCATCGACGTGCACGACTGCGCGCACGCCCGCTCCGAGGTCTACCGCAAGGGTCCGCTGCAGGCGGGCTACGTGCTGACCGTCGAGCCGGGGCTGTACTTCCAGCCCGACGACCTCACCGTGGCTGAGGACCTGCGCGGCATCGGCGTGCGCATCGAGGACGACATCGTCGTCACCGACGGTGACCCGATCAACCTGTCGGCGGCGCTGCCGCGCGAGGCGGGCGCCGTCGAGGCCTGGATGGCGGCGCTGCGCGCGTGACCGACGTGCGGGCCGAGATGGCGGCCACCGTCTGGAAGGTCGTCGCTGCCGAGGGTGACGCCGTCGGCCCGGACGACGTCCTGGTCGTGCTGGAGAGCATGAAGATGGAGATCCCGGTGCTCGCCGAGATCACCGGGACCGTGCGCTCGCTGCCGGTCGCGGAGGGCGCGCTCGTC
This sequence comes from Mycobacteriales bacterium, assembly GCA_046593875.1. Lineage (GTDB taxonomy): Bacteria > Actinomycetota > Actinomycetes > Mycobacteriales > SCTD01 > SCTD01. Next base: position 4,941 of record JBKJQQ010000109.1, on the reverse strand, counting down.
CGCGAGGGCGACGTGCTCGCCGTCCTCGACGTCGACTGATCGAGCGCTTCAGCCCCGCGCTCCTTACGCCGAAGAGGTCAGAGTGACGTCCTCCATCGAGCCCTTCCTGCGCGCGCTGGTCGAGTGCGGCGGTTCCGACCTCCACTGCAAGGTCGGATCGCCGCCCCGGGTGCGCATCGACGGCAAGCTGCGCAAGCTGCAGACCCGTGACCTGTCCGCCGCCGACACCGAGCAGATGGTCACCGAGGTGCTGCGCGCCGACCTGGTCGAGGAGTTCCACAAGACCAACGAGGCCGACTTCGCCTACTCGATGAGCGGGATCGGCCGGTTCCGCGTCAACGCCTTCCGCTCCCGCGGCTCCTGCGGCCTGGTCTTCCGGCGTGTCAGCGTCGGCGCCATCCCCCTGACCGACCTCGGCCTGCCGCCCGTGCTCGCGTCGCTGGCCATGGAGCCCCGCGGGCTGGTGCTCGTCACCGGCCCGACCGGCTCGGGCAAGACGACCACCCTGGCCGGGATGATCGACCACATCAACGCCAACAAGGAGGTGCACGTCGTCACGATCGAGGACCCGATCGAGGTGCTGCACTTCGACAAGATGGCGATGGTGAACCAGCGCGAGGTCCGCGTCGACACCGAGGACTTCGTCACCGCCATGCGCGCCGCGATGCGCCAGGACCCCGACGTGATCCTGGTCGGCGAGATGCGCGACCACGAGACGGTCAAGGCCGGCCTGGCCGCCGCCGAGACCGGCCACTTCGTCATGTCGACGCTGCACACGACCGACGCCGCGGAGACGATCAACCGCGTCATCGACTTCTTCCCGCCGCACGAGCAGAAGCAGGTCCGCCTCGCGCTGGCCGGTGCGCTGCGCGGGATCATCTGCCAGCGCCTGGTGCCCCGCGCCGACGGCGAAGGCCGCTGCGTGGTCATGGAGATCGCCGTCAACACCGGCCGCATCGCCGACGCGATCGCCGACCCGGACAAGACCTCGTCGATCCCGCAGCTCATCGCCGAGGGCACCTACTACGGGATGCAGACCTTCGACCAGCACCTGGTCTCGTTCATCCGCGACGGCGTCGTCACCCTCGAGGCCGCCATGGCTGCCTCGACCTCGCCGCACGACCTCACCGTCGAGCTCCGCCGTCTCGGCCTGGTCGCCTAGCCCCCTTCGTGGATCACGGGGGAGTGGACCGGGTGACGCCGTGCTCGACGCAGCGAGCGGTCCAGCCCGTCGGCGTCACCTGCACGACCCTCCGCCGCCGGCACGCCCCGCAGAACCGCGGCGGGTCGAGCGCGGCGGCGCGCCGGCACGCGGCGTGCCCCTCGGCGGTGAGCTCCTCGCCGCACTGCCCGCACCACGGCACGAGCGGCAGCGCGTAGGTCCGCAGCTGCACCCCGGGCTCGGGCGACCAGTCGAAGGACGGCGTCCGCACGAAGCAGAGCCGCTCGTACAGCCGGTGCGCGGCGGTCATCGTCTCCTGCGACGACAGGCGTACGAGGGAGCAGTCGTCGGTGCGGGCCGCCTCCAGGCAGGCCCGCGTCAGGGCCTCGCCGGCGCCGGCCCCGCGCACGGCCGGGTCGACCACCAGCATGCGGACGACGGCCTCCCCGGGGGCGGACTGCTCGGCCCAGGGGCCGCCCCGGGTCGCGACGGTGACGGCGCCGACCAGGCGAGCGTCCAGGTGCGCGACCAGCACGGTGGCGGTGGCCGCGCGCGAGCCCACGTCGCGCAGGTGGGGCTCGTACTCCGAGCTGCTGTAGCCCTCGTCGCGGTAGACCCGCACGGTCAGGGCCGCGACGGCCTCGTGCTCGTCGGGCTGCGCGACGCGGGTGGTGGGGGTCACCTGGGGTGTCTACCGCAGGAGAAGTGGTGGTTGCCGGGCGCACGCTGTGACCTGAGCGGCGGCCGTCCGAGGTTCGGGTCGGCGCTCGTCGGGCATGCCGCACGTCATGTTCTTCTTCTTCTCGAACCGACTGGGCTGCCTCCCGAGCCTGCTGCTGTCGCTCGTCGTGACCGGCGTCCTGCTCTTGATCTTCGGCGTTCTCTGACGGCGACCTCGACGTCCGCAGCATCGATCGCTCAATCGGTCGATGCGACGGGGACGCGGACTGTTGCGCCCTTACGGGCCGGTCGGGGGTGGGGGTCGGCCGGGTGGTCCCGTGCTCGCTGCCTTGGTGATCCAGGGGATGGTGACGTCGTGGTGGGTGAGCGTGCCGAGGTGCCACAGGACGTGGTGCCTTCGGCATAGCAGGACGAGGTTCGCCATGGTCGACGGACCGCCGTCCGCGCGGGCCTGCAGGTGGTGGGCGTCGCACATCGCGGGCGGTCGGGTGCAGCCGATCGCGGCGCAGCCCAGGTCGCGGGCGGCCAGCGCGCGGCGTTGGGCGGCGGTGACGCTGTCGCGCACTGGTTGGAGGCCGGTGACCTGTCCGTCGGTGTCGAGCAGGACCCGGGTGATGCGGGCGTCGCAGAGCAGGGTCTCGATCCGGGTGCGGGTCTGCGGTCCGGTCCACGCCGCAACCGCGCAGGCGTGCGAGGCGGGCAGGACCCGGCCGGCCGCGGCCGCGACGCTGTCGAGGAGCCGGGCGGCCGGGACCCCCGCGGCGACGAGCTCGTGGAACGTCGGTCTCGGGTGGGCGGGGCAGCGCCGGCAGTCCTGGCAGTCGTGCTCCCCGGCGCGGCGCGCCGCCCAGTCGGCGGGCAGGACGTAGCTGAGCTGAGGCCGGAAGCCACCGGCGTCCGGCAGGTCACCGTGGCGCAGCGCCTGCTCGCACACCTCGGTCAGCGCATCGGCTCGGCGCTGCGCCGCGGACCGGCTGTCGTCGTCGCCCTGCCTGCGGGACAGCGGCTCCAGGGTGGTCAGGACCGTCTCGGCCTCCCCGGCCGGGAGCAGGAAGCTCCCCCACACACTGCCGTCGGCCTTGGTCCGGGTCTTGAGGTAGCGGGCCGCGTCGGCGTTCTTGTCCTGCGCGTCCAGCACCGGTGCGACCCACGTCGCGATCACGTGCCGCACCCAGGCGGCGAGCTGCGCCGGGTCCAGTCGGCGGACGACCTCGAGCAGCTCGCTCTCGGACTCGGCGAGCGACTCAGGGTTGATCCGGCCGACCAGGCGGGTCAGGACCTCCGCCCGGACCCACGGCACCGTCCCGTCCAGCACCGCCGCCGCGACCCGCGGCAACCCGCCCTGCAACGCCGCCGCGGTCCGCAGCAGCCGCCCGGCAGCCGACGCGCTATCCCCACCCGCCTCGGCGACCCACCCCGGCAGCGGCCGGGGCTTGCCGTCCGCGGTCGGGAGCAGCCCACCGGTCCGGGTCTGCAGCTCGGCCAGCACCGCGCCACCGAACCCGGTCAGCCGCTGGATCTGCCGCGCCAGCACCGCGTACGAGCACTGCAGCTCCGCGACCGACAGCACCGAGAGGTCCGCGGACACCACCGCGTCCACCACCGTCCCGAGATCCGCTGCCATGCAGGCAACCTACGACCGGGGTCCGGCAGCTCCAGCCAGCGAAACCGCCTTGTGGAAAGCGTATCTCGCCACAGAACTGTCGGTGCCGAGTGGGACGATGAGACGGAACTCGTCATTGCTGCCGGCCGACGCCGGCACCCTCGCCGCGACCGACTGGCTGCGCCCGAGGAGCCGGCGTGGGGCGCTGGTCGGACCTGCGGCAGAGGGTCAGAGCCCGGCGTCCGGCTCAGGGCAGCTCGGCCGCCAGCGCCGGGAAGACCTTCGCGACCTTGGCGGTGAGGTAGTCGCCGTAGACGCCGTCCCAGGCGTGCACGTCCTGGCCGTCCCACCGCTCCTCGGACCCGGCGAAGGCCACCGCGGGGAGCGGCGTCACCGTCGCGTCCCACGACGGGTCCAGGAACAGCGGGAACGACAGCCGGTCCGCGCCCGACAGGTTGCGGACCCGGTGCGGGTTGGACCGGTAGCCACCGCGGGTCATCCGCTCGAGCATGTCGCCGAGGTTGACGACGAAGACGTACGGGTCAGCCGGCACATCGATCCACCCGCCGCCGCTGCGCACCTGCAGCCCGCCGTGCGCGTCCTGGGCCAGCAGGGTGACCAGCCCGTAGTCGGTGTGCTCGCCGACGCCCCACGACTGCGTGTCCCCCGGCGGGTAGTGGAAGACCCGGAACAGCACGGTCGGGTCGGCGGTGAGGTGCTGGACGAACCAGTCACGCGACAGGCCCAGCCCCAGCGCGACGCCGGCCAGCACCGCCTGGCCGAGCGCCGTGACCTGCTCGATCCAGCGCAGCACGACCGGACCGAGCCCCGCCGGCGAGGTGGGGAACAGGTGCGGGCCGTGCAGCGGTCGCGGGTCGCCGGACGGCAGCTCGGTCCCGAAGTAGACGCCCTCCTTGCGGTCCGGGAGCCCGGACGTCAGCTCGCCGCCCACCGGGAACCACCCCCGCCAGGCCCGCCCGCCACGGGCCATCGCGATCTGCGCCTTGACCTCGTTGGGCAGCGCGAAGAACTCCCGGGAGAGCCGTTCGAGGTCGTCGCGCAGGACGGGGTCGATCCCGTGGCCGGTGACGAGCAGGAAGCCGGTGTCGCGGCAGGCCGCGTCGATCTCGCGCCCCACCCGGTCGCAGACGGCAGCGGACGCGGCCGGGTCCAGCAGTGGCGACACGTCGACGAGGGGGAGAGGCACGTGGCCAGCCTGTCAGCCGAGCAGCGCCGTCGCCAGCACCACGGCGCCACCGCACCCGGCGAGCACGAGCGTGGTCCGGCGGGCGACCGGCTCGCTGATCCGGCGCGCCAGCGGTCCGCCGAGCAGCACCCCCAGCGCGAGCGCGGCCAGGCACCCCGCCAGCACGCCGCCGCCGACCGACGGCAGGCCGAGGGAGGGCAGCGCGACGCAGTTGACCCCGAGGAAGTACGCCTGCAGGCTGGCCCGCTGCACGTCGGCCCGCCACTGCGCGTTCGCCGCCCACAGCGC
>JBKJQQ010000085.1:0-5357 GCA_046593875.1 Mycobacteriales bacterium | reverse complement strand
CCCCCGGGCCCGGCGGGAGAACTCCGGGTTCCAGTCCATCGGGTCGCGCGCACCGGTGCCCTGCTCGAGGTAGCTGGCCTGAACGCTCATCGCCGCCCGGTGCGCGGCCGGGTGGCGGCAGATCGCCAGCCCGCAGTCGTAGGCGACGTTGAGCAGCTTGTGCCCGTCGGTGGACCACGAGTCGAAGCGGTCCATCCCCTGCACCTGCGCGGCCATGGCCGGCGACGCGGCGGCCAGCAGCATCACCGCCCCGTCGACGTGCGCCCAGGTCGGATTGCCCGCTGCCCGATGCCGCTCCACGACGTCCGCGACGGCCACGAAGTCGTCGAAGGCGCCGGTGTTCACGTTGCCCGCCTCGACGGTGAGGATCGTCGGACCCGTGACCGTGCTCAGCACCCGAGCGAGCTCGTCCGGCCGCACCCGGTCCTGCTCGTCGCAGGGCACGAAGACCGCCGCGCGCTCGCCGAGCCCGAGGAAGCGCAGCGCGCGCACGACGGTGGAGTGCACGCCCTCCTTCAGCACGACCGTCACCCGGGGTGCCCCGGGCAGGCCCTCGGCCTCCACGTCCCAGCCGGCGTCGCGGAGCACCTGATCGCGCGCGGCGGCCAGACAGGTGAAGTTCGCCATCTGCCCGCCCGTGACGAAGCCGACCGAGCTGTCCGCCGGTAGCTGCACCAGGTCGAGCAGCCACTGCGCGGCCAGTTCCTCGGCCACCGCGACCCCGGGCGTGGGCGGGAAGAGCCCGGCGTTCTGGTCCCAGGTGGACACCAGCAGCTCGGCGCCCCAGGACGCGGGGTGCAGCCCGCCGATGACGAAGCCGAAGAAGCGACCGCTCGCGTGCGCGGTGATGTACGGCTGCAGGTCGCGGGCGAGCTCGGCCACCACCTGCGCCGGGTCGAGCCCGACGTCGGGAAGGCCGTGGTCCAGGGCGGCGCGCACCTGGTCGTGATCGCCCTCGGGGAAGACCCGGCGGTGCGGCAGCGACTCCAGGTGGGCCAGCGCCGCCGGCGCGACCGCGTCGAGCACCGCTCGCCAGTCGGACTGCTTCACGAGCGCCTCCCCAGGATCTGGCGCGCATGGTGGCACGCGGTCGTTCAGGACTCCAAGCGGTAGCCGGCGAGCTGGCGGGCCTGGACGACCAGCCGGCCGGCGCTGTCCCAGATCTCGCACTCCTCGTCCAGCCACCCGTCGCGGAGCAGCGTGGCGCGCTGCACGACCCGCACCCACCCCGGCGCGGCCAGCCCGCGCAGGTGCACGGTCAGCTCGAGCGTCGGCACCCACCCCATCAGCCCGAGGTCGAAGGTGACCGGCGGCATCGCGTCGGCGAAGACCAGCAGGTCCAGCGGCGAGGCGTCGGCGCCGTCGTCGCGCCGCATCCAGCCCTGGACGACGGCCTGCCGCTGCGGTGATCCCAGCGCCCACTGCGCCGTGGCCAGGTCGATCCGCAGGTCGACGTGGTCGAAGTAGCCGACGACCCGTCCGGTCGGCCCTGTCGTCGGCACCCGGGGGCAGTCCTCCAGCGGCGGCAGCACCGGGGGAGCGGCCCCCGGCGCGATCCAGAAGTCCTCGGCCGTGGACAGCGTCCCGTGCGACAGCAGCACCTCCACCTGCGCCGCGTCGTCCTGCACGAGCCGCACCCGGGACGACGCCACCCGCCGGCCGGTCCGCAGCCGCTCCACGTCGACCGACGCCCGGCCGGCGGAGGGGGAGGACAGGTAGTGCGCGCTCACGACCATCGGGTGCGGGTGCGCCTCGTCCAGCGCCTGCTCGACGGCGGTCCGCAGCAGGTACCCGCCATGCGGCTTGTCCGCGACCGCCCAGGTCGGGTCGAGCGACACGTCGTACGAGGTCACTGCCGGTACCCCGCCAGCTGCCGCGCCTGGACCACGAGCTGGCCCGAGCTGTCCCAGACCTCGCACTCCTCGTCCAGCCAGCCGCCGTGCACCAGCCGGGCGCGCTGGACGCACCGCAGCCACCCCTGCACCGGGACCGACCGCAGGTAGACGGTGAGCTCCACGGTCGGCACCCACCCGGCGATGCCGAGCTCGAGCGTCACCGGCGGCAGCGCGTCGGCGACGGTGAGCAGCATCAGCGGGTCGACCTCGCGGCCCGAGGTGGACCGGACCCAGGCGCGCACCTCCGCGCCGCCGCCGAACGACCCGGACGTCCACGCCGCCGTCGCGGGGTCCAGCCGGACCTCGAGGTTCTCCAGGATCCCGTTGCGCGGCAGGCCTTCGGGCATCTCGTGGCGCAGGCACGACTCGGGCGGCGGGAGCTGCGGCGGGTGCGCGGCCAGGTGCCGCGGCGTCGCCCCCGCGTCCGGCAGCCGGCCGGCGGTGATGAGCGCCGACACCTTCGGACGGCCCTCCTGCGACAGCTGCGCCCGGAGGCTGCCGACCGATCGGCCCTCGCGCAGGACCTCGATGTCGAGGTCGGCGGCGCCGACCCGCGGGGCAGCCGCGTAGTGCGCGCTGACGGCGAGCGGGTGCGGGTGCGCGGTCTGCTGCAGGGCCGCAGCGGTGATCGTCTCGAGCAGCCAGCCGCCGTGCAGGACCCCCGCGCCGTACGCCCAGGTGTCCGGCAGGTCGAGCGCGGTCGTCATGCAGAGCGAGCCTAAAGGGGGCGAGGCAGGCTCCCTAGACTGGGGCGGTGACTGACGACCGGGTGCCCGACAAGCCGACCCTCGACGGCCTGGAGGCGACCTGGGACGAGGTCTGGCAGCGCACCGGCACCTACCGCTTCGACCGGACCGCCGAGCGCGCCGACGTCTACGCCATCGACACGCCGCCGCCGACCGTGTCCGGCAGCCTGCACGTCGGCCACGTCTTCAGCTACACCCACACCGACCTGCTGGCCCGCTACATGCGCATGCGCGGCAAGTCGGTCTTCTACCCGATGGGCTGGGACGACAACGGCCTGCCGACCGAGCGCCGCGTGCAGAACTTCTACGGCGTGCGCTGCGACCCGAGCCAGCAGTACGACCCGACCTACGCGCCGCCCGCCGACAGCGGCAGCCTCAAGAAGGGGACGCCGCAGGTCAGCATCAGCCGGCAGAACTTCGTCGAGCTCTGCCAGCAGCTGACGCTGGAGGACGAGAAGGCCTTCGAGGGGCTGTTCAAGCGGCTCGGCCTGTCGGTGGACTGGACACAGACGTACGAGACCATCGGCGACCGTGCGCGCCGCGCCGCCCAGCGGGCGTTCCTGCGCAACCTCGCCCGCGGCGAGGCCTACGCCACCGAGGCGCCGACGCTCTGGGACGTGGACTTCAAGACCGCCGTCGCGCAGGCCGAGCTCGAGGACCGTGAGCGGCCGGGCGCCTACCACCGGATCGCCTTCGCCCGTGCGGGCGCAGACCCGGTGTTCATCGAGACGACCCGCCCCGAGCTGCTCCCGGCCTGCGTCGCGCTGGTGGCGCACCCGGACGACGAGCGCTACCAGCCGCTGTTCGGCACGACCGTGACGACGCCGCTGTTCGGGGCCCGAGTCCCGGTGCTCGCGCACGAGCTGGCCCAGCCCGACAAGGGCTCCGGCATCGCGATGATCTGCACCTTCGGCGACACCACCGACGTGACCTGGTGGCGTGAGCTCGACCTGCCGGTGCGCAGCATCGTGGCCCGTGACGGGCGGCTCGTGCCGACAGCGCCCGACGGTGTGGCGGAGGAGCCCTACGCCGAGCTCGCCGGTAAGACGGTCAAGCAGGCGCAGGTGCGGATCGTCGAGATGCTCACTGCATCAGGCGATCTCGCGGGTGAGCCGAAGGCCATCACGCACCCGGTGAAGTTCTACGAGAAGGGCGACCGTCCGCTCGAGATCGTGACGAGCCGGCAGTGGTACCTCCGCAACGGCGGCCGCGACAGCGACCTGCGCGACGAGCTGGTGCAGCGCGGCAAGGAGATCGTGTGGCACCCCGGCTTCATGCAGAGCCGCTACGAGAACTGGGTCGGTGGCCTCAACGGTGACTGGCTGATCAGCCGCCAGCGCTTCTTCGGCGTGCCGTTCCCGCTCTGGTACCGCCTCGACGCGGCCGGTGAGCCGGACTACGACGCACCGCTGCTGCCGGACGAGGCCGAGCTGCCGATCGACCCGACCTCGCAGGTGCCGACCGGCTTCACCGCCGAGCAGCGCGACCAGCCAGGCGGTTTCACCGCCGACCCGGACGTCATGGACACCTGGGCCACGTCGTCGCTGACACCGCAGATCGCCGGGGGCTGGGAGGACGACGGCGACCTGTTCGGGCGCGTCTTCCCGTACGACCTGCGTCCGCAGGGGCACGACATCATCCGCACCTGGCTGTTCTCGACCGTGGTGCGCAGCCACCACGAGCACGGCTCGCTGCCCTGGACCGGCGCCGCGCTGTCCGGCTGGATCCTGGACCCGGACCGCAAGAAGATGAGCAAGTCGGTCGGCAACGTCGTGACGCCGATGGGTCTGCTGGAGCAGCACGGCACGGACGCCGTCCGCTACTGGGCGGCCAACGGGCGGCTCGGCACCGACACGGCCTTCGACGAGGGCCAGATGAAGGTCGGCCGGCGGCTGGCGGTGAAGCTGCTGAACGCGTCGAAGTTCGTGCTCGGCTTCCCTGAGGCCGGCGACGGCGACGTGACCGAGGCGGTCGACCGCGCGTTGCTCGCGCGGCTGGCCGACGTCGTCGACGAGGCGACGAAGGCGTTCGAGGCGTCGGACTACACCCGCGCGCTGGAGCGCACCGAGGACTTCTTCTGGTCCTTCTGCGACGACTACATCGAGCTGGTGAAGGGGCGCGCCTACGGCGGTGGCCCGTCGGCCGACTCGGCCAACCGCGCGCTGCGGACGTCACTCGACGTGCTGCTAAGGCTGTTCGCCCCGGTGCTGCCCTTCGCGACCGAGGAGGTGTGGTCGTGGTGGAAGGACGGCTCGGTGCACGGGCAGGAGTGGCCGGCGGCGGCGCCGCTGCGGACGGCGGCGGGGGAGCGCGACGCGCTCGACCCGCTGGACTACGCGGCGAAGGTCCTGGAGCGGGTGCGGGGTGAGAAGAGCCGGGCCAAGACGTCGATGAAGACGCCGGTGCTGCTGCTGCACGCGACCGGTTCCGCGGCCGAGCTTGCCGTGCTGGCCGGCCTCGAGCAGGACCTGCGCAACGCCTGCCTGATCGAGGAGCTGACGACGGCCGAGTCCGCCGAGCCCTTCGAGGTGCGGACGCTCGAGCTCGGCGAGGCACCGCCGAAGGCTGCCCGCACATGACGCTGCAGCGCGTGCTGTCTGAGCTGGCGACCCGCTACCCGGCCGAGGACCAGATGGTCCCGGACCTGGACCGGATCGCGCTGCTGTGCGACCTGCTCGGCTCGCCGAACAAGGCCTACCCCGCGATCCACCTGACC
>JBKJQQ010000032.1:0-8065 GCA_046593875.1 Mycobacteriales bacterium | reverse complement strand
GGCTCGTCGAGGCGGTCTTCGCCGACACCGGCGCGGCACGGATGGATCTGCTCACCGACGACGCCCCGGAGTTCTACTCCTCCTTCGTCCACCGTGCGACGGTCGGCTTCCGCATCTACCCCGCGCGCGCCTGATCCCACCGACGTGTGGCGCTACGGGGCAGAATGGCCTCATGAGTGAAACCCCCGACGTCCGCTTCTGGTTCGACCCCGTCTGCCCCTTCGCCTGGATGACCGCGAAGTGGGTCCGGGAGGTGGCCGCGCAACGGGCGTACGACGTGGAGTGGCGGCCGATCTCGCTGCGGCTGCTGAACGAGCACGTCGACTACGACACGCACTTCCCGCCGGAGTACGAGGCCGGGCACACCGCCGGGCTCCGCCTGCTCCGCGTCTGCGCCCAGGCGCGCAAGGAGCACGGCGCCCGCGTGCTCGCGCCGCTCTACCTCGCGATGGGCACCCGCATCTGGGAGCAGGACCCCGTCGCCGGCCAGGACGTCGCCGCGCGGGTGCCTGCGCTGGCGCGTGAGGCGCTGCAGGAGGCGGGGCTGCCGGTCGAGCTGGCCGAGGCGCTCGAGGACGGGTCGTGGGACGCCGAGCTCCAGGCCGAGACCGACGCCGCGCTGGCCCTGACCGGCAAGGACGTCGGCACGCCGATCCTGCACTTCCAGCCGCCGGAGGGGGTGGCGTTCTTCGGCCCGGTCATCAGCCGGCTGCCCAGCCAGGACCGGGCAGTCGAGCTCTGGGACCACGTCGTGGGGCTGGCCGGATTCGACGGCTTCGCCGAGCTCAAGCGCAGCCTGCGCGAGCTGCCGCAGCTGCCCGCGCTGGGGGTGCCCGCGGACGCGGTGGGCAAGACCGAGGACTGGCACGGCGGGAGCCGGCGCCAGAAGAAGTAGCGAGCACGACCGTCTGACAGCCCCGCCGTCGTCCACAGCCTCGTCCGCGGCCCTCGTCCGTCGCCGCGCCGCGGCGCAGCCTGCTCGGCATGACCTCCGTCTCGAGCCGGCCCGTCGCCCGGCTGTCCAGCCCCGGCGACATCGTCGCCACCGTCCCCAGCCTGTGCGGCTTCCTGCCCCAGGACAGCCTGGTGCTGCTGTCCCTGCGCGGGCCGCGGCGCCGGCTCGGGCTGACGATCCGGGTCGACCTGCCACCCCCCGAGGCCGTCGTGCCGGTGGTGGCGGCGATGGTCGACCGCGTGGTGCAGGACGGCGGCACCTGTGCGGTGCTGGTGGTCTACGCCGCGTCGCCCGACGCGGCGCTCGCGCGCGCGGCGCAGGACTGCTGCTCCGCCGCGGGCGTGGCGGTCGCCGAGGCGCTGCACGTCGCCGACGGCTGCTGGACGTCCTACCTGTGCAGCGGACCGTGCTGTCCGCCGAGCGGGACGCCCGTCGGCGAGGCGCCGGCGCTGGTGCGGGCCGAGCACGCCCTGGACGGCAGGTCGGTGCTCGCCTCCCGCGAAGACCTCGTGCGCGCTCTGGCTGCGCCGCTCGAGCCGGTCGACCTCACCGAGGTGAGGGAGTCCTGGGCGGCGACGGATCCCTCGGTGGCACGGACGCGGGCCTTGGCGCTGGCGCGGGAGGCGCTCGGGCAGGTCGCCGCGCCGCTCGCGCCCTCGACCGCGACGGTCCTGGGCGTCGCCCTGCACGACGTGCGGGTGCGCGACGAGCTGGCCACCTGGGCGCTGGACGACAGCGACGCGCTGCTCGCCCTCCTGCAGCAGGTCGCGCGCCAGGTGGGGCCGCCCTGGGACGCGCCGGTCTGCACGGTGCTGGCGTGGGTGGCCTACTGCCGGGGTGACGGTGCGCGGGCGAACGTCGCGCTGGACAGAGCGCTGCGCACCGACCCGGACTACTCGCTGGCGCGGCTGCTGAGGTCGGCGCTGGACGGCGCGCTGCCGCCGTCCGACGTCCGACGCCTGCTGCGCGAGACCGCGCGGGCGCTGCGCCGGTGAGGCGTCAGCTGGCCTGGCTCACCGAGCTCATGTTGAAGTCCGGCACCCGCAGGGGCGGCATCAGGGTCCACGTGAAGTCGTCGCTCCACTCCCGCGGGAGCGTCGGCACGCTGCGCCCGATCTCGGTGACCCTGCCGAGCAGGCCGACCGGACTCTCGTTCCACCGGAAGTTGTTGACCGCGCCGACGACCTCGCCGCCCTCAACGAGGAAGACGCCGTCACGGGTGAGCCCGGTGAGCAGCAGCGTCTCGGGGTCGACCTCGCGGATGTACCAGAGGCAGGTGAGCAGCAGACCGCGCTCGGTGCTCGCGACCATCTCGTCGGTGCTGGCGGTGCCGCCGCCGTCCATCAGCAGGTTGTGGACGTACGGCGTGGTGGCGACGCCGGCGGCGGCCGCCGACGAGCGGGTCTGGATCAGGGCGTTCAGGGCGCCGTCGCGCACCCAGTCGGTCGCGGTCAGGGGCAGCCCGTTGTCGAAGATGCTGCTCATCGCCGAGGAGGCCGTGGTGACGACGAAGGGGGTGGTCGCCAGCGCCGGGTCGTGCGGGTCGCTCGACAGGCGAAGGCCCCGCGGGCCGAGGTGCTCGCCGACGCGGGTCCCGCCGCCGGGGCGGGAGAAGACGGTGCGCCCCTCGGCGGCATCGCGGCCGGCGGCGGTCCAGTAGGCGTAGGCCATCAGGTCGGCGACGGCCGAGGGCGGGAGCAGCGTCTCGTAGCGGCCGGCCGGGAGGTCGACGCGGCGGACACCCCAGGCCAGCCGGCGCCGCAGCTCGGTGTCGAGGCTGCCGACGGACAGGTCGGACCAGTCGCGGGTGTGCTGGCCGACCCACGACGACCCGCCGGTGCTCTTGCCGGTCAGCTCGACGTAGCCGGTCGGCTGGACGTGCCGCAGCCGCAGGCCGGTCGACGAGCCCAGCCAGGTCGTGGTCAGGTCGTGCGAGGCGTAGCCGTAGAGCGCGAGGTCGTCGGCGCGCGCGGCGCTGAACGCCGCTCCCAGCTCGGTGGCGAGGGTCGCGAAGACCCCCGGGGAGGTCTCGTCGGCGGGGTCGGCGAAGTCCGCGGCAGCCTCGCCGGTCACCAGCGGACCGTGGTCCTCGGCGGGGCCGGCGTCACGAGCCGCCTGCTCGGAGGCGCGCACCAGGTCCTCGAGCCCGTCGACGACGGTCGCGCTGCGCACGCCGACCGCGTCGCCGACGACGCTGATCACGGAGACCGAGCGGCCCCGGACCGCGCCGTTGGTCGTCAGGGTGTTGCCGGCGAAGCGGAGGTTGGCGCTGCTGCGCTCCTCGACGATCACGATGCAGCCGTCGGCCTTCGACAGGGCCAGCGCCCGCTCGACGACCTCGGCGCCGGAGGTGCTCATCGGCCACCCTCCCGCGCGGTGTTCAACACGTTCACGCCGCGGAACAGCGTCGCGGGGCAGCCGTGCGAGACCGCGGCGATCTGGCTGGGCTGCGCCTTGCCGCAGTTGAAGGCCCCGCCGAGCACGTAGGTCTGCGGGCCGCCGACGGCCTCGAGCGATCCCCAGAACTCCGTGGTCGTCGCCTGGTAGGCGACGTCGCGCAGCTGGCCGACCAGCCGCCCGCCGCGGATCTCGTAGAAGCGCTGCCCGGTGAACTGGAAGTTGTAGCGCTGCATGTCGATCGACCAGCTCTTGTCGCCGACGACGTAGATGCCGCGCTCGACCCCGGCGATCAGCTGCTCGGTGGAGGGCCCGTCCGCGGCGGGTTGCAGCGAGACGTTCGCCATCCGCTGCACCGGCACGTGGCTGGGGGAGTCGGCGAAGGCGCAGCCGTTGGAGCGCGCGACGCCAAGGACGCCGGCGTTCTGCAGGGCCATGCGCCGGTCCAGCTGGTAGCCGACGAGCACCCCGTCGCGGACGATCTCCCACGCCTGCGTCTGCACCCCCTCGTCGTCCCACCCGGTGGTCGCCAGCCCGTGCGGGACGATCCGGTCGCCGGTGACCTGCATGACCGGCGACCCGTAGCGCAGGCTGCCGAGCTGGTCGAGCGTGGCGAAGGACGTGCCGGCGTAGGCCGCCTCGTAGCCGAGCGCCCGGTCGAGCTCGGTGGCGTGGCCGATCGACTCGTGGATGGTCAGCCACAGGTTGCTCGGGTCGATGACGAGGTCGTAGCGACCGGGCTCGACCGAGGAGGCCTTCGCTTTCTCGGCCAGCATTGCCGGCAGCTCGGCCAGCTCGGCGTCCCAGTCGTACAAGCCGCTGGTGAGGTACTCCCAGCCGTGGCCCGCCGGGGCGGCCAGCGTGCGCATCGTCTCGAAGCCGCCGCCGGGATCGACCCGGGTCGCGGTGAGCTGGGGTTGGACGCGCACCCGCTGCTGGGTGGTCATCGTGCCTGCGCTGTCGGCGTAGAACTTCACCTCGCGCGCCTGCCGCAGGTTGATGTCCACATGGTCGACGTCGTCGCTGGCGAGCAGCCGCGCCGACCAGTCCGCGAACAGCGCGACCTTCTCCGCGGGATCGACGTCGAACGGGTCCACGTCGTACGACGACACCCACGTGACGTCGTCGTGCACCGGCTCGGCGGCCAGCTCCACCGGCTCGCTGTTGAGGGGTCGGGACGTGCGGGCGACCTCGACGGCAGCGCGGGCCAGGCGCACGGCCTCGTCGACGCCCACGTCCGGACTGCTCGTGAAGCCCCAGGTCCCGTCGTGCACGACGCGGACCGCCAGGCCGACGGTCACGCCGTCGTTGAGCCGCTCGAGCCGCCCGTTGCGGACGGTGAGGTCCTGCTTGCGCAGACGCTCGACGCGGACGTCGGCGTGCGAGGCACCCGCCTCGAGCGCGGCCTGCAGCGCGGCGGCCGCCGACTCGCGCAGGGGGAGGGCGAGCAGCTCCGGGTCGATCTCGTGGCTCACGCCGGGCACCTTAGGCGGAGTCCGGTCCTCGGAGCAGGTCGTGGTCGGCGAGCGCGACGGGCAGCGGCATCCCGAGCGCGACCTCGCGCGGGAGGTGCCCGGCCTCGGCGAAGGTCGCGGCCATCGCCGTCAGGCAGCTGAGCCCGGCGGACAGCAGGCCGACCCGCCCGGCCTTCTGCGCCGCCCGCTCGACGTCGGCGCTCTCCGCAGGCAGGTAGGCGCTCAGCCGAGGGGCCGCGGCGTCGTGGTCGTTGGCCTCGCGCAGGCAGGCGACCAGCAGCCAGCGGGCGCCGCGCGGTCCGGCCGGGACGGCCGTCAGCGCCTCTGCGGTCAGCGTCTGCAGGGCGGTCGGGTCGTCGTGCAGCTCGGACTCGATGAGCAGCTGCGCGGTCGCGCAGACCAGGCCGTCGAGCAGGTCGACGGCCTCGACGTCGTCGGCGAGCAGGGCGTCGAGCAGGTCGACGGCGATCTCCTGGTCGAGCCCGGCGACCCACGCCTCCATGACGGCCGAGGCCGCGACCGCCGACGGCGTCTGCAGCCACTGGCCCGGCCCGACCCGGGCGCGACCGCGGACGTAGCGGGCCAGCACCAGGCAGGCCTGCGCCGCCTCGGCCAGGACGTCCAGGCTCGGGTCGTCGGCGTCGAGCAGCTGGCGGACCGCCTCGACCGGCTCGGAGATGCGCCCCAGCTGCTTGCCGACGACCTGGAGGCCGGCACCGACCAGGGTCGCCGCCGTCGTGGTCAGCCAGGCCAGTCCGGGTCGGCCCTCGGCGCGGGCGCGGACGGCCAGCTCCTGAGCGACCTTCGCGTCCTCTGCACCGGAACCTGCTGCAGCAGCGGCCATGTCGACCCACAGCGCGGCCAGCCGGGCCAGCGCGTGGTCGTCGACCATGCCGACCCGGCGCAGCACCTCCTCGTCCGGCAGCTCCGCGCCGAAGCCCGCGCGTGCCAGCCGCCCGAGGATGCTGACGGCCGCGCGTACGGTCTCGTCGCGGTCCGGCGCGGACAGCAGGAAGTCCATGGCCGTCTCGGTGCGCTTGTCCGAGGGGACCGCGTCGAGCAGGGGCGGGAGCTCGGTGAGCTGACGCAGCGCCTCGGTCTCGAACGGACCGGTCTGCGCGAGCACCTGCTCGCGCGCCGTGTCGTCCGTGGCCAGCAGGACACTCGCGAGCGCGGCACACAGCCGGCCGCCCAGCTCGACGGTGTAGTCCTCGGGCGCGAGCGACAGGGCGCGCACCAGAGCGGTCGTCGCCTGCTCCGCAGCCAGGTCGCCGCGGTAGTGCGCGAGGAACGCCGTCGCGAGGGTCTGCGCGGGGGAGCGGTCCACGGCGCGGTCGTGCGCGTCGTCGTGCAGGAGCAGCTCGAGGTCGTCGGCCAGCCAGGGCGTGAGCCGGCCGTGCAGCGCCTCGGTGACGTCGGCCACCGGCAGCTGCAGCTCGGCGGCGAGCCGCTCGCAGTCGATCGGGTCGGACCAGAAGGTGGCAGACGGCTCGCTGTCGACCAGCGCGAGCAGCACCATGCGTCCGTCGTCGCCGGGCTGGCCCGGCAGGGCTGCGACGACCGGGCCGATCGGCACCGACCAGGACAGCGAGGTGCTGCCGGCGAGCACGCGGATCGTCACGGTCGCGGCGCTGGGCCCGTCGCTGGAGACGTCGACCCGCGGCGTCTCGTTGCGCAGGACCTCCTCCACGCCGGGCGGCAGGAAGGTGTGCAGGAGCAGCGCCGGCTCGAGCGTGCTGTGGGCGTGCTCGTGCACGACGGCCCCGGCCGCGCAGGCGTAGACGGGCGGGGCGTGCGAGTCCGGCGTGGTCACGCGGACATTCTCAGGGACAGCGGCCTCGGACGGGGTTCGGAGCAGCAGACAGCCCGGCCGGGAATGCGGCCGGGCTGTCCTGCGGAGGATCGGCGCGCCTTGCGGGCACCGGGCTCCTCCTCGTCGTCTGCGCCGCCTGTTGTCCTCCCGAACGCCTGGCCTGTCAAGACCTCAGCCCGCAGCGCTCTGCACGGTCGGGCACGGGAAGCGGTGGCTGCAGCACCGGCAGACCCGCGTGCCGAGCAGCGTGCGCCGGGCGTCGTGCAGGTCGACGACCGCGTGCAGCCGCGTGCTGAGCTCGCGGATCCGGGCGAGCGCCTCGTCGAAGGCCTGATCGGTCTCGGTCCGCATGCCGCCTCCTGGTCGCTCTGCGGCGACGGTACGAGCGGCGCGACCACGCGTCGAGCGGCCACGTGGACGACGCTGTGCAGCGGGACGGCACGGCCCGGCGCGTCCCTGTGGGGGCGGGGTGGACGGCCTGTGGATCTCCTCGCGGCTGCCCCTCGGGAGCCTGTGGAGGAGAAGAAGTCAGCCGCAGCAACCGCCGCCGCAGCAGCCACCGGCCTGGGCGGGCGCCGCCGCGCCGCCGCCGACCGCCACCGGCGTGAAGACCCGGCTGGTCTCGCGGTGGCCGTCCGGGCACGGCGCGGGCGCCGCGACGTCGTCCAGCCCGCGGCGCACCTCGAAGACGGCGTCGCAGGTGCGGCAGCGGTAGTCGTAGGCAGGCACGGGTCGAGGCTACGTCTTGAGGCCGGCGAGGCGGGCCAGATCGGCGAGTTCCGCGGCTTGCTCCGGTGTCGGTTCCCGCGCACGGAGGCTCGCGACGACGTGCGGCCACTCGCCGACGGCCATGAGCTCGTCCAGGCTGGTGCGCGGCTCGTCGGTCGAGGCCGGCACGAGTGCGTCGAGCAGGGCCTGCAGCCGTGCCACGTGCGGCGCGCGCTCCTCGTCGAGCGGGTTCTGCACGACCCCCTCGCCCCGGACGGGGTAGCTGGTGAGCACCGCCCCCTGCGGTGAGACAAGGACGCCCATCGCCACGTCGTCGCGTTCGCCGTACGCGCGGAAGTCGCCCGAGGGCAGCTCGACGGCGCCGGAAGGGTGACGGGCGACGTCCATCGTGTGCCGGATGCTGTCGTCGTCCGACCAGCGCGCCGGGAACTCCCGCTTGCCGCCCAGGCCGCGGAGGGCGCCGTGCCCGCCGCCCTGCAGCAGGGGCGTCTGCACGAAGTCGCCGGGCGGGTCCGCCGGACGCTGCGCCCGCTCGGGGAGTGCCTTGGCCAGGAGGGCGTCCGCGAGGAGCTGCTCCCTGGTGTAGCCCGCGGCGCGGCCGATCAGCCAAAGCCGCGCGAGCTCCTCCGGCGACAGCGTCCACTCACCGATGGCGTGTCCGCCGAGCATCCAGCTGGCCGCCTCACCGGGCTCATT
>JBKJQQ010000263.1:0-6447 GCA_046593875.1 Mycobacteriales bacterium | reverse complement strand
GCGAGCTGCGTGCCGGCGCGGACCTCCTTGGCCCCCTCCTCCGACGCGATGATCGTCGAGTTGGTCTCGGCCTGGATCTCGCCGACGATCGCCTGGATCTGGCCGGCGGACTCCTGCGAGCGCTCAGCCAGCTTGCGGACCTCGGAGGCGACCACGGCGAAGCCGCGGCCGTGCTCGCCGGCGCGGGCGGCCTCGATGGCGGCGTTGAGGGCGAGCAGGTTGGTCTGGTCGGCCAGGTCGTCGATGACGTCGAGGATGCGGCCGATCTCGTGGCTCTTCTCGCCGAGCGACAGCGCGCGGGTGGCGATCGAGTCGACCCGGTCGGCGATGGTGTCCATCGACTCGACCGAGGCGGACACAGCCGCGCGGCCCTGCTCGGCGTAGCGCAGGGTCTCCGCGGCGTAGCGGGCGACGGCCTCGGACGTCTCGGCGATCTGGGCGGCCGTGGCGGCCAGCTCCTCGATCGTGGAGGTGGTCTCGGAGACCGCGGAGGACTGCTGGGTGGCCGAGGCGGCGTGCTCCTCGGCGGTCGCCAGCAGCTCGCCGGCGGAGGCGCCGATCTGCTCGCCGCCGCTGCGGATCTGGCCGACCAGGTCGCGCAGGTTGGTGATCGTGTGGTTGAAAGCGGTGGACAGCCCCTGCAGCTGAGCGGTCTCGTGCTCGACGTCGACCTCGGCGTTGAGATCGCCGGCAGCGGCCCGCTCGAGGTAGGCCGACAGCTCGCCCACACGAGCCTCCAGCGCCTGGCGCTCCTCACGGGCCTTCTTGCGCAGGCTCCAGACCGCCGCGGACAGTGAGCTGTTGAACCAGGCGACGATCGGGAACGACGCGCCCACCAGGACCAGCGATCCCACCGAGTCCTTGTCGAGGGTGTGCGCGATGGCGGAGGCCAGCACCAGCCCGCCGGCCGCCGCCACGCCGAACAGCGCGGACTGCCAGGCCGGCATGGACACGGCGGCGAACAGGACGACGCCGAAGAAGCAGATCCAGAACGGCCCGCGGATGCCGCCGGTGACCGCCACGCCCGCGGTCGCCCAGATGGTGTCGGCGATGAGCAGCAGCGCGCGGAAGCCGGTGATGTTCTTCAGGACGAAGGGCGAGCGCATCGCGAGCGCCGGCAGGAACGTGAGGAACAGGGTCGCGGCGACGCCGAACAGGGTCCAGCCGTAGTAGGCCCAGGCGTGGATGACGACCCCGGGGGGCGCCCCGAGCTGGTCCATCAGGGTGACGGCCACGACGGACACGGCCAGCGTCAGCCAGGTCATGATCGCGGCGGCCCGGGCGAGCCTGATCGAGAAGTCCATGTCGTGCCCTTCGGCGGTTCGGCGGGGCTGCTGAAGTGATCAGCCGGCGCGGCGGGCGCGCGGCAGGCCGTCAGCGAGGGCGAGGACCGCGTCGAGGTCGAGCACGCCGTACGGCCCCTCGGCGTCGGTGACCTGGCCCGCGAGCAGGCTGCGGGTCGACGCGGGCAGGTGCGCGAGGGCGGGCTCGACGGCCTCGGGGTCGAGCACGGTGCCACCGGCCACGGACTCGACGAGCAGGCCGACGCGCACGCCGCCGTGGTGCAGCACGACCAGCCGCCCGCGCCGGTCCAGGCCGCCGACGTCCGCGGCCAGCAGGCTGCGGAGGTCGAGCACGGCCAGCACCCGGCCGCGCCAGTTGGCGACGCCGGCGACCCAGCCCGGCAGTCCGGGTACGCGGGTCAGCGCCGGGGGGCGGCCGACCTCGGCGACAGAAGCCATCGGCAGCGCGTAGCGGCAGCCGCCCAGCCGGACGACGACGAGCTCCTCAGCGTTCTCCACGCTCGGGTGATCGGCTGGTCGGGGCTCCGGGTGAAGCAAGTCCGTACGCGACCGCGCTCGCGATCGCGCCGACCAGCAGGAAGACCAGGCCCGTGACGCTGCCGGGGACGATGAGGTCCCCCTCGCGGCGCTTGCTCCCGAGGGTCAGGGCGATGCCCAGCCACAGCAGGCCGGGGACCAGCGCGCCCGACCGACCGAGGAGCTGTCCGCCGTACCGCCCGAGCAGCACGTTGCCGACCACCGCCACGACCCAGCAGACCGGGACGGCCGTCCCGCCGACCCGCAGCGGGACGAGGAAGGCACCCCACACGGCCAGCAGCACCGTCAGGACCAGCACCAGCCCGTACGCGGCGTACGTGCCCTGACGTCCGCCCACGCGCGCCAGCCTGCCAGAGCGCGGGAGGTCCACAGCACCGCAGTGCTGTGGACAGTCACGCGGAGGGGGTCAGCCGATCGGGTAGGTGCTGCTCTCGGTCAGGTCCACGACCCGCGGGGCAGCCGCGGCCGCCTCCAGGACGTCGGTGATCTCGTGGCCGACAAGCTCCTCGCGCTCGAGCAGCGCGTCACGCAGGGCCTCGACGAGGTGCAGGTTCTCCGCCAGGAGCCGCCGTGCGACGGTCTTCTGGTCCTGCAGCAGCCGCTCTACGGCGTCGCGACCGCGGTCGTCGGCCAGCACGCGACCGACGATGTTCGTGTCGCTGAAGGAGCTGTTCTGGATGGCGGCGTAGGAGACGAGCGAGCCGTCCATGCCGTGCGCCCCGACCATCTCGGCGGCGGCGTTCGTCGCGTAGAGCAGGTCGCCACCCGGCCCGGTCGAGACGTCGCCGAAGAACAGCTCCTCGGCGCACTGGCCGCCCATCGCGATCTGGATGAGCGCCTGCATCTCGGAGCGCGACCGGGTGAAGACGTCCTCGCGGTCGCCGTGGGCCAGCAGACCCAGGGCGTTGCGGCGCTTGACGATGGTGAGCACCTCGAGCCGGCGCTCCGGCGCCGTCAGCCAGGCCAGCGTCGCGTGGCCGGCCTCATGGGTGGCGATCAGCCGGCGCTCGTGGTCGGTGTAGGCGACGGGCTGCCCCATGCCGACCTCCTCGACCAGCCGGGCCTTCTCCACGTCCTTGTACGTCAGCGCGGTCTGGCCGCGGCGGACCGCGTTGACCAGCGCCTCGTCGAGCAGGTGCTCGATCATCACCGGGGTGTAGCCCTGGGTCACCGACGCCAGCGCCTCACGGATCTCGGGGTCGTCCAGCTCCGGCGTGTGGGCCTTGCTCTTGAGGAAGTGGTCCAGCAGCGACCGCCGGCCGGCCTTGGTCGGCAGCTCGAAGGTCACACGGCGGTCGAAGCGGCCGGGGCGCAGCAGCGCCGGGTCGAGGCCGTCGGCGCGGTTGGTCGCGGCGATGAGCAGGATGTTGGTCGGGACGACGTCCGGGCGCTTGAGCTGGCGGTGCGGCGGCAGCAGCAGGTTGAGGCGGTCGGCGAACCAGCCCCGCAGCCGCTGCCCGCCGGTCGGGTCGTCGAAGGACTGCAGCTGCACGAGCAGCTCGTTGACGACGCCGCCGGTGCCCTCGCTGACGAAGCCGTTCCGCACCGTGGCCGGCAGCGCGACGGTGGCGTACGCCGACGGCAGGCAGGCGGTGCCCTGGCAGCCGGACACCAGCGGCGAGAAGGCCGCGGTCATGCCGGTCGCCACACCCCCGCGGGACATCGCGATGGCGTCGATCTCCTCGATGAAGCCGATGGCGCCGCCCTCCTTGCGGGCGGCCTTGCGCAGCGCCTTGAAGTACGAGCGGATCTTCTTGGCGGACGCACCGAACCACATCGACTGGAAGCTGGTCGCGCTCACGAACAGGAACGGCACCCCCGCCTCACGCGCCATGGCCCGCGCCAGGTGGGTCTTGCCCGTGCCGGGCGCCCCCTCGAAGAGCAGGCCGCGTCGCGGCGAGCCGCCCATCTCGTCGCGGAACGTCTTGTGGGCCAGGAACAGGTTGAGCGAGCGGACGACGTCGTCCTTGACCTGGTCGATCCCGACGACGTCGTCGAGCGTCGTGGTGATCTGCTCGGGGCGGTAGACGATGTGCGGCGACCGCGCGGTCATGAGCTGCTGGCCGAACAGCAGTGCCAGCATCAGGCCGAAGAAGATGATGATGACCAGCAGGAACGGGTCGATGGACGGGAACGGCACGAACCCGTTGCCGTCGTAGGTGGCCGCCCGCAGCCACAACAACGTCACCGCCGCCCAGACCACGATCGTCAGCTTGACCCAGCGCCTGCGCCGCTGGCTCTCGCGCGTGCTGCCGACGTCGGCGCCCGCCATGTCGAGCACTCCCGTGCCGGCGGCGCCGATGAGCTGGTCGAGGCGTGAGAGCACGGGATCAGGCACAGGGATCCTCCGGGTCAGGCGGGCGGAGCGGCTAGCCCGTTGTTCGTCGAACCTGCCCGCGGAGCCTTCCCTCCGCACGGCGGGGACCCAGAACCACCCAGATGGCCCATCACGCCCGGGTCACCCCTTCCCGACCGCGGGAGGTCCACAGCACTCCCGTGCTGTGGACGTCACGCGGAGGGGGTCAGGCGTCGAGGCCGGCGAACAGGTCGTCCTCCCAGCCGTTCGGCCCGGTGCCGGGGCCGCGGACCCCACGGCCCAGCGTGTAGTGCTCGATCCCGAACGCCCGCTGCCCGATGTTGTTGCTCAGCGCGAAGAACGGCCCGTCCACGGCGATCTGCGTCTTGTGCGCTCGCATCGCGGCGACCTTGGCCTCCAGCTCGTCGCTCGCGTCCACGGCCGTGGTCACCTGGTCGTCCGGCACGCCGAACGGCAGGTCCTCGGCCTTCTCCACACCGAAGAAGCCGCTGGTGTCGCCGCTGTCACGCAGCAGGTCGATGCCGGCCTGCAGGACGCTGCGCGGCACGGCGCTGTAGTACAGCTTCGACGGCTGCCACGGCTCGCCCAGGCCCGGCGCGAAGGACGGGTCCGCGGCGGCGTCGAAGGCGGCGACCGTGATCAGGTGCGCCTGGACGTGGTCGGGATGGCCGTAGCCGCCGTTGCTGTCGTACGTCACGAGGACCTGCGGCCGGACCTCGCGCACGACGGCGACCAGCTCGCGAACCGCCTCGTCGAGGTCGGCCTTCCAGAAGCACTCCGGCCGCTCGTTCGCGGGCGTGCCCATCATCCCGCTGTCGCGGTAGCGCCCCGGACCGCCGAGGAAGCGGTGGTCGGTGACCCGCAGCGCCTCGCACGCCGCGGCCAGCTCGCCGATGCGGTGCTGTCCCAGGCCGTCGTCCTTGTCGGCGGCCAGGTGCTCCAGTCCCGGGACCAGGACCTCACCCTCCTCGCCGAGCGTGCAGGTGACGAGGGTGACGGCGGTGCCGGCCGCGGCGTACTTCGCCATCGTCGCGCCGGTCCCGATCGTCTCGTCGTCGGGGTGCGCGTGCACGAGCAGCAACCGTCGCGGAACATCCAGCGGCGCCATGTCCACGTCCAGGGCCATTTCCTCGACGGCGGTCTCCGCCTGCGCGAGCACGGCCTCGGCGGTCTGCTCGCGCAGCCGCTCGCCCGGGTCCGGCGGGGGCAGGGTCGCGTCCGTCATGAGCACGACCCTAGGTGCCTCTGGCAGGCTCACCGACTGTGACCGTCGAGCCCGCCGCCGCGCCGTCCGCGTCGCTGACGCGCCGGGTCGGCTCGCTCGCCCGCCTCATGATCCTCGCGGTCGTCTTCACCTCCCTCGTCAGCGCGGCCGTGCTCGGCGTGCTGGTGCTGTTCCTCGTGCCGCAGACCGACCGGTACCAGGAGGGCGCGCGCGCCGTACGCCTCGCGCACCTGGCGATGCTCGACCAGCAGACGGCGCTGCGGGCCTTTCTCGTCACCGGCGAGCAGGCGTTCCTCGACCCGTACGAAGCCGGCACCGCGGGGCTGCCCGGCCGCAACGACGACGTCCGCGGGCGCTTCGCCGACAGCCCGCGGATGCTCGCGCTGTACGACGAGGTGGAGCAGCGGCAGCGCGCGTGGCGCAGCGGCTGGGCCCAGCAGGCGCTCGGCGGCTTCCCGGAGGGGCGCAGCCAGGCCGGCTTCCTGCGCCTGGACAAGACGCTGTTCGACGACTACCGGGCGGCCGAGGCCGAGGCCGAGCTGCTCGCCGACGATCTGCGCGGGGACTCCGAGCGCCAGCAGATCCTCCTCCTCGCGCTCGGCCTGGCCCTCGAGGTCCTCCTCGCGTTGGCGGTCGCCGCGGTCGTCCTACGGCAGTTCCGCCGGCTGCGCGGGGACGTCGTCGAGCCGGTCGAGGGGCTGACCGGCACCATCGCGCGGCTGCGCGAGGGCGACCTGGCGGCCCGGTCCCCCGGCACCGGCCCGGCCGAGCTGCAGGCGATCGGCTCCGGCCTGGACGAGCTCGCCACCCGGCTGGCCTCCGAGCGGCAGGTGGTGCAGGAGCGCGAGGCCGAGCTGGTCGACGCGCACCGCGAGGCGGAGGCGGCCAACGCCGCGAAGTCCGCCTTCCTGGCGACGATGTCGCACGAGATCCGCACGCCGATGAACGCCGTGATCGGCATGACCGGCCTGCTGCTCGACACCGACCTCACGCCCGACCAGCGCGACTTCGCCGAGACGGTGCGGACGAGCGGCGACGCGCTGCTGGTGATCATCAACGACGTC